>JACRNE010000003.1 GCA_016219345.1 Candidatus Saccharimonadota bacterium
AGAACCAGTACTTTTATTCAGCTTAGAAATGAGCAAGGAACAGCTCGTTGATAGGTTACTCGCTGCTGAAGCCGGGGTGGATGCCTGGAACCTAAGAACAGGTAATTTAACCGATTCAGACTTCGAAAAGATTGGTCATGCGATGGGTACGCTTAGCGAAGCCCCGATTTATATAGATGATTCCCCTGGCATAACTGTTAATGATATGCGGACAAAAGCTCGTAGGGAGGCTCATCAACGGCCAATTGGATTGATTATTGTTGACTACCTGCAGCTTATGAGTGGTGGCTCACGCTTTTCTAGCGATGGCGGTAACAGAGTGCAGGAAATTTCGGAGATATCAAGAGGACTTAAGGGGATTGCTCGTGAGCTAAATGTGCCTCTAATAGCACTGAGTCAGTTAAGTCGTTCCGTTGAAAGCAGAAGTCCGCAGATTCCTCAGCTGGCTGACTTGCGTGAGTCTGGATCAATCGAGCAAGACGCTGACGTTGTAGCATTTATGTATCGTGAAGATTACTACAATCCAGATAGCGATAGAAAAAACATTACTGACATATTCATCAAAAAACACCGTAACGGACCAATAGGTGCGATTGAATTATTCTTCGACAGAGAAAAGCAAAGATTCAGAAGTCTTGAGAAAAAACATACCACACCTTTTGACACACAAGAACAGTAGCTATAGCAACCTAGGAAGCAAAGACTGTATTTAATCCAGCCCTCACTGGTTAAAAATATTCTTTTCTCACTCATCGTATCTATGTATATGATTCAATCGAAAATATTATTTTTATCTCAGTGATCTTCTGGTTTAAAAATAAACACTTTTGCTTCCCAGGTTGCTATCAGTGTTACAATATTAGCTAAAGAATATGGATATAAAACCGCCAAAAAGACCTAAAAATATTGATTTTGTTAAAAATCCTCGGATTGCTTCCGATATACGCCGCGTTAAACAAGTTTCTTCAACTCTAAAACCCAAAACTGCTGAGATCCTAGCTAATTCCCAATTAAACCAAAAGATTAAAGAAAAGGTTGTTAGCCAGGTTGGAGAGCAAAAAAGTCCAAAACGGCTTAAGCTAGGTATTTTTATCGCTGCACTATTGTTCATATTCATTGGGAGTTTGTACTTTGCTAATATTCAGAACTTTCCAAAAGTCCCATCATTTGACCAAGCCGTACTAGACCAAACCCGAAACTTAGATTCAATAAAAGAAAACATATTATTCGCACCAAAGAAAATATTAGATCTTGTTTTGATCAAGGCCGGCCTATCGTCTGCCCTAAGCGCAAAGTTAGTTTCGGCTGCGTTGGCATTTCTAGCGGCTTGCTTGTTCTTTGTTTTGATAAGACAGTGGGTGAGTTTCCGAATTACGGTTCTATCAACACTTATTTTTTCATCTAGTACTTGGGTCATTTTTCATGCTAGGGACACTGGCTTTGGCAGCTCGCTACTGTTGGTACTGCTTTTTCTGCTTCTAGCAGCGGTTGTTATTAACAAGAAAACGACTGGTGTGTTGGCATATCTTTTGACGCTAATGTTGTCTCTATGTTTTTACGTACCTGGATTTATTTGGCTTATTTTGGCAGGAATAATATTTTACTTCAAAAATATTAAGAAATATCTCGGTTCCATAACAAAGACAGACAAATTCGTTATTTCAGGTTTATTTATAGCGCCTTTAGTACCTTTGGCATATTTCCTTTCGAAAGACACTGTAACTCTAAAAGCCTGGTTGGGATTACCGGAGGGCATAACATCGAGAAATGTTTTGAATAATCTAATTGATTTGCCAAGCCAACTGGTCTTTAAGGGAGTGGACAACCCGCTTGTGTGGCTATACTACTCTCCAGTTATAGATTGGGTCACTTTGGTTCTTATAATTACCGGTTCAATATACATATTTAATAGAGAACGCTATGCAATCTTGAAGAAATCGGCTTTTATGTTTACCGCCATAATCTTAGCTTTAATACTCCTTAACGGGTACGAATATATTTCGGTACTTCTACCTCTTTTATATATGTTTGCCGCTGTTGGACTCACATTTTTAGTAGAACAATGGTTCCACATATTCCCGAGAAACCCTCTTGCCAGATCAATTGGACTGTCTCTGGTTGTATTTGTCGTAGTTTTAGTTAGCTCCTACCATGTTGTTCGATATTTTATAGCCTGGCCACGAATGGACGCCACAAAGGAGGCGTATAGCACTAGCCAATCTGTTACAATAAATATGGAAAACAAGGAGTAGAAATGAGTAAATTCGATCAAGCCAAGATGCTTATGAAGGTAAAGAAAATGCAGAAAGAACTGCAAAAAGAAATCATCACCGTTTCAGCAGGAGACGAAGCAGTTATAGTTGAGATAACTGGTGAACAGAAGATCAAGAAAATACATATTGACCCAGAGCGAGTTGATCTAGACGATATTGGTGAGCTAGAAAAGTGGGTTGAGGAAGCCGTAAAAAACGCCATAAACCAAAGTCAAAAATATGCAGCTGAAAAAATGCAGCCTATGATGGGCATGCTAGGTAACCTCGGTCTTTAAGCAACAGTAAGTTTATGAAGGTATTACCAAAAGCGCTAACTCTGGTTATAGATTCTATGCAGAAACTCCCAGGAGTAGGGCCCAGGAGCGCTGAACGTTATGCCTATTTTTTACTTAAAAGCGATCCACGTAAGGCTGG
The DNA here is from genome assembly GCA_016219345.1 of Candidatus Saccharimonadota bacterium. Classification (GTDB taxonomy): domain Bacteria; phylum Patescibacteriota; class Saccharimonadia; order Saccharimonadales; family 2-12-FULL-41-12; genus JACRNE01. Next base: position 2,688 of record JACRNE010000003.1, read on the forward strand.
TGAGCTTGCATCGTCACTTGCGGCTCTTCACGAAGACATATCGTACTGCCCAAAGACTTTTGCGCTAATTGATAAAGACGAAAAAATCTCTCCCCTATATTCAAGTCCTTCTAGGAACAAACAGCTGGTTGCAGTTGTTGAGGATCCCTTTGATGTCGTAGCCATAGAAAATACAGGCCAGTTCAGTGGCACTTACCACGTTTTAAATGGCCTAATATCACCGATTGATGGTATTAGCCCTGAGTCTTTGCATATCAATGAACTTGTTAAGCGTGTTAGGGAAGATGGGGTAAAAGAACTTATAATTGCTACTAATGCCAGCGTAGAAGGCGAATCAACAGCTCATTATATAGCCAGTCAATTTGATGATGACAAAGTAAAGATTACGCGGCTAGCCCAAGGCATGCCAATAGGCCTAGACATCGAGTACGCTGATCAAATAACCCTAGGAAGAGCTATAGAGGGTCGAAAACCGATATGAAAAAAATAGAAGATCTTATAAATAAATCTAACCATATCCTTATAATTCAGGCTGATAATCCAGATGGTGATAGCTTATGTAGCGCGTTAGCCTTAGAAGATATATTTGGAGAAATGGGTAAGAAAACTACGATGTTTTGTGGTGTCGATATACCGGGCTATTTACGCTATATAGACGGTTGGGATAGAGTTGTTAATCAAGTCCCAAATGATTTCGACCTAAGTATCATTGTAGATACTAGTGCCCTAATGTTGCTTGAAACCCTTGATAAAACAGGGCAATTAAAGTGGGTAAAGGCAAAACCCAGCATTATTATTGACCATCATTCTACGGATGCAACGATTGATTTTGCTGATATTCATAATCAGCCAGAAGACGTCTCATGTACCGAAGTTATTTATGATCTAGCTGGTAAGTTTGATTGGCCAATATCTAAGCAAACAGGCTGGTATATTGTCGCTGGAATTTTAAGTGACAGTTTAGGTCTAACAACTGAAAACGTTACTTCAAAATCAGTCAGAGTAATCGCAGATATTGTCGAAAAAGGAGTTAGTCTGGCCGAAATAGATGGAAAAAGGCGCGAACATCAAAGAAAGCAGCCAGAACTTCTGAAATATAAAGGAGATTTATTAAAGCGTGTTGAATACGTGGATGATCAGAAGATAGCCTCTATAACTATTCCTTGGCCGGAGATTGAAAAATACAGTCCGCTGTATAACCCGCCCATGCTAGTTCTAGACGAAATGCGACAAGTAGAGAAAGTCTGCCTGGCAATAGCGTTTAAAACCTATCCAGACGGTCGAATAACAGGGAAAATTCGCTCAAATTCAGGCTATAAGATTGCAGATAAAATTGCAGAGCATTTTGGTGGTGGAGGACATGTTTATGCCAGCGGATTTAGAGTCACTGATGGACGAAAAATTGATGAAATCAAGCAGGAAACATTTAAAATAGCTTCTGAGTTAATTAAAAAGATAGAGTCCGATGAAACTATATAATTCTCTTACTAAAAAGGTAGAAGAGCTTGATTTTGAGCAAGGTCAGGAAGTTAAAATATATTCCTGCGGCCCAACGGTCTATGACCATGCACACATTGGTAATCTAAGCTCATATATCTATGCTGATACACTGCGAAGAGTCTTAGAGCTAAACGGATATAAAGTTAAACATGTCATGAACTATACCGATGTTGATGACAAAACTATTAAAAGAAGTCTTGAGAAATACCCAGACCTTGAGCCAAAAGAAGCTCTAAAAAAACTAACTGATGAATACATAGCACTATTTCAAGAGGATATAAAAAAAGTAGGTATAGATGTAGCTAAGATCAATTTTGTACGAGCTACTGATCATATTGAAGATATGAAAAAGCTCATATTGAAGCTTTTAGACAAAAAAATCGCTTATTTAGCAGATGACGGAGTTTATTTTTCAATAGAAGCTTACAAAAAATCTGGAAAAACTTACGGACAGCTTCTAAAAATATCAGACTCTAACACCAGTTCTGCCAGGATTGATAATGACGAATATGATAAAGATTCTGTCCACGATTTTGCGCTTTGGAAAAAGCAAAAACCAGGTGAACCCGACTGGGATTTTGAGATTAATGGACAAAACTTTATTGGCCGGCCCGGGTGGCATATAGAATGTTCCGCAATGAGTGAAGCAACGCTCGGTATTCCTTTCGATATCCATACAGGCGGGATTGATTTAATCTTTCCGCACCATGAAAATGAAATAGCTCAGAGCACTGCTGCAATAGATGGAGAAGTTATGGCAAGATACTTTGTTCATAATAATCATCTTTTGGTTGACGGAAAGAAAATGGCCAAGTCAGCAAATAATTTCTACACCCTACAAGACATCATAGACAAAGGATACGACCCACTAGCATTTAGGCTCTTAGTTCTCCAGTCTCACTACAGAAAAGAATCCAATTTCACCTGGGATAGTTTAGAATCCGCACAGGATTTACTCAGAAAGATTAGAGTATTTGGAACCCTCAGGCACAATATTGACGAGAGCAAAGCTTTTAGCATGAATTTAGAAGTAGCATTGAATAAAATATATGATGATTTAAATTTTCCTGCTGCTATGCCGTCTGTAAAGGGATTTGCAGCAAGTGATTCGTTCCGAAAAGAGCAAATTAATGAATTTGTTAAATTTATGGAAGATATCTTCGCGATCTATATTGGCGCTTTGGATATTAATAAAGTATCTAACGATATTAAAGATCTTGTTCAAAAGAGAGAGACGGCAAAAACTTCAAAAAGATTCAATGAAGCCGACAAAATTCGCGATGATTTGAACTCGCAAGGAATAGGAATTACTGATACAGATTCCGGGCCTACTTTATATAGACTTTAGCTATTTATCTGCTAGCTCTACGCGTTTGTGGTAGTGATCTTCTATTAGAATTTTGATACAACCAATAGTCGGAATAGCCACTAAAGCACCGAGTAAACCAGCTACAGATGCTCCAATTAACGCAGCAGAGAACACCATGAGCGGAGTTAAGTTATTGTTCTTTGCTTGTATGTAGGGTTGGATAGTAGAATTTTCAATCTGTTGATAAATGATAAAGTATACTCCCATACTTATTGCGAGCGGCACAGAGACAAGCAAGGTAGCAATAACTACAATTACTGCTCCTATGGTCGCTCCTATCATTGGCAGGAGTGAGAAAAGTCCGACAATACCAGCTAGCGCGATAACATTAACAGATACATTAAAGATGTTGGATAGTATAAATAGTGCTACGAGAGCAAAGTTAGCACCTATAAAAGCTATTAGAAATTGTGCATTAACGTAATTGGTAACAACTTTATACATCCTACCGGCCGTTTCTTTGCGCTGTTGTCGTTTTTCTTTAGGCTGAATAGCCCAAAGCCTATCAAGCCATCTCGGGCCTTCTACTAACATCATGAAGGTAAGCACTAGGACTGCAACCGTTGAAGCAAGTATAACGACTAAAGTACTAGCGGCTGATAGTGCTGGTTCACCGACATTTTCAAAACGCTTGCTGAAATCGGATGAAATCTGATCAACCTGTTTTTCTAGTTTGTAGTTTTTTACAAAATTTCCTAATGATGAATCTTCATTTTTAGCATTTTGGATAGATCCGGGAACTTCCTTAACAAAATCCGCCGTTTGTTTCATTAAAGGAGGGATAACTAGAAAGAAAAAGGTAATCAAAATGGTCAAAACTGCTATATAAGCAATGCCTGTAGCGCGAATTCTACTTTGGCTTTTTAGCTTTTTTGCAATATAGCTAACAGCTGGATTAAGAGCTAGGGCTAGGAAAAATGCAATAAAAATCAGTATCAATATAGGCGCAGCTCTTTTAATTACGCTTAGCCCTATGTAGGCCAAAATAACTATGCCCAAAATTTTTAAGATGGTTGCTACATCTATCGTTATACTCACGCGGTCTTTGTGTTTTATAGCCATAACTCTTTATTATTCTGGCTTATGTAAGATTCTTTTGCAAGAATCAGCCAAATTTTTTCTGTAGACCTACCTTATAGTATGACAGTAATTTTGATCCAATTTTATTTATGTCAAAGCTAGCAACAAGTGATTGTTGTTTGGAATGAACGGAATCCGCAAAAGTGTCTGAAACGGCCGACTTAGCTACCAGATTTGCAAATGATTCCACATCTTTTGGATTAAAAATAACCTCAGGAATCGAGCCTAGAACACTTTTATAGCCCGGGTTATTTGCCGCCAGCACCACACCACTTTTAGCGGCCATTGCTTCGATCAGCACAATACCAAACGATTCACCCTCAATCGCTGGAAAAACAGCCACATTAGCATTTTGGAGCATCTTAATCTTATCCTTTTCACTCACAAATCCGTGAAAAATAACATTCTCCGATAGTCCGTTTGAAGATACATATCTTTTTAATTCACTCTCTTGGTGTCCATGGCCGCAAATATGTACTTTAAAATCGCGCTTAATTAATGAATTGGCCTTAATAAATTTTATGACTCTAAGAAATTCTTTGCAGCCTTTCCTGGGCACTAGTCTGCCCAAGAAAACTATATTAATTTCAGATTTATTCCTGGGCTGGGCATTAGTTGAAAACGATTTTACATCAACCGGATTAGGCAATATTTCGCTATCAAAATTATGAGTTTTTTTTGCAAATGTAGCGGCTGGTAATGAGACAGAGTATTTAAGATCAATCAGTTTTAGATTATTTCTAAGCCAGAAACCTAGAGCGTAATTACCAATGTTATGAAATTTTTTATAGGGTAGTATGTGAAATGTTCCGACTATTAAAGAATTTTTAGCAGCATGCTTAATAACTTTCGCACCCATGAAAGGGCTGTAGGGTACTTGGATATGAACAACATCAAATTTTTCTTTATTTAGTACTTTTAATATCTCTTTTTTCGATGAGTACAAGGATATAGAAAGAACATTTCCGTTATATCTAACCCGAAGATTTTTGCTCAGAGGAATTATGTTATCTATGTCCGTTCGTTTAGTCGCGCCGACAAGGTATTTTACAGAATGCCCATTCCTAATAAGCCAGTCGCCGAGCGTTAAAATATTTCTTTGTACGCCATCAATACTGTCAAAGCCATCATCTAAAACGAAAGCAATTTTTAATTTATTCTTGGTTGTGGCGCTTGTCATAGGCTGTTTGGTAGAGCTTTAAATACTGATCAACGATGTTTAGATAGTCGTATTTCTTTATTTCGTTTTCTGCCCAGTTAAGCCAATGTCGTCTTAAGCCCTCATCAGATGCCATCAAAATAAGTCTACGAGCGAACTCTTTAGTATCTTTAGGATTAACAATAGATATTTGGCCACTTCCTGTCATAACACTTTCATAACCGGAGTTGTTTCCTGCAATTGCTACGCAGCCTGCTGCCATTGCTTCGATCAATACTATCCCAAAGCTTTCACCGTACATAGCAGGGGAGCACATTACTTCGGACTCTTGGAGTAACTTTTTCTTCTTCTCATCACTTACAAAGCCCAAGAAAGTAACGTTTCCTATTTTTTGTTCTTTCACCAAGTCTTCTAATTTTTCACGGTCAGGCCCATCACCAGCAATAACTAATTTATAATTTTTATGAACACTATGCAGCAACCCAAAAGCTTCGATCAGTTGCTTCACGGCCTTTCGTTTTTCTAGACGGCCAATATATAAGATTGTTTTGATATCTTTTGGTCTATCATCGGGTGTTTTTCTTCTAAATTTTTCTATTTCAATCCCATTTGGAATTATTATGATGTTGCGATTGGTCAATGTTCTCACGTAATTAGTGGCAGTTGGCGATACCGCCGTTAAGACGTCCAAATAGCCCAGCAAGGGCTTCGTATAAGGAGTAATGACTCTTTCTATCGTGCGCTGTGTTCGTCTTTCGCTCATAGCAGCATGAAAAGTGCCAAAATGAATAGCATTAGAACGGGTTAATATTTGCCTGGATAGTATAGGAACCCATGGCTCATGAAAATGCAGAATGTCGAAGTTCTGTTCTTTTAAGACCTCCTCTAAACTATCTACGTCAACACTCACAGAAAGATCAGTCATTGTCCTCTGAGCTCGAAAAGGTGCCGCACCACCAACCATAATTATTCCTGGTACTTTCGGGCCTTTATAGCTTCTCGGCTGCGGAGTAATCACATAGGCTTTGTGCCCTCGCTCCACAAAACCATTGCGCAGCGCTAAGACGTACTCCTGGACGCCCCCGCCGCGGAACATGTTGTATGGACATACTAAGCCAATCTTCATAATGAGCTATACACCATGCCTTTCTAGCCCAAAGCAAGTTTGTGCTTGTAGGGCATTCTTGGCACATAACATTATTTTTGCTTGCACTGCTCGTGCAACGTACTGCGTGTACGTCTTACTCCGCTGCTCAGCAAGAAATATTGTTCTGCACTCAAGTGTGTAGCTCATTTTATTCATGATTGTTGGTTTTATTTTAGCAGTTTGCGGAGTTTATCGGGAACGAATAACTCTGCCTCTTCCGCTGTGGCGACTATTGAGGGCATGTGTGCTGGTATTTCTGCCGGTATATTAATGAAGTCTTTATAGATTATTCTCATGTGCTGCTCGACAACCCTGTTATCAAAATATCGGTCATTCTCAACTGATACATGGTAAACAGGTAAATCAACTTTTTTATCACATAGATCAACCTTGAACATGTCGGCCATTGTCTTCATTCTGGTGCTGACATCATTAATTTGCCACAGAATAATCTCGGCTTGTATTCTCTTATTTAGCTCTTCAGGTGACTCGGCGTCATGCATTTTGCTGTGTCGTTTCGCAACTAACTTATAGGTAGTTTTTATAACTGGCCCGGTCAATACCAAATACCTAAACATAAATGCGGGGAATTTATGCTGAAAAACTGTTCCTAGCAGCCTAAGCCCGCGTTGTTGACTCTTCGGCAGCTTAAAATCTTGATAATGCACAAAGCCAACACTACTAACAACCAGATCAACTTTTTTTGCTATTTCCGGGTACTTTTGCAGCATTCTCGTAACTATTAAAAAGGAGAATGACATAGACATTACAGTTAGCCTTTTACGTTTATATTTGAGCTTTATAAACGCCGCTAAATAGTCAGCAAAATTATCAATAGTTGGTTCTCTGCCAATGTTGTAGAAGCTTTTCATACCACCAAACCCCGGTAGGTCAGGCAGGGTAACATTGCCATATTTACTCAGATTTTCGGCAATACCATTCATTCTCTCTAAGCTAGCGTGGTGTCCGTACAGAAGTAATATCTCACGCTTCTTTGTTTTGCTTTGACTTGGCAAATACAGCATTCGGCCGCGCAGTCGGTTTATATATAGGCTGGATATTTTAGGTTTTGTTTTGTTTTTTGCCATGTATAAAATTTACTGAAAAACAAGGGTTCATGCAATCATAAGCAGAACTGTTTTTTTTAAATCTTATTCATATAATACATCAGAGCCGACCCAAACGTATTCCCAGGGTTCAGGGTCTGGACCCTGCATGCCAGCTCCGTCAGGATAGCTGGGGATCCATCCATAAGTCTTTGCGTTCTGATAATTATTATCACTTAGCCATTTATTACACTTTGAATCTTCAAATTTTTTACTAGCGTCTGTGTAGCAGACAATGTCTACTGTATATCCCGTATGGTGTCTAGAATATCCAGGAACTGCAGTAGTTTTCAAGACATTGTTAACTGCTGCATCGGCTTTTCTAGCTGCAATATTTGCTAATGGAATAGACTTAATTCTGGTGTTAAAGATTGTTCTTTGATCTTCAGCTGATCTGTAGGCTGCGTTTACCTGAATGTCATGGCCTTCCTTGGTAGCAGCCTCCTGCATTTTTAGCCAGTCTACGGCTGCTCTTTGTTGCAAGAGCATATCTTCACTTATCTCAACGAAATTATTGGTTACAGGGGCGCTCCGTAGCTTGTACCCCCTAGCTACTGCTAGTTCTTTGATAACTTTATCTGCTGCCTCATCCCCGGTTATAGGTGAATCTTCGCTAATCGCTTGCGTATTAGGATAGGCGTAGGAATTATATAGATCGCTAAACTCTTGCCCTGTAAACGTTTTTAGTTTTGTGGATTTATTTTCCTTCTCGACCACTGCTTGTTGGCTAGTCGATGGGGCAGGTGCGTTTGTATCCCCGTTAAATATCATAAGAGCCGCTATAGCTCGTTTAATGGCTCATTAACCTGCATAATGTCAACCCTTACTTAATGATAGTATACCGCGTTTCTTTATTTTCCGGGGTAAAATTGCTAAACTTATTCGGTCACTCAATGGGGAGTGGACCGCCTAGGCGAATAAGGCACAGTTATGTTTAAAGTGTATGTTCTGACAAATCAATCAGGCACAAGATATGTTGGCCAAACAAAGGATATAGACAAGCGGATCGTAGCGCACAACACGAATATGTCCCGCTACACGAAAAACAAGGGTCCGTGGAAGCTCGTATACTCTGAAGATTTTGAAACCAGATCGGAGGCAATGAAACGAGAAAAATACTTTAAAACCGGTAAGGGTAGAGAATTATTAGATAATCTGCCAAAATAACTTTATTGATTCGGGATCGTCTAATGGTAGGACACTGGGTTTTGGTCCCAGCAATCTAGGTTCGAGTCCTAGTCCCGAAGCCACACAATAATCAAGGAGTGGTCCGCCTAGGCGGATAAGGCACATGGTTTTGGTCCATGCATTCGGGGGTTCGACGCGCATTCCCTGGCACTTTGTAAGGATACTTCCGAGCAAAGCGAATCCCTCCTCCCCAGCCATACAAAGAGACTGTCCATGTATATCATGGGCTTTTTTATTGCATTGAAGTTGATTGGATTCGAACGGGAATGCCATATGACATTCCCCGGTACCCGCCTAGGCGGGCAAACCCCTCAGATCGTATGCTGCCTAATTTGAAAAAAACACTACCAAGATGTGATATATCGTACAGATTGATTGATAGAAAGCATGCATACTAATGAGCGCAAATTAATGCGTGAATAGGGAGAAATAGTTATGAGTATTACTTCAGATAAGATAAGCGGTAAAGCTAAGCGAGTAGTTGGTAGTATTACCAATAATAAAGAACTCGAAGCAAAAGGTGTGCTTGAAGAAACTAAAGGTAAGGTTAAGAGCAACCTAAAGCACACGCCGCGAAAATAACTAATTTGGTAATTTCGAGTCCGTGCACAAGTTAAAGGAGAAAAACATGGCAGACGAAGAACAAGAAATCCGTACTCAAAAAGTCCAGCAAGGCAATACAGAGGTGGAAAAGCAAACAATTAGTCATCACAGTGCCGACGACAGCGTAGTTAGGGAAGAAAAAATAGTCTACCTAATATACGGCGTCCTGGCGGGGCTGCTATTAATCCGGTTTATCTTATCCTTGTTGGGAGCGAATCGGTTGAATGCTTTTGCCGACATGATTTACTCTGTAACCAGTCCTTTAGTTGCGCCATTCAGGGGTTTATTTGATATCGATGCGACCTATGGAGTTTCCAGATTTGACGTAGAAAGCCTGGTAGCAATCATTGTTTACGGTCTAGTGGCATGGGTGATAGCTAAAGCACTTGATCTGGGTCGAAAGACCGACGCAACAATATAACTTTCAAGGGGAATGTAGATGAATATACTAATCTGGATAGTTTTCGGAGCCATTGTGGGCTGGATTGCTTCCAAAATCATGGACACCGATGCCGAACAAGGACTTATTGGTAATATTGTCGTAGGAATCATTGGGGCGTTTATTGGCGGCTTTGTGATGCAATCATTAGGTGGTAGTGGCGTAACAGGATTCAACCTAGGTAGTCTATTCGTCGCCTTATTAGGTTCTGTAATCTTGCTAGCTGTCTACAAAGCGATAGCGAGATAATTAAGTAAGTTTTTTGCTTGGAATATTTCTAGATAGGGCAATGGCAGCAAGCCCCAGAATAACCACAAAGAACATGGCATGCTTCAAGCTTTTTAGCTGAGAACTTTCGTAACTAGATGTAATCGCATCAGCTTCGTTAGTTGAGAGGCCGGCGTTAAGAGCATACTGTTCAACCTCAGGGGATGAGACTATCGGTACACCTGCTTGAGCTTTATCACTAATTGACGTTTTAAGATTGTCCGGGAGTTCAGGATTTTGATTAATATTTGTTATAAATCCTGCCGTAAGATTGGCGATCATTATAGAACCGATTAGCGCTGTTCCTAGTGATGCGCCAAAATTCTGGAAAGTACCTTGCAGGCCGCCAACTTCACTAGTCTTATCTTCAGAAACACTAGACATGGTGACATTTCCAATCTGTGAAGCTAAGAGTCCTAACCCAGCCCCTAAAACTAGCATGCCCAGAGCAAAGAGAATACCTTTGAGCTCAGGGTCTATCGCTCCAAGTACTAAGAGAGACCCGCCCACTAAAGCCAGCTGGCCAGCACGCACAATCTGTTTCGGAGAATAGCGGGTAATAAGTTTCGACCCAACCATGGAGAAAATAACTATAGAGACGGAAAGAGGGAATATCTTCATCCCAGTTTCTAGCGCATCTAGCCCCAAAACCATTTGCAAATAAATTGGCATGACGAAGAATACTGCAGAAGTAATTATGTACTGAGCACTTAAAACAGCTAGCCCAGAGCGTAGTACCTTTATAGAAAACATGGAGACGCGTAACAGTGGATTTGCCTTAGCTGCTTCTAACTCTTTCTGTCGTAAATAGAAAGATCGTAAAATTACTACACCGAACAATATAAGGTAGGCAACCAATGATATTCCGAGCGGCGCAATTTCTTTACCGTTAATCTCGGGAAGAGCCTGAGGGGTAATCCAGCCCCAAGTTTTACTCTGTAAAATTCCAAAAACCAAAAGTCCCATACCGCTAGCAGAAAGCAGCACACTTCTGATATCTATAGATGTCTTAGGTCCTTTTTGACGCTTTTCAATAATCGAGCCAGAGAACATCAAAACAACCGCCATAATCACCGTCTCAGCAGCAAAAACATAACGCCAAGATAAATAAGTAGTCACGTATCCACCAATCAACGGTCCTGCAGCCACAGCAATACCACTAGCAGCACCAATTAGGGTGTAGCCAAGTACTCTATCTTTGCCCTGATAGTTCATAGCGATCAGCGCTGCAATCGCCGGGATGACTAAAACCGCACCCAATCCTTCCACTAACGACCATCCGATCATCAGAGTCGCTAAATTTGGACTCAAGGCAGTTATTAATGAGCCAATCCCATATATAACAGCTCCAATTTTAAAGGCGTTCAACCGTCCCCAAATATCGCCCATTTTGCCACCTGTTAGCATCAGGGCAGCCATAGTCAGCGTATAGAAAGTAATTGCAGCCTGCAGGCCTGAAACAGAAGTATTAAGATCTTTAACAACTTGCGAGATAGAGACGTTCATGACCGTGCTGTCTAGCACCATAATGAACTGAGCACAGGCCAAGATTATGACAACCAACCACTTGCTTTTACCCTTACTCGCCATTACAAGTATTGTATTCCATATTAGGTAAAAGTTGCTAACTTAGTTTATTTTTTTACGCGAATAAGCTGGTAAATATATAGACCACCACTAATAGCTAAGGCTACAGCACCGATGGCGAAAAGATACATGCTTTGAGTATTAAAAGTAGCAATGAAAGCATCATAAATATTCTCAACAACTGTTCGCCCGGTTCCAGTCTGAATGTTTGCTAGAACTGGCGGTTTGAAAAGCGGGCCAATTGATAGAGCCAAAAGCCCGGCAAAAGCTACTATTCCGCCCTGGATAGCTAGTGTGACCCTATATTGTTTAGGATTCTTAAAGTAAGGGTAGGCAAGTGCTAGAAATGCCCCTATAAAAGCTAGCGGCGCCAGCCATAAGAATGCAACTGAAGCTTTATAAAAGTTTGGTAGCTTTCCGGCTTCGATTAAAACTATTTCATCAGGTATATTATTTGGATTTATTTTTGGCTCTCGCCCAAGGCCTGTCACCGTGTCATAAAGCTGTATTAACACAGATTTTATGCCCGATATATCGTATACAACTGATTCACGCTGCTCAGATGTAACCAGCACGTGTATTTTTGAAGTGACTTTCTCTACGGCTTTTTCCGCCTGATTCGTTCCTAGTAGTCCACCAACAATATTCACCGGCACATCACCAACTACATTTCGCAAGACTGGGCGGCCTTCAAGAGCTCTATCTGTTAAACCCGTAGCTATCGCGTTGCGGCTTTCTTCTGAGTTAAGGGAAGTTGTTACGGTATTAGTAAAGTTCTCTGTGTCAAAAATCTGATTATTAATCCAGATTGCGGAGTTAGTGATTACTAGCAAAACGGCTGCTAAAACCCCCAGCCACACAGTTCCTTTCAGCGAGGTTTTTGTAGACTCAGGCTTTTTCATCGGACCAGCCATAATCACTCCTTATGTTACAAATTATATAACTTACTTTACTTATGAAAAAGTTGTTAAGCTTGTAGCTGTGTGGTAATTCTTAGGTTTATCTGTTAGAATGTAGTTAAGAAGGGCCGAAATCCGGCCTATTTTATTGCTAAAGGACAACCCATTTAATGCACACATCCGATAAAATTCGTAATATTGCCGTTATTGCTCACGTAGACCACGGTAAAACAACCATTGTTGATGGCTTACTCAAGCAGTCAAACACTTTCCGAGATAACCAGGCTGAGATGAGTCAAAGTCTAATTATGGATAGTGGTGACCAAGAAAAAGAACGCGGCATTACCATTACAGCCAAATTAACGGCGGTACATTACAATGACTATCGAATCAACATCATCGACACGCCCGGACACGCTGACTTTAGTGGGGAAGTAGAACGGACATTAAACATGGCTGATGGTTGTCTGCTTATTGTGGATGCTCAGGAAGGCCCTATGCCGCAGACTAAGTTTGTTTTGACCAAAGCCCTCGCGCTTGGACTTAAGCCTATTGTCGTTATAAATAAGATCGATAAACAAGGTCGTAGGTTGGCCGAGGTTGAGGACGAGTTAGCAAACTTGTTTTTAGAGCTAGCTGTACATGAAGATCAGCTGCACTATCCTGTTTACTATGCCATCGGCAGAGAAGGTAAGGCTTGGGCCAAAGTACCAGAAAACAGTGATGAGCCGGGTGATCTAAAACCCTTGTTTGAAGCTATTACTAATGAAGTAAACGCCCCCGACGTAAAACCAGATGAGCCATTTCAAATGCTTGTAACGGCTCTGGCATGGGATAATTTCCAGGGTAAATTTGCGATTGGGCGGATCAGCCAGGGCAGTATTAATACAGGAAGTCAAATAAAGTTTTGAAAAAAAGAAGGCAAAGAAGTAAAAAATAAGCCTAACGGGTGTTGCTGATGCCATGATAGGCGAGACAATTGCCGACGCCGAAAACCCACAGCCTCTACCCGTCTTAGAGGTTGAAGCACCAACTCTTCAGATATATTTAGGGCCGAACACCAGCCCACTAAAAGGACAGGAAGGCGAATTTACAACCACGCGTCAAATTGGCGATCGTCTGCAAAAAGAACTTGAAATTAACATTGGCCTACGCGTTGAACAGGCAGATATTGGCTATTTAGTATCAGGCCGTGGTGAGCTACATCTAAGCGTATTGATTGAAGCAATGCGTCGTGAGGGCTACGAGTTTGAAGTAGGTCGTCCGCAGGTTGTTACCCGTATAAAAGATGGGGTTGAGGAAGAACCTTTGGAGGAGCTAATAATTGAGGTTCCTGCAGAGCATGTAGGTGCTGTACAGATGGAGTTAGGCGCTCGCAGAGCCGAACTGAAAGAACAATTTACTTCAGATGGCGGTGCTACAAAACTTGTATATATGCTACCTACTCGTGCGCTTTTAGGGCTTCGTAATACTCTATTAACTGATACAAAAGGCACTATTATTATGAACAGCTTAAACGCTGGTTATCAGAAGAAAGGCCCAGACTTAAAGCAGCTACGAAGTGGAGTTTTAATCGCCTGGGAGGCGGGAGTAGCAACGCCTTATTCACTACAGACCGCCCAAGAGCGCGGAACTTGCTACATCGACGCCGGCACAAAAGTATATGCCGGCCAAATCATCGGGTTAAATAAACGCTCAGAAGATATGGACATTAACGTAGTCAAGGAAAAGCAACTCACGAATATGCGTAGTTCGTCTTCTGACGGCGTTGTTCAGCTAACTCCTCCGGTGATATTCAGCCTAGAAGAATGCCTGGATTTTATTGAAAATGATGAGCTGCTAGAAGTAACTCCGAAGTCGCTAAGACTACGCAAAAAAGAGCTAAATCCGAGCAAACGAAAACGACAAAAGTAATCCACAGTTTAGATTGTGGATAAGTTTTGACGCCCATGTATAGCGGGAGTACAATTGTACATGCCATCGTGAGGTGGCAATCCGCCCACCAGCGGATATGGGAGTATCTTTGGTACTTCCAGACAGAAACCCCGCAAGGGGTTTTTGTTTTTTATGAGATAATGTCTATTATGTCCGATATTTATCAGGCTGGCGTCTGTAATATAGCCGAACCAGAAATTAAACATCGAAAAAACACATACGGATGGGGTGGGGTTGCTATCTCCCTTGCACTGTTTACAATACTCAGTTTTTTAGACTTGTCGCCACCCTACTACATAGTCTTAGCTATTCCTGTCTACACATCAGCCATGGGATTTCTGCAAGCTAAGGAGAAGTTCTGCGTCTGGTATGGTATGAATGGCGTTAAAAATATGTCAGATGAAGTTGGTGAAACTCAGGAAATAATCGGGGAGATGAACAGGCAAAAAGATCGGCAAAAAGCTAGCTCAATTAGACAAAAAGCATTTATTTATACATTCATTATCACAGCTGTTTTAGCGATTTTTGGCCATCTCCTATAGCGTGAAACGTTGACTAGATATAAACGCTCATGCTTAAGTATCTGAAGTATATGAAGGTAAAAAATAAATCTCAGGAAAATAATTTTAGAACTGGCCTTGTAGGCGTTTGTAAGCTTCATTTTATTTTGATTGCCTTGTTCTTGGTGCAGATAATATTGTACGACGCATCAAAATTGATTACGCCGGATGTAGTCCTTCAAAGATGGTTTGCTGTCGCATTATTGCTTGTTGTTACGGGCGTATCCTGGTACTTCGTTAAGAGTAAATCCGGTACACCATTTTTATATAAATCTTTGCTTACCACTTTGATAGTTAGTGATATAGCACTGGCGTCGTTTTTTGTTTACTCCACCCGTGGCATGGCTAGCCGCGCAGTTCTTTTATATGTAATTCCCATAATCATCACCGGTCTGTTGTTTAGCAGAGCCGCTTTGCTGGCAACCGCAATCTTATGTATCGCGGCGTATTCGTTGACTACAGTTAGCTATTTTGTACTGAACTTTAATGAAGGTTATAAGGTAGAACTTTACGGTGAAGTAGGCTTTTATAGTGTTTCATTTTTGATAGTGGCCGGGTTAATCGCCGAGATATTGCATCCAAGAAAGTAAAATATTAGCTTGGGTGGTTCTTTTGGAGGGATCCCATGAATGAATATCGTGGAAATTCATGGGAAACCAAAAGAATCAGGACCCAAGCAACAAACTGGACTTGATTTAGGTTTTGTGACTTGATAGTGTATATCGAGGTGAAAACAAAGTTAAAGAGACATAGTAAAAAATTATCCGCAGGATAGCCCGGGCAGTCGGGCGATTTTTTTGTGCCAAAAAAGGCTAAACTTATACTTTCCGACGGCAAGGAATTCGCCGGCGTATTACCTAAGTGGGTTAACTCAGACATTACAGGGGAAGTAGTTTTTAACACTGGCATGACAGGTTACGTTGAGTCTCTGACTGACCCGTCCTACTCAGAACAAATTCTAGTATTTACATATCCATTAATCGGTAATTATGGAGTTCATAAAGACAAGTGGGAATCTGGCAAAATTCACGCAAAGGCCGTAGTTATATCGTCTCAAATGGATGATTGGAGCCATCCGCTGTCAGATAAATCATTCAGGCAGTGGCTAATGGATCAAAATGTGCCGATTCTTTCTAGTGTTGATACTCGCGCCCTCACACAATACCTTCGGGAAAAGGGTGCTATGCCAGGCCTAATAGCCACTAAAGCCCCGAATAAGCTCAAAATTAACCTTAAAACACCGTTAGTTAGTATCGCCGAGCCAGAAGTATTTAATCCAAAAGGTAAGAAAACAGTCGTTTTAATAGATTGTGGCGCAAAAGATAACATCGTTAGATCATTAGTAGGCATGGGACTTCGGGTTAAGAAAGTGCCTTATGATTATGACCTATCTAAGGAAGAATACGACGGTGTAATGCTGTCTAACGGCCCGGGTGATCCAACAGATTACAAACCAACTATAAAGATTATTAAGAAGTTGCTAAAGCAGGATAAACCAGTCTTTGGCATCTGTTTAGGTAGCCAGCTTATGGGCCTAGCTGCTGGGGCGAAAACTTATAAGCTAAAGTTCGGTCATCGTGGCCATAACCAGCCGTGCATGGATGTAACAAACCAGAAATGCTTCATAACCAGCCAAAACCACGGCTATGCCATCAAAGAAAAGTCACTACCAAAGAACTGGAATACATTATTCAAGAACTTAAACGATGACTCAATTGAAGGAATCTACCATACATCTAAGCCATTCTTTTCCGTCCAGTTCCATCCAGAAGCCTGCCCGGGCCCAACAGACACGCAGTACTTATTTGAAAGGTTCTACAAATCCCTATGAGTAAACCAACCAAACGCCATAGGCTTGAGCGAAGCGAAACCCATAAAGAGCTATTGAGAGGTAAAAAATGAAACTCCGCAAGGTTCTTATACTAGGTTCAGGCGGTCTCCGTATCGGTCAGGCTGGCGAATTTGACTACTCTGGCTCACAGGCCATAAAAGCCCTTAAAGAAGAGGGCATAGAGACCGTCCTAATTAACCCAAATATCGCCACCGTCCAGACCGACCCAGACATGGCAGATAAAGTACATTTCTTGCCGCTAAACATCAAGTACGTCGAGCAAGTCATAAAAGAAGACAAACCAGATGGAGTATTACTCAGCTTTGGTGGTCAAACGGCTCTTAACCTGGGACTAGAACTTCATGATAAAGGAATCCTAAAGAAATACGGCGTTAAGCCACTTGGAACTTCTATCAAAACCATTAAAGCCACCGAAGACCGCGAGCTTTTTAAGGCAGAATTAGACAAAATTGGTGTCAGCACGGCTAAAAGTATTGCTACATATAGTGTGGCGGAAGCTAAAAAAGCAGCAAAGGCTATTGGCTACCCCATAATGATGCGTTCCGGCTTCAGCCTAGGTGGCTTAGGCTCTGGCTTGATCAGAAACGAAGCAGAACTAGTTGCTAGAACCAGCGAAGCCTTTCATAAGATCGATCAAGTATTGATTGAGGAATATTTGCTCGGATGGAAAGAGATTGAGTACGAAGTAGTCAGAGATTCCGACGGCAATACCATCACAGTCTGTAACATGGAAAACTTAGATCCTATGGGTGTTCATACTGGCGAAAGTATCGTTGTAGCACCATCTCAGACTCTAACTAATACCGAATATCACCACTTACGTGAAGTCGCTATTAAGACCATTAAACATCTTGGCATCATCGGCGAATGCAACATCCAATACGCACTAAATTCAAATACTGGTGAATACAGAGTGATCGAGGTGAATGCTCGTTTAAGTCGTTCTAGTGCGCTAGCATCCAAGGCTACAGGCTATCCGCTAGCTTACGTTGCTACAAAGCTAATTTTAGGTAAAAAACTACATGAGCTTCGTAATTCCGTAACAGGTGAGACATCAGCTTTCTTCGAGCCAGCTCTAGACTACATTGCCGTTAAAATGCCACGCTGGGATCTTAATAAACTTAAAACAGACAACTACAATATCGGTTCAGAGATGAAGAGTGTAGGTGAGGTCATGGCGCTAGCTCGTTCTTTCCCAGAGGCTCTACAAAAGGCTATAAGAATGCAAAATACAGGCTCAAAGGGACTAACAGACAATATTTATGAATTTAAGGGTAAATACGCTCAGGAAATAGAACATCCGACCTTTAGAAGAGTTTTCGCCGTAGCCGAGGCCTTCTCTAAGGGCAAATCTGTAGCTTACATAAACAAACTTAGTAATATCGACAACTGGTTCTTATATCAGATTAAAAACATCGTAGATTGCGATAAAGAACTATCTAAAGGCAAATTAGAGAAAGATTTAGTTAAAAAGGCAAAAGTCTTAGGCTTTTCAGACGCTACTTTGGCTAAGAAATTTAAACTATCTGAAGTGGCATTTAGAAAGAAGCGAATAAGCTTAGGTATTAAGCCATCTATTAAACTTATCGATACTCTAGCTGGCGAGTTTGCCGCGGAGACTAACTACTTATACCTAACCTACAGCGGGACAGAAAACGATATTGAGCCACTTAAAAATAGCGTGATCACGCTTGGCTCTGGGCCGTATTCTATTGGTTCATCTGTAGAGTTCGACTGGTGCGCTGTAAACACCGTTAAAACGCTTAAAAATAGCAAGAAAAACACCATTATTGTTAACTCAAACCCAGAAACCGTCTCTACAGATTTCGATATATCAGATCGCTTGTACTTCGATGAGCTGACTTATGAGCGAGTTTGTGACATCGCAGATTACGAAGCTGGCAGTCCGATAGTCGTATCTGTTGGTGGACAAATAGCTAATAACTTAGCTGTGCCTTTAAGCGAATCTGGCTTTAAGATACTAGGCACTACTCCAAAGGACATTAACAGGGCAGAGAACCGTAAATTATTCTCCGCTATGCTGGAAAAACAAGGGATTGACCAGCCAGACTGGACAGAGGTAACCACGCTAGCCAAGGCTAAAAAGTTTGCAGATAAAGTAGGATACCCAGTACTTATCCGTCCATCCTACGTGCTATCTGGCGGAGCCATGAGCGTAGTAGATTCCGATGCAGAAATGAAGCAGTATTTAGATAAAGCTACTACTCTGTCTCCAGATCATCCTGTGGTTATATCTGACTTCATATTAGGTGCTAAAGAGATAGAAATAGACGGTGTAGCCAGCGATGGGGAAATAGTAGTCTATGCCATTAGTGAGCATATAGAGAACGCTGGAGTGCATTCTGGTGATGCTACAGTGGTTTTACCAGCTCAGCACCTATACCTAGAGACTATTAGGCGGGTTAAGAAGATAACTAAACAGATTGTAAAATCTCTGAATATTACTGGGCCGTTTAACGTCCAATACATAGCTAAAAACAACGAAATTAAGGTAATTGAGTGTAATGTCCGTGCCTCTCGGAGCTTCCCTTTTGTATCTAAAGTAACCAAGATCAACTTTATTGAGCTGGCTACTCAGTCCATCTTAGGAACCATAGATAAAACCAAAGAATATCAAACCCTAGAGCTAGATTACGTGGCCGTTAAATCACCGCAGTTTTCATACAACCGCTTGAAGGGCGCAGACCCTGTAGCCAGCGTAGAGATGGCTTCTACGGGCGAAGTAGCTTGCTTTGGCGACAACCTAACAGAAGCTTTCTATAAATCTTGGCTAGCCACCGACCAATAAGTAAATGGCAAGAATATCTGTGTTAGTTTGCCAGACCAGCACAAGCATAAATTTGTAGATGAGGTAGAAGAGTTAATTAAGTCTGGCTATAACTTATTCTCAACTCCAGGTACCCACGATTATCTAAAGAGCCAAGGCGTTAAAACCAAAAAACTATATAAAATTAAAGATAAAAAAGAACCTTCTCTAGAAACTTATATTGCTGAGCAGAAACTAGATCTACTAGTGTGCGTGCCGGCAATCGATTACCCCGACCCAGACGGCTATACAATTAGGCGTTTATCTATAGATCACCACCTTCCACTAATGACCAACTCCGAAACTGGCCGACTACTCCTCTCAGCCTTAGCAAAATATTGATAATTATGTTAGTTTATAGTTTAGTAGGAGCTTGAAATGGATAGACAAGGATTCGAAAAAATTAGACAGGTGATGGAGGAAGCTTCTATAGGCCAGGTTGATATTGAGCCAGAACTTCAAGAAGGAGATGACGTTAGGTTTGTAACGATCAGACCACGTAAATATGTCCGACCCGCAATCGTTTTGAATGCTCTAGATAAAGCTGGTCTTTTGGATGATGATGGACCAAATGTTGGTATTAGCGGGGATCCAATATTGGAGCCTTTTGGGATAGATGCTTTTGGCATCACTTTTGAAGATAAAAATCGCCGTTAAATTCAGCATGATTGATCATCCAGAGTTTTCGGTAGGTGAGTGGGATAAAGCGCCAGTTTATTGGGGTCCTGGGTTTAAGGAATTCCATCAGCACAACCGCACAACATTACTAGATTTTGAAGCCTTGGAAATGATTGCTAACTTTCAGGCAGAGTCCGGTGCCTTTCGTTCTAAGACTAGTCTTGGCACTCTTAAAGCACCGGTAAAGATTGGCGATACTCCAGCTGCTTTTATTAAGGTGAGTTCGAGCGAAGAAGATGATTACTTCGTACATACTCCACATGAGCCTGAAATATTGGTTGTGATTAACGGATTCCTTACCATCAGGAACCACCGCTTTGCTAGGGTCTCAGACGAAACTTCAGGAACGACAGGCGCTCTAGCCTCTGGTGATGTTATATCTCTAGAACCAGAAGGCGTACAGATGACAGCTCATGGCTTAGGAATTCAGGCAGAAAGTCTGGCTTTAGCCATAATGGATGTAGCGCCAGAGCAAAGAGGCCTTATTCTTTTACAAGATGGATTTAAAACCCCTGGGCAGGCTAGATAATTATGTACGCAGACCCACTAGAATTAGCTAAAGCAGAATTGGGAGATCAGTTTAATCCAATAGATTGTGGCCCGGTTACTGAAGATGACCAAAGACTCAAAGAACGCTTGCATGAAAACGCTACCTCACATGGCTTTATGGATGAAAGATATTGGGTGGAAACGGCTCAAGGGATAGTAATGCCCGCAGAATATCCGTCTATGACAGAAGGCTTGGAGGTAAGACTTGTTGATCTACATAATATTGCCTTTGCCGGATATTTATCAGGTTTTTATAAATTTTCTATTGGCCAAGAAATTGGGTCATGGTGTTTATATTTCGATAAATCAGTACTAGCTCCAAATATGGAAGAAATCTCTGAGGAAGATGAACTATGGGTGCCAACATTCTCTGTAAAGAAAATCGAACCTTTGTAATTTAGAATTCTGGGCTGTCTTACATAGCCTGCTAGCGATCGCCACAAACTGGCCGGTAAGCTATTCTGTGAGCTCTTTCGACAAGCATTCGTTGAGATTCGTTTGCAAGAAATACCCAGACATACAGACCATTAATAGCATTTTGTCTCCATTGAGCCGTTCTGTCGTGGTTTGAGATACGATCTTTTATTGATTCAGATTCACCGATATCAATAATTGTATTTCTACTATTTTGTGCCAATGTAGTAATAATATAGACCCCAGATGCAACTGGCAAGGTGCCATTGCTAGTATGGGGACCAGTGAAAACGTGACTTCCAAGTGTGGTTTTTGTAGTAATCGTCATTTTAAGAGTTACTCTGTATGGCAACTAGTGCAATAGTAGCAGCCGTCTACATCGATAAAGTATTTTTTAGCTTCATTTACTGCCAATGAACAGTAGGCAAAATTTCCCAGATATATCCTGTTTTCTGAATTCGGGATGAAAGAACATCCAGACTGATGAACTTCATGATCACCATTGTCTTGCGCATTCTTGTTTACATAATATAACGCCATATCAATTATCCTCTCGGTGGAAAATTATCTTTTTTAGGTGGTACAGTGTCGGCTGCCCTAAACTTCCCATCGGTGCCCTGAATCCTCAGCTCACCACCACCATTATTGCGCATGCTATTTCGTGTCTGTGCTACAACATCAGCTTGCTTAGGGGCTGTGAAGCCTGCTTTTTTAGCACCTTCGGCAATGGCGCGGTAACCATCTTTTCTATTGCCGCTCACGTAGTAATTTTTTGTCATTTCTGACTCCTTATATCTAGCTTTCGCTAGTCTTATTTAGTATTGTGCTAGAATAAGGAGCGTACAAATGTTGCAAAACTAAGTACACTCGACACCTGTTAACGCAGGTGTCTTTTCTTTTCTAGATTTGTTTTTAACGACTGGCCTTGGATTCTCCAGTATTACCGAGCCTCAAATTTTATTTTGATTCTCTAGCTATAATACTAGCACTATGTGAATTATAATCAAGTATATAACTGTTGTTTTATAGCCTTAGTAGTATCTAGGAGTACATCTATAGAGATTTACACTTTAGAATTTTAGATGGATATTTAACCAAATATGTGTTATTATAGACACATTATGGACAATGAAGAAAGCCAAAGCGGATACAAGAAAGAACATTATACGCCTGAAGCTAAGAAAGATCGTTTTAAGCGAATCGCTGAAAAACGTACTAATCGTCTACTTAATGATATTCGTCTATTGGGAAATACGGGCAATAAGACGCTCTATCAGTACGAACAAACAGACATCGATAAGATATTTGCAATTATAGACACAAAACTTACCGAGACACGATCAAAGTTCAAGACTAGTAAAAAAGATAAGCCATTTACACTAGACTAAGCGTTTACTACACTTTTTCGATAATGCTACAGTAAAATCTATTCTATAAACGGTCTAGCTGGCCGCGTTTTTTGACTATATTTTTGTAGTCCCATTGGATTTTTACTGATTTTTCTAGCCAGCGGTGTAAATCTTCTGTATTTACTTTGTCTGGGGTTGTGTAGGTGATTGATGCATCCTTGAATTTGCCAGTGCCAGGCGTAAGATCTGGTTCAGAAAAACTTACACCACTCCAGAACATCAAGCGTATACCAGCCTTTTGCTTGCTATAACCAACTATTGGATTTCCATCTATAAACCAGACTGGATGACCGTGCCAGATCTTATTTTCTGTCTGCTTGGTTAAGTTCTTATTTATCTCCTGAGCTAATAGGTCACAAATATCTTTGTCTGTTTCAGTCTGCTTAGCGTTATAGTCGGTAATATCTTTATTCATATTATTTCCAGTTGGCTACAATATCTTTAGTTTTTTTAGCGGCTAGGCCTAGGTAGTTTTTAGTCGGATCCTGAATAATTGCTTTCTCTGAATCTGATAATTTAGCCCAGTAATCTGCAATCTCCGAACTAGCTGAAGCTACATCATATAAGCTTTTGCCTTCAGATAGTGCCTGGTGAGCTATGTTCTTAGAAACTTCATGAGCGCTTGTGTGACCATACTTTTCTAGAAGTAGGTATAGTGGCTCTGCGGCGATGGCCCCGCCTGTTAGATTTAGGTTCTTAGCCATTTGCTCTTCGTTAACTTCAATATTAGACAGGATTTTATTAGCTCGTTTAGCCATATTGCCCAAAATAGCTGGGACTAATACGTAGAAGCGGGAATTGGCAGAATCTGTTAGGTCGCGTTGGTGTTCACTAGCGATGTTTAGGTTGGCATTTAGCATCTGAGATAGCAAAAGCTTATGCATGCTGACTAAGTTCTCAAAGTTCCATGGGTTCATCTTGTGCGCCATGGTGGACGAGCCTGTTTGGCCTTCCTCAAACTTCTCACGGACTTCGGCTATCTCTGTACGTTGTAAGTGACGCATATCGTGACCAATATTGGCTAAAATACCTGCGGCAATGGTGTATTCATCTATTAAGCGAATTAGATGCTCTGGCGGAAGAATCTGGGTAGAGACTTCTGATGGAGTTAGATTAATTGTCTCTAGTATGTCTTTCTCAAACTGCAGGGGATCGGAAACGAATAAGCTAAGTGCGTTATATGTGCCAGTTGCACCAGAGAATTTACCAACCAAAGAGTTATTTAGATCCTCGATAGCCTTGATAGATTGCCCTAATCTAGAAACGTAAAGGGCGACAGAGAAGCCAAAAGTGATTGGTACGCCGTGTTGGCCATGTGTACGGCCTATTTGTGGTGTTTCGGCGTATTTATCAGCAATATTTACCAGTGTAGCTAGCAAGGTCTTTAGAGTTGGCAGGATAAATTGGCTGGTAACCTCACGAAGCTGTAAAACCTGAGCGTTAGCAATAATGTCGTAACTAGTAGCGCCGAAGTGTACATAGGGCTTAGCCTCGTCTGAAAGTTCTGACTTAATTGTGTTAACTAAGGCTTTTATATCGTGCTTGGTAGTCTTTTCTGCTTCGTATACGGCTGCTGCCTTGGCCTTTTTTGCGGCCTCTTCTATCTGACTAGCTATTTCTGGCGTACAAATGCCATGTTTAGCCAATGTATGGGCTAGGGCGGTCTCTACGTAAGCCTGGTAGGTGATTCGTGACTCCTCTGATAGGTATTTAGCTACTTCTGGGTCGAAATAGCGGTTATCTAGTGGGTCAATAGCACTGTATCCAGGATTGGTAGGTTCTGGCAGGTCAAACATCTTAAGCATTTTTTAGTCCTTCTAATTCTTTTATTACGTTGGTTTTAATTCTATCAATTGGGTTGGGGTCTGCGCTAGGAACAAACTTCTTTCCTGTAACTGCCTCGAACAATTCTATGTAACGCTCTGAAATCTGATTTACGAAGTCATCACTCATTTCCGGTACTTTTTGGCCTTCCTGACCACTGAAATCATTTGCTAGTAGCCAGTCCCGTAAAAACTCTTTGGATAGGTGCTTTGGCCGCTCAGAATTTCTATCATTTATGAATGCTTGGTAGCTGTCTTTATAAAAATATCTGGATGAATCTGGCGTGTGGATCTCATCTATTAAAGTTACTTTGCCGTCCAGCAGGCCAAATTCATACTTGGTATCGGCTAAGATTAAGCCTTTGTCATCTGCGGACTTCTGGCCAAATGCAAAGAGTTTTAAGGCTATTTGCTCAATCTCTTCATAGATATCTTTTGGCACAATCTCGCGGGCAATTATGTCCTCTCGGGATATATCCTCGTCGTGACCTTCAGCTGCCTTGGTAGAAGGGGTAATTATAGGCTCAGGGAACATATCAAACTCATCTAGACCTTCTGGCATGGTCACGCCACATAATGTACGTTTACCTTCGGAATATTCACGCCAGGCGTGGCCTGTTAGGACGGATCTAATCACTACTTCAACTTTTACCGGTTCACACCTGTAGCCGATGGTGACGTTAGGGTCAGGGGAGCTAATAAACCAGGTCGGAACAATATCTTTAACCTGACTTAAGAAATAATCGGCAATTTGGTTTAAAACCTGGCCTTTATATGGAATAGGCTTTGGCAATATGACATCGAAGGCAGATATTCGGTCGCTAGCCACGGCTACTAAATATTTATCTTCGATTGTGTAAACATCGCGCACCTTGCCGTGATACACGCCAGTTTGGCCTGGAAATGTAAAATCGGTCCCCACAATAGGTTTTACGGTGCTTACCATCTGTTATTATTATATACTAAACAACAGATGGATAAAAAAGTTATCGGAATTATTGGCGGGGGGCAATTAGGCAGAATGCTTACAGAGCCTGCGATAAAACTAGGTTTTGATGTGGTCGTCCTAGACCCAACCCCGAACTGTCCAGCAGCACAAGTTGGCGCGCAGCAAATAGAAGGCAGCTGGAAAGATGCTGCGAAGATAGCTGAACTAATAGAGAGATCTGACTTTGTCACAATAGAGATAGAGCATATAGATGTGGGAGCGCTGGAACAATTCAAAGATAAGCCGATAAATCCCAGCCCGGATACAATTAAGCTAATCCAGGATAAATACAACCAAAAGGTATTTCTAAAAGATAATCAGCTAAGAACTGCGGATTTTTCCGAAATAACTAGTGAAGATAAGGCACTAGAGGTTTTTGAAAAGTTTGGCGGAAGCATGATTTTAAAATCTAAGACAGATGCCTACGACGGACGCGGCAATGAAGTTGTTAAGTCAAAAGAAGATTTAGAGAAAGCACTGAATAAATTTTCTGGATTTGGCCTGTATGCCGAAAGGCTAGTGGATTTCCAATGCGAGTTGGCAGTCATGGTAGCTAAAGACTTTAGAGGGAATATAAAGAGCTTCCCAGTAGTAGAGACCGTTCACAGGCGCAATATTTGCGAGGAAGTCTATGCACCAGCCCGGATAAGCGAGGAAATAGAAGTACAGGCCACTTCGCTAGCAGAGCGACTGGTGGCCAAACTAGACGGAGCCGGAATATTTGGGGTTGAACTATTCCTAGATAGGAATGGTGAAGTGCTGATAAACGAGATTGCGCCGAGAGTTCATAACTCAGGCCACTACACGATGGACGGATGCGAGACTTCTCAGTTTGAGCAGCATATTAGGGCTATTTCTGGCATGAAGCTGGCCGACACCACACTAACCACCCCAACTGCCATGGTAAACATCCTGGGCGAGCGAGAGGGGCCTGTTGAGTTACAAGGCGTAAACGAAGCTAAACAGATACCAGGCGTTTCAGTGTACTTGTACGGTAAAACACCGACTAAGATTGATAGAAAAATGGGACACATCAACGCCACAGCAGGTACAATAGAAGAAGCTATGAATAACGCTAAAGAAGCTAGGAGATTGATAAGCATATGAGTTTACAAGTTGGAATAATAATGGGGTCAAAGTCAGATCTAGAGATTATGCAGGCAGCTGCTGATGTTTTAACTGAATTTGGAATAGAAAACGAAGTTAGAATTGTTTCAGCGCACAGAACACCAGATGAAATGCACGACTATGCTAAATCAGCCAAAGAACGGGGCCTAAAAGTAATTATCGCTGGCGCTGGCGGTTCTGCACACTTGCCAGGGATGACAGCTTCACACACTAATTTGCCAGTCCTAGCCGTGCCGATTAAGAAGAATCCGCATGACCATGAAGCATTATGGTCAAATGTAAAGATGCCTCCAGGTGTTCCATTAGCCACCATGCCTGAAAACGGTGCAAAAAACGCTGCTCTAATGGCTGTTGAAATATTAGCTCTATCAGACCCAGAACTGGACCAGAAATACACTGATTTTAAAAAGAAACAACACGACCAAGTCCTTCAAGATGACGAATCCATCCAGTAAACTTCAAGCCGTCCTATTTGATATGGACGGATTAATGATAGATAGTGAACACCTTCATCA
>JACRNE010000007.1 GCA_016219345.1 Candidatus Saccharimonadota bacterium
TCAAAAAGCTTTTGAAAGAGTCTTAGAGCATCATGGCATTTCGCCAAAAAATGTTAATCCTGAAGATATAAGAATCGTAGGAGTAACCGCAAAACAAAATATAAAAAACATGAAATCTAAACATAGACTGGAACCTTCTATAGATGAGTTGCTTGATTTAAGAAGCTCGATATATGACAAGCTCCTTGACGAAGGAGTGGAGCCGATGCCAGGACTTCGTGACCTAATCAAATCACTGAAACAAAACGGAATTAAAATCGGCGTAGCCTCTTCAGCTACAAGAGAAAATATTGAGAAAGTACTAAAAATGATTGGACTAGATAACACCTTCGACATAATAGTATCTGGTGCAGAAGTTAAAAATTCTAAACCAGCACCTGATGTATTTTTAAAAGCTGCCCAAGATTTAGACGTTAACCCATCCAACTGTATAGTTCTCGAGGATGCATACAGCGGTGTTATAGCAGGGAAAGCTGCTGGATCTACTGTTATAGCTATTCCAAACAAGTACACTATTAATGACGATTTTTCAGAGGCCGACCATATATTTAGATCTCTTACCGAGCTAGATTTCGATAAAATCCAAAAATTAATTAAGTAATGCCTCTTCGGTGATACAATTTAGGTAAGTGAAGAATCAAAGTATTGTTGACTGGTTAGATGATTTGGGTTCAAAAGAGCCAACTCCTGGTGGTGGTGCTGTAGCGGGCTTAAACGGTGCTATAGCTGCCGCGCAGCTGAAAATGATCTGTGAATACACAAAAGATGAAGAGATCCAGAGCAAAACTAATGAACTTGGGTTAAAAGTACTAGAATTTTTAGACCTTGCTACCCGGGACTCTGAAAGTTACCTAAAAGTTCGTGAGGCTTACAAAGAAAAGAACGATGAGCTGATTCAAATTGCACTAATTAATGCTGCTGAAGTAAGCATAGATACTGCAGCGAGATGCGATGATTTGATGGTATTTATTGAGGAAAACTTGAGTAAATTTAACAAAAATTTCTTCGCTGATCTAATAGTTGTTATCGCTAATTTAAAAGCAGCTACTAGATCCGCCAAAGCTATGGAAGACGTAAACGCTAAATCAATCACAAATGAAGCAGCAAAAGGTAGAGTAGAGAATAATTCAGAATATTGCAGCCAAATGCTAAAAAGAGCTGACAAGCTGTTTGAGTCAATAGAAGAGGTCTCAAATGACTAAAATTTTAGACGGGAAGATTGTAGCTGAAAAAATTAACGCAGATTCAGCGATTTTAGTAAAAAAACTAACTGAAAAATCTGTAACACCGAAGCTAGTTATAGTTATCGGAACAAATAATAAATCGCTACTTTCCTACGTAAAAGGGCTGTCTAAACAGGCTGAGAAAATCGGTATATTAGCTGAGATTATAGAAGTATCCGAAACCTCGACCAACAAATACGAAGAAATACTAAATAAATTATCGTCTGACCCGAGCGTCCATGGAATTATTCTACAAACACCACTACCAGACAGTGTGGATGCGGCTGCCTTAAGCGCGCTAGTGCCGGTAGACAAAGATGTCGATGGAATCAACCCCGCAAGCGCCGGCAGGTTACTCGCTAACGAAAAATCTTTCGCGCCGGCAACGGCTGAAGCGGTAATTACAATGCTGGACTACTACAATATTGGTTTGAGCGGTAAAAACGTAGCTGTTCTGGGAAGAAGCATGATTGTCGGTAAGCCTGTTGCCAGCTTATTAATTAACAGAGATGCCACGGCTACTATATGCCATTCTAAAACTCAAAATTTGAGCGAAATCACAAAAAAAGCAGACATATTGGTAGTAGCCATAGGCAGAGCGAATTTGGTTAACGCAGATTACGTTTCGCGCGGTCAGGTGATAGTAGACGTGGGCATAAACTTTAACGAAGACGGTAAGATTGTAGGAGATGTTGATTTCAACAACGTTGAGGCTATGACATCAGCTATATCTCCGGTGCCCGGTGGCGTCGGGCCTGTTACAGCGGCTTTGCTTTTGAAGCATACTTGTGAGGCAGCCTTAAGTACTTTATAATCCAAAGCAATGAGTGGTCCTCAAGATATTTTAATTGGAGACGATAAGCTAACTGAGAAATGCGCAGTTTTCGGCACCTTCGGGGCCAGTAAAGAAGCAGCGCGTTTGGCTTACTACGGACTCTGGGCGCTTCAGCATAGGGGACAAGAAAGCTCTGGGATTGCCAGTGCAGATACAAAAAATATTTATGATCATAGTGACTTTGGACTAGTTGCCAACGTCTACAAGGACGAAGACTTATCAGCTCTTCATGGACATATATCAATAGGGCATAACCGCTATTCGACCTCTGGCGGACGAGATGCTTGCTATAACCAGCCATTTTTAAACAAAGATCGCACATTTGCCTTCGCCCACAACGGCAACCTACCGGAAACAGTCAAACTAGAAAAGTTCTTAAAAAAGCACAAAGTCGCAACTGAAACACTGAATGATTCCGGCATGATGGCAGCAGCGATTGACGTACACATGCAGGACGGCTCAACACTTGAAGATGCAGTCATAAAATCTTACCCCCTCTTCCAGGGGGTTTTTTCTGCCCTCGCTATGGGCAAAGACAGGCTAGTTGCCTTTAGGGATGAGTACGGTATTCGTCCGCTTTCTATCGCTGAACTAGACGGTGGCTATGTAGTTTCATCTGAAACATGTGCTTATGACACAATTGGCGCTAAATTCATCCGCGAGATCGAACCAGGTGAATTGGTTGTCATAGATGAGAGAGGTATTCAGTCGTATCAGGTAGTGAAGGGCAATCAGAAGCTTGATGTGTTTGAGTTTGTATATTTTGCAAGACCGGACAGCACCTTGATGGGTAGAAGTGTTAATAAAGTTCGTGAAAACTTCGGTATTGAGCTAGCAAAAGAATATCCAGTTAACGCAGACATCGTTGTTCCTGTGCCTGACTCTTCCGTGCCGGCGGCCCTCGGCTACTCCAGGGAAAGTGGCCTCCGCTTTGAAATGGCGTTGGTTAAGAATAGATACATAAATAGAACTTTTATTAGACCGACAGAGGAGCTCCGCACCCGTGACCTAACCATGAAATTAAATCCAGTTATCCAAGCATTAAAAGGCAAAAGGATTGTTTTAGTTGATGATTCGATTGTGCGCGGCACAACCATGAGAAAAGTCGTTAAGATGCTTCGCGGAGTTGGCGTGAAGGAAATTCATCTTATGATTAGCTCGCCACCTGTGAAGTACCCTGATTTTTATGGAATTAATACTCCAAACCAAAATGATTTGATCGCGGCTAAAATGTCGGTGGAAGAAATACGTGAGCATCTGGGCGCAGACTCGCTTGGATTTTTATCATTTGACGGAATGATTGCGGCTACTGGTCTACCTGCCAGTAAGTTCTCTAGCTCTTGCTTTAACGGAGTATATCCAGCTCCGATTGGACAGAGGTCAGATGATATCAGTTATGTAGATTCCCGGCCTATGATTACTCCGAACCCAGCAAAAAAAGTAAAAACAAAATCTAAGGTGCTTGTATAAATAAATGCACTCACCTAAGGTAGCGATATTAGCCTCCGGTAGCGGAACGACTGCAGAGTCGTTTATTTCTTCGTGTGTTAATGGTGAAATCACTGCTGATGTGGCTTTGGTTATATCGAACCACAAAGACCCCGGCGTATTTGAAAAGGTCAGAAGGCTCAATGATCAACATGGGCTAAACATTGAATGCATACATATAGGCAAAGCCAACTTCCCTGAGAAAGAAGGAGAGAAAGTTAAATATGGCTTTCAAACCGAAGCTGAGGAAGAAAAAATCCTGCAGGTTCTAAAAGAAAATGACATAGAACTTGTCCTGCTGCTTGGTTATATGAAAAGAGTTGGGCCTAAAATAGTTGACGAGTTCGGCTGGTTGCCAAATTACGAATCTGTATATAAATCAAGAATGATTAATACTCACCCCGGGCTGCTGCCAGAGACAAAAGGTCTGTACGGCCTTAATGTCCAAAAGCATGTTATCTCGAAGGGACTTGCTGTGGCCGGACACTGCCTATTCGCGGTGGATGACGAGTATGACGACGGGCCAGTTATATCAGAACATTCGTTTGAAACAGATCCAACAGAGGATGCTGAAGAGCTTTTTGAGCGAGTCAAAGAGTCAGAAAAAAAGTACTTGGCCGAAGACATACAAAATTTTATAGACAAACAGCGGGAATATAATAAAATTGGGAATAATGTCTAAAAGCGTATTGGTCGTTGGTAGTGGTGGGCGTGAACATGCATTGGCTTGGAAATTATCTCAATCTAATGATGTTTCAAAAGTTTATGTAGCTCCAGGCAATGGCGGAACGACACTAGTGGCTGAGAATGTCGATATCTCATTTACAGATGTAGAGGGGCTTTTAAACTTTGCTAGAGAAGAACAGATTGATCTAACCGTTATAGGACAGGAGGCAGCTTCTGAAGCCGGCTTGGTAGACGCTTTTAACGATGCCGGCTTATCTATTTTTGGCCCGACTAAAGCCGCTACGCTAATAGAATCTTCTAAAGTATTTTCTAAGGATTTAATGAGCGAGCAGAATATTCCAACCGCTCAATACAAAACATTTTCAGATGCCACCAAGGCTTTTGAGTACATAAAAACCCGAAGTCTGCCTATTGTCATAAAAGCCGATGGCCTAGCCACCGGAAAAGGTGTGATCATCCCTGAAACCTTGGAGCAAGCCGAAAAAGCCATTCAGGACATTATGATAGATAAAATTTTTGGCGAGGCAGGCGGATCCGTTGTAGTTGAGGACTTCCTAAAAGGTCAGGAAGTTTCTATGCATGCGCTTACGGATGGCACAAATTCTGTTATTTTTCCGCCTTCTCAAGATCATAAACAGGTATTTGATGGTGATAAAGGTCCAAACACTGGCGGGATGGGCGTAATCGCTCCTCTGGACTGGGTTAAGCCCGAGCAAATATCTAAAATCCAAGAAAAAGTTGTATCACCCGCTTTAGAAGGACTCAAGAAAAAAAATTCACCATTTATAGGCTGTTTGTACCCGGGCTTAATGCTAGACGGCCAAGACGTGAATGTGATCGAATTTAACGCTAGATTCGGCGACCCTGAAGCAGAAGTTTATATGAGGTTACTAGACTGTGATCTTTATAAAATTTTGAGCGATTGCGCGGCAGGCAATCTAAATCCGGAGTCCGTAAAATGGCGTGATGGCTACGCAGCGACCGTTGTGCTGGCTTCACCTGGCTATCCTGGAGATTATCCTAAAGGACTACCTATAACTGGGCTTGAAGAGGCCGAAAAATTGGACGATATTGTTGTATTCCACGCTGGGACGGCGCTAAAAGACGGAAATTTCGTTACAGCAGGCGGGCGAGTCCTAAATGTAACCGCCACCGGAGATACGCTGCAAAACGCACTAGATAAAGCTTACGAAGCCGTTAAATTGATCAACTTTGAGGGCATGCACTACCGAACCGACATCGGCCAACGCGTTTAGTTTATAAATTACTAATAATCACTTGTTTATTATTTGTGATTTCTTTGGAAAGGGAGGATCACGGAGCCAAAGGCGTAGTCTAAGGAGGGAAAAACCTTATGAAATGGGTTTGCCCTCCTTAAGTATTAAGACTGGTTTAGGCCATCGAAGATGGCAGAAACCGAAGTTTCCTCAAAGATTGCCTGAACTGCGTTTGCCAATAAATCAACTACAGAAACAACTTCTATATATGGAACTTTTCTACTGCTTTGAGGAAGAGGTAGGGTGTCTGTAACGGCTAAATGGTCAATTGGTGATTTGTCGATTCTATCGATTGCCGGGTCAGAAAAAATACCGTGTGTAGTAGCGGCAGAAACAGCTTTTGCGCCATTTTGCATCAAAAGCTCAGCCGCAGCACACATAGTTCCTGCGGTGTCGATCATATCATCGATAATCACACATCTTTTACCTTTAAAATTACCGATTATATCAATTGCTTCAGCTTCGTTTTTCCTAGAACGACGTTTGTGAACAATTGCTATGTCGGCGTTCAACCTACTGGCGTAGCGTTCTGTTAGCTTAACTCGTCCAGCATCTGGAGAAACTATAACTAGATCCTCCCCAGCAAATTTCTTTTTAAGATGTTCTACAATGGCAGGCAAGGCAATCAAATGGTCAAATGGCCCGTCAAAAAATCCTTGGATCTGACCGGCGTGAAGATCCACACAAGCAATCCTGTCAGCACCAGCCACTGACAGAAGATCGATGACTAGCTTAGCGCTTATAGGTTCGCGACCTGATGATTTACGGTCTTGTCGAGCGTAACCTAAAAACGGGCAAACGGCCGTAATGTGACGTGCCGATGCCCGCTTAGCAGCATCTATAATGATGGCTTGTTCCATAATGGCTTCAGCGACGGTGTCGTGATGAGCCTGAAAGACAAATACGTCTGCTCCACGAACTGACTCTTCTAAATGGCATTTGATTTCGCCATTAGCAAATTTTTCTATACCGGTGTTTGACAGCTCTACTCCAAGTTTTTTTGCGACATTTTTTGCCAAGTCCTCATGGTGTGACCCAGAAAAAATTAGTAAACGTTTTTCAATAATTGCCTTCAATGTGTCTGCCCCTTTGAGTCTTTTTTTATAGCATATCATAAAAAAGAATGTCTTCATGTTAAAATATAGCTAAATGACAGGTTCCGATGAAACAGGACTTACTTATTCTAATTCCGGGGTAGATTACGGATCTATTGATCCTGCAAAAGTGTCTGCGCAAGACGCAGCTAAAAGCACCTCAAAAAATTTAAATAATTTTGGATTTAGCGAGCTAGCAGAAAGCCGCGGTGAGTCTGCTTATGTCTGGGATGAAGGTGATAGTTATAAAGCCTTAGTAGTGGAAGGATTAGGTACAAAAAACCTTGTGGCCGATGCTATGAGAAAAATAACTGGTAAAACTTACTACGACCAGGTAGCTCAAGATACCGTGGCAATGATAGTAAATGACCTAATAGTTGTCGGCGCCTTGCCAAATGTGGTGAACGCATACTTTGCTATCGGTGATACCAAATGGATGGAAGACAAAGAAAGATCTTCTGATTTGATTAAAGGCTGGGCTGCAGCATGTCAGTTAGCTGGCGCAACATGGGGCGGCGGGGAAACTCCGGCGCTTAAAGGAATTATTAACCCAGAGACGATTGATCTAGCTGGTTCAGCGGTTGGCAATATTGCAGATAAATCAAACTTGGTCCTCGGTGATAAATTGGCCAGCGGCGATAGAATAGTTCTTGTTGAAAGTAGTGGGATACACGCCAACGGACTGACAATGGCTCGTAAAATTGCTGATGATCTAAGCGATGGATACGCAACAAAAATATCTGATGGCCGCAGCTACGGCGAGGCTTTATTATCTCCAACACATATATACGTTGAGCTAGTTAGAAAACTTCAAGATGCAAATATAGAGATCCACTATATGGTTAATGTCACTGGCCACGGCTGGCGCAAATTAATGAGAGCTAACAGAGACGACCTAGCTTACGTGATAGAGGAAGTCCCTGAATATCCAGCTGAGTTTGATTTTATTAAAGATCAAGCTAAAGCCAACGACGAGGAAATGTATGGCAATTTTAATATGGGTGTGGGCTTTGCGGTCTATGTGCCTGAAAAATACGCCGATAAAGTAGTCGAGATTGCGCATTCAGCAAACCTAAAAGCTTGGAACGCTGGAAAAGTCGTTAAAGGACAAAAATCCGTCACTATAAAACCAATCGACATTGAGTATAAATCTGACACTCTGGGAGTACGTTAGTGCTGATATTTGGCGAAGTAAATGCGCTAGCAAGCTTTAAAAAAGATAGACTGCTAGAAGAGCTTCGTGGCCTAGACGAGAACATTATAGGTGTTTCAGCGGAGTTTATACATTTTATTGAAAATACGAAACCACTTGATAAAAGTTCTGAAACTAAACTAAAAAAGCTTCTTACCTACGACGAATCATACGAAGAAGATAAAAAAGGCGAGTTCTTTTTAGTGACACCACGGCCAGGAACTATCTCCCCATGGTCCTCCAAGGCTACTGACATAGCTAGAAGTTCTAATTTAAAAGAAGTTAAGCGCATAGAGCGAGGCACAGCGTATTACATTGAGTCAAAGAAGAGTCTAGATAGAGTTAAAATTTCAAAGCTGCTAGCCGACAGAATGACTCAGGTCGTTTTAGACGATATTAAAAAAGCTGAAGTCTTGTTTAAGTCTGAAAAGCCGAGGACATATGAGCAAATCGATCTAGGTAAAAACGGCTTTGAGCAGTTAGGTAAGATGAACAAGAAGCTAGGTCTAGCACTATCAGATGACGAGATTGAATACCTAGTAGACGCTTACAAAAAAGCCGGACGTAACCCAACAGACGTAGAGCTAATGATGTTTTCTGTTGTGAACAGTGAGCATTGCCGTCACAAAATCTTTAATGCTGATTGGTTGATAGATGGAAAACCAGCCGATAAAAGCTTGTTTAAAATGATAAAAAATACCTATCAGAAATCCCCTGAGGATGTTTTATCTGCTTACTCTGACAACGCGGCGGTTTTAAAGGGGCCAAAAGTTAAGCAATTTTTCGCAGACCAGAAAACGAAAACTTATTCATACAACGACGAAGCCGCAAACATAGTTATAAAAGTAGAGACACATAACCACCCGACGGCAATTGCCCCTTATCCTGGAGCCTCAACTGGCGTGGGTGGTGAGATCCGCGACGAAGCAGCCACTGGACGTGGTGCTAAATCAAAAATGGGGCTAACTGGCTTTAATGTCTCAAACTTGAACATACCTGGATACAACCAGCCATGGGAGAAGTTTTACGGTAAGCCTGACCGGATAGTTTCAGCTCTGGACATAATGATTGAGTCTCCACTGGGCGGCGCAGGCTTTGCCAATGAATTTGGCAGACCTAATCTAGCTGGTTACTTCAGAACATACGAACAAGAACACGAAGGCGACATCCGAGGTTATCACAAACCTATCATGATCGCCGGAGGAATGGGCAATGTCTTGGATGATAACGTATCAAAAGGCTCTATAAAGGCGGGCGACAAACTAATAGTTCTAGGTGGTCCAGCAATGTTGATCGGTCTTGGCGGAGGTTCAGCCTCTAGCATAGAAGCCGGCAAGAGTGATGAAGATCTAGATTTCGCCTCTGTTCAAAGAGACAACGCTGAAATGCAGAGACGAGCTCAAGAAGTTATAAACAGTTGCTGGAATCAGAAAAAAGATAATCCAATCATCTCGATCCACGATGTTGGTGCAGGAGGGCTTTCTAATGCATTCCCAGAGCTTGTGCATGACCAAGACTTAGGCGGTGAGTTTGAGCTTAGAGATATACCAAATGCAGAGCCAGGCCTATCGCCATTAGAAATTTGGTGTAATGAAGCGCAGGAAAGATACGTACTGGCTATCAGCGAAAAAAATTTAGAGAAGTTTAAAAAAATCTGCGAACGAGAAAAGTGCCCATTTGCGGTAATCGGCACAGCAACCAAAGAAAAGAACTTAGTCCTAAACGATCGACTGTTTAAAAATAAGCCGATAGACATACCTATGAGCTTACTCTTTGGGAATCCGCCTAAGATGACTCGGAAATTTGAAACAAAAAATCCAAAGTACAAAACCCTGGAAACTAAGGATATAGCCATAAATGAAGCGGTTGAGCGAGTTCTTCGCCTGCCTGCAGTCGCCAGCAAAAAGTTCTTAATAACAATTGGCGACAGGACAGTTGGTGGCCTAGTGACACGCGATCAAATGGTAGGGCCGTGGCAAGTCCCTGTCAGCGACGTTAGCGTAACAGCCGCGTCTTACAATGAGATGCACGGGGAAGCGGTAGCTATAGGCGAAAGATCTCCGATTGCTCTTATAAATTCCCCGGCGTCTGGTCGAATGGCAGTTGGTGAGGTTATTACAAATATTATCTCAGCTGATATAGAAAAAATTTCTGATATAAAACTATCTGCCAACTGGATGGCCGCAGCAGGTCATAAAAGTGAAGACAAAAACCTATATGAAACCGTGAAAGCTTTAGGCGAGGATTTTTGCCCTGATCTAGGTATTTGCATCCCAGTTGGGAAAGATTCTTTGAGCATGCGGACTTCCTGGGACGAAAAAGGTAAAAACAAGTCCGTAACGGCACCTTTGTCGGTCGTTATTAGTGGGTTTGCCCCGGTAAGTGACACATCAAAAACCTTAACGCCAGAGCTTAAGAATGTCTCAAGTGAGTTAATATTAATTGATCTAGGTGAGGGTAAATCACGCCTCGGTGCCTCCGCATTTGCGCAAACTTATTCTCAGGTCGGTAATGAAGTGCCTGATGCTAACGCTAAATTACTTAAAAAATTCTTTAAAGTGCTAAGCGGTCTTAAAAAAGACGAAAAAATTCTGGCTTACCACGACCGCTCAGATGGTGGATTAATTACCACTCTTTTGGAAATGTCTTTTGCTAGTCGCCTAGGACTTGATGTAGATATTTCGGAGATTACTTCTGAGCCTCTACAGGCCCTCTTTAATGAAGAGCTGGGAGCGGTCATCCAAGTTAGCGATAAAGAATCGGACAAAATCTTGGAAGTACTTAGAAAAGAACTTGGCGATAACGTTTACCGCATTGGAAAAATACGGAAAGATGAGCAGATAGTAATCAGCCGGGATGGCTCCGAAATATATAAAAATACTCGAGCGAAATTAGAATCATACTGGGCAGAAACAAGCTATCAAGTCCAAAAACTTCGAGACAACCCAAGGTTAGCTGAACAAGAATTTAAATCTATTTCTGACGATAAAAAAACTAAGATAGTGTCTAAAATAACTTTTGAAAACCTATCAAAGACTTATAAGACACGTCCCAAGGCAGCCATTCTAAGAGAGCAAGGAGTCAACGGTCAGCTTGAAATGGCAGCGGCTTTTGACATGGCTGGATTTGAAACAGTCGATGTTCACCTAAACGATCTTGTGACTAACAAATTATCGCTGAAGGATTTTTCTGTTTTGGCAGCGTGCGGCGGGTTCTCTTATGGTGACGTTCTGGGTGCAGGACAGGGGGTAAACAAGTCAATTTTATTTAATGATAAATTACTAAATCAATTTAAGGATTTCTTCGAGAGGAAAGACACCTTGACACTCGGCGTGTGTAATGGCTGCCAGATGCTCTCAGGACTAAAGGATCTCATCCCTGGAGCAGAATTCTGGCCTAAGTTTTCACATAATCTTTCCGGGAGATTTGAAGCTAGGTTAGTAAACTTAAAAATTAATAAAAGTCCTTCAATTTTATTTAAAGGAATGGACGGATCAATTCTACCAATACCGGTCGCACACGGTGAAGGAAGGGTGATATTTGACTCTTCTGCTGATGAAAAATATGCACTTGAAAATAATCTTGTCTCCGCACAGTACGTCGACGGCGCTGGCAACGCAGCAAATAATTACCCAGCAAATCCTAACGGCTCAAAAAATGGCATGACATCTATGACAAGTCTGGATGGAAGAGCCACTATTTTAATGCCTCATCCTGAAAGAGTATTCTTAACAAAACAGCTATCATGGCGTCCTGAAAATTGGGATAAAAATAGCCCATGGCTAAGAATATTTCAGAATGCACGAGATTTTATAGGTTAGTGCTTGACTGTGCGTTAGCCCGCACCATAAGCTGTTTATATGGTTTTAACACGTGCCGACAAACTACGAACTAAGATACAAAATTTATCTATTGGCAAAAAACAGCCAAAGCTATCTATAAATGACGTCCAACCAGCACTTGATTATATCCAGGCGTACTGGCACAAACTGGAAAGGTATCATCCTAAAGATGACGAAAATATAATAGGTTTACCTAATAAATTCTTAGTGCCATCTTTTGAGGAAGGGCATGAGTTTGATTTTAACGAGATGTATTACTGGGACAGTTATTTTATGGTCCAAGGTATTCTAGACGATCAGCACAAAGAAATGGTCATTGGAACTTTAGATAATCTTACCTACCTTTTCGAGAGGTTTAATGTCATTCCAAATGCTTCTAGGCTATATTTGAGCAGTCGCTCACAACCACCATTGCTCACAAGTTTTATCTGGGATGTTTATGAGTCTTACGATCTAGACCAGAAATGGCTAGACAAGCACATAGACATAGCTAGGAGAGAATATGAGACGGTTTGGCTAGGAACACGCAAACCTAACGCAAGACAGGTCTACAGAGGCTTGAGCCGCTATTACGACATCAACTACATCCATGATATAGCGGAAACCGAAAGCGGCTGGGATATGACACCTCGTTTTAACAGAAAGGCCTTGGACTATCTACCTATTGACTTGAATTGCCTTCTTTACAAATACGAACTTGATTTTGCCAGATATTACCAGCTGAAGGATGATTTGAATGCTTCTGCTGAATGGGAGCAAAAAGCAGAGACACGAAAACAAACCATAAATGATCTTATGTGGAGTAATCTAAGAGGGCTGTTTTTTGACTACAATTATGTCAAGGAGAAGCGGGGAACTGTGAGTTCGCTAGCTGCTTATTATACGATGTGGGCAGGGTTAGCAAGCGACGAACAGGCAGAAAAACTTGTTAAAGCATTGAGCCGTTTTGAATACGATGGCGGCCTAGCCACCACGGACCTACAGCCAAATATGTATGTCATCGGCACCCCGATAACTCCAACTCAATGGGCGTATCCAAACGGTTGGGCGCCACTCCATTTTATAGTTATCGAAGGCTTAGAGCGCTACGGATATCACAAAGATGCTGAGAGAATAGCTAAAAAATGGCTTCAGACAAACTTAGACTGGTTCAATGAGCATGGAGTTTTTCTGGAAAAATATAACGTAGTAAATCCAACCAAACCGCCGCAAAAAGGACTTTACCCATCGCAGACAGGATTTGGCTGGACTAACTCTGTGTTTGCTTATCTAGCTAAGAAGTATTTGTAGTTATTTTTCGGCAGGCTTTTTCTTT
This sequence comes from Candidatus Saccharimonadota bacterium, assembly GCA_016219345.1. Lineage (GTDB taxonomy): Bacteria > Patescibacteriota > Saccharimonadia > Saccharimonadales > 2-12-FULL-41-12 > JACRNE01. The sequence continues at coordinate 12,954 of JACRNE010000007.1, forward strand.
GACTCGCCTTTATCACTATATAGGCTTTTAACCTGAGCAAGTAGATAGAAACCAATCAATGCGCCGAGCGCCGCACCAAGCAATGAACCAAAGCCACCACCGTAACGACCATCTACGAAGACCGCGATAACACCGTAAGCTAGGTTGAATAGAGTAGAGATTAGCAAAATATCCCAACCGCGTTTTTTACTCTTGTCCTTAAGGCCAGGGAAGGCGATTAGTAGAAGAGCTGCACTTACAACAATCGCTCCGACTGCAACATAATACGTTGGTCCTAGATCGTAAGTTGGCGTATCAACACCGTAAGCACGAGAAATATCGTTCCAGTAATTAACAACTTGGTCTACATAATGACCAGCTCGCCACAAATTCCAGGCTGCTAAAAGCTGCAAAATACCAAAGATCAGTGCTATCCAAGGAAACCACTCTACAAGGCCTTTGCGACCATTAGCTGGTATCTGGAAAGGAGCCTTTTTTACTAGATACTCGTCCATTAATTTTTCTATTGATTTAAACATTTTATCCCCCAAGGTTTTATATGATTAGTTTAAGAATACCTCTTTTTTATTATTTTAATCAATACAGCCTGTGGAAAGGTGTGACTTAAGCTACAATTAAATGAATGGGAAGTTACGGCTTAGAATACAAAAAACTAAACTCCGCTCAGCAAAAAGCTGTAGATACTATTGATGGTCCGCTTTTAGTGATTGCCGGGCCAGGTACGGGTAAAACGCAACTACTAGCAATGAGAGTGGCTAATATTCTCAAGTCTACAGATACGGATCAGTATTCCATCCTATGCCTAACATTCACTAATAAAGCAGCCGTGAACATGAAGGATAGAATAATTAAGCTCACTGACGGAGGTGGAGCAGGAGTTAATGTAAGAACTTTTCACAGTTTTGCGGCCGAAATTATGAATTTATATCCGGACAGCTTCTGGCAAGGTGCTGATTTAACGGTTGCTCCAGAATCAGTACAGTTAGACATAATCGAGTCAATTATCTCAGAGCTGCCACTAGATAATCCGCTGGCGCTAAAGTTTGCTGGCCAATACACACTAGTAAATGATGTTCAAAGCGCGATTAATTTGGTTAAAGAGGCTGGTCTTACCCCTGATGATCTTAAAAAAATAATTAACTCGAACATCGCCTATATAGAGTCAATAAGCCAGGATCTAATAGAAATTTTTTCACCCAGGCTATCCAACAAGAAATTAAAACCACTGTTAAGTCTGGTCGAAAAGCTACCAGAACAAAAAGAAGAATTTAAATTTCCATTTCTGTCATTTAAGAAAGCGTTGAGCGAAAATCTATCCATAGCGATTGATAAAGATCTTGAAGGCGCCGGCACTATAAATACCCGCAAAATTAAAAATAAATTAATCCAAAATATTGATGGTAACTTTGGCCCGTTTGAGGAAATTAAGAGAAACAATTGGTGGCTAAATCTAGCTGAAGTTTATGAATCATATAGAGAGGAAATGCATAAAAGGGGATTTTATGACTACTCTGACATGATTGTGGAGGTGATATCAGAGCTTAGTCAGAACCCTGATATGCTAGCGGACTTGCAGGAAAGATATTTATACGTTTTGATTGACGAATTTCAAGATACAAATCCCGCCCAACTAGCCTTAGCTAAGCTAGTCTCTGAGCATTATTCCGATGAAGGTAAGCCGAATATTATGGCTGTCGGCGACGATGATCAATCAATATATAAATTCAACGGTGCTGAACTAAGCAATATGATGAACTTCAAGCGAGAATACCCACAAGGTGAACTAATAGTCTTAACAGATAATTACAGATCATCACAAGCCATTCTTGAGACTTCAGAAACAGTGATTAACTTAGCATCAAATAGGTTAGTTGGTAGATTCGAAGGTCTCAATAAAAAATTAACAGCCGCTACAGATGATAGATCTAAATCCATAATTATTGCTGAAAAGTACTCCTCTAGGGAAGAGCAGCTGTCAGCGGTAGCCCGCAGAGTAAAGGAGGACAAGAAAAAAGGCCTAGAAATAGCTGTCATAGCCAGAAATCACGACAGCTTGATTAAGATGGCATCACTTTTGCAGCAGGTGAGTGTACCTGTCCATTATGAACAGCAGTCCAACATTTTGGATCATGAGATGGTTAAGCAGGTGTATTTAGTAATCAGCCTTTTAGAATCTCTGCAAAACGGCGATAGAAACAACGTTAATGCAACAATTCATAAGGTCATCAGACATCCGCTCTGGGGAATTAAGCCAGAAAATCTATGGTCACTGGCAAAGAATAATTTTAACAGTCCAAATTGGCTTGAAAGCATGCTTGGCTCAAATGATGAGACGATTAAAAATTTAGCCAATTGGTTTTTATGGCTATCAAAAGAATCCTCACGCCAGCCTTTGGCCGTAACTCTTGAATATATCTTGGGCTTACGTGGAAATAAAAAATTCACCTCTCCTATGAAATCCTACTTTTTAGATGAAAAACAGGATGTGGGAACATACTTTCACGGTATAAGCGCAGTCCAACTGCTACGCTCGCTTGTAAATGATTTTTCTAAATCTGGCGAGCCTAGCTTATCTGATCTAGTAAGATTTATCGACATAAATATGAATAATCATAAAATCATAGCCGATGAATCACCATTTGTTTCAGGAAACGATGGAGTGCAGCTCTTAACAGTTCATAAATCTAAGGGACTAGAGTTTGATAGTGTTTATATAGTTGATCTTATAGAAAAAAATTGGCAGCCGCGCGGTCACTCACGTAAATCACCTCTTAATCTACCGCTGCAGCCAGCCGGTGATGATATAGACGATTACGTGCGGCTCTTGTACGTAGCCATCACAAGAGCCAGGAGAAAAGTTTATCTAAGTGGTTTTTGCAAAGATCATTCAGGCTCAGACGTAGCTTTATCACCACTGTTTTTAAGTTCATTTGATGTCAAAGATGCCAAAGAAAATGCACCAGAAAATCTAGTAGGTATTTTGGAAGCACACTTGCATTGGCCTGATCTTTCAAAGGCTGATGAGAAGGAAGTATTAAAGGCTAGGCTTAAAACTTACAATCTAAGTGTTACGGATCTTATTAACTTTCTTGATCTTGAAAATGCTGGGCCGAAATACTTTAAAGAACATAATCTGCTCAGGCTACCTGAAGCAAAAAGCCCAAGTCTTTCCCACGGAACCGCTATGCATTCTGCTCTGGAGTATGCCCAAAAATTAACAAACCAAAATAAATTTAATTTAGAAGAAGTAGTTAATAAATACGAAGGATCATTAAAGAATGAACGTCTCTCTGTAGCTGAGTATCAGAAATTTCTGAAGCATGGTCGCGCTATGCTAAAACAACTTTTTGAAGTTTATGGATACTCTCTAAGTCCAAACGGCAAGACAGAACAAAAACTAAAAGATATTATCGTAGATGAAGCCAGAATTAGCGGCAAGCTAGACGTAATAAATTCATACGCAGATGTAGTTGAGGTGGTGGACTACAAGACAGGTAAAGGCGTGCCTAGTATTCACAGCAAGGCGAAAAACCTGGAGGGTAAGATCTGGCGGTATAAAACACAACTGGCATTTTACCAGCTGCTTTTAGAAAGCAGTGGTAGATTAAGTAAAAATAAAACCTACATAGGCAAGGTTGTTTTTGTGGAGACCGATAATAAGAAGTCTTTGACTCAAAGTTACCAGCCAAATAAAGAGGAGTTGGGACAACTTAAAACATTAGTTACTTCTGTCTGGCAAAAAATAATAAATCTAGACCTACCTGACACATCAAGATACACAGAAGATCATGAAGGCACCAAATCCTTTATGGCTGACTTGATAAATAACAATATTAACTGATCTTATCTAGGACTACGCACACCAAACTTTGGCGATCCATCCAGTAGAACCATACCAGTTGCAATAGTCTGTGCGACACGAATATGCTTATACATGGACTGATGTTCAGGGTTATCTGAGATTATTTTAGCAATCTCATCATCAAACCAAGAATCGACACTGAATACAGGCATTCTTCCATTGGTTAGAGCATTCTGATGATCTGTATGTAGGGTGGTATTTGGGACCATATTCTTTATTAAGCCTACCCCTAGATGTTCGCCTCCACGCTGCTCATAACCCTTAGGATTTATACTACAAACTGTATCTACAATCTCAGAAGGTGAAGGGATGTATAAGCCAGCCGCCGTAACGTTAGCACGGGCGCTTTCGGAAACTCGGCTGAATGCGTCATTTGAAAATTCATCCTGGCCCATATAGGCCTTCACTAATCCTAAATAGCCTCCTGTCTGGTCAGAATAGGCGTTGCTTAGTGTCCAAAGCTGCTTTTCCAACGACATATTGGCGCCACATCCGTCCTTGCCAGACTTAGCATCACCATGTGTGCCTGAGGTATATCCTGCTTGTCTTAATATTTCATCGAACTCTTTGATATCTTGCTCGATACTACCAGCATATTCGGGCTTAAGAGTCCTTTTCAAAACACTGTAAGCAACAGACATGGATACGCTAGCGCCAAACGCTTGAGGCCCAAGGGCACGCTCGAATTTCACCGGATCGTTATCATCATAGCCTTCGTTTTCTCTTTCATCACCACACCTTATTGCCGCACCTTTTGCCGTAGGCACATAAGACATTGACGCAGCTTCAAAGCCCCTGGCTGCATCATCCACGCTTATCTCACCATTTTCAATACGCGAACTCAGAGAAACGCCACCGGACCACAAAACATCTGGTGTTACCTCATTTAGGGCTCCAACTATCACAATTTGCCCCGAATTTTGTGACTGCTCATGAATTGATGTTTTGAGCTCGTCTAGACCGCTCTGTCTTTCCATGCCTACTCCTATTATATTTGCTGAATTATCCATACCACTACCTTCGAAAGAACGCATATGTTCTAAAATATCCTCTTCTAATTTTTTGATTTATTTAACAAACAAGTAGGTAATATACTCCTAGTTTTAACTAGATGCAAGGGCCTTCATACAGTTGAGGGGAGCTACTTTTTCTAAGCTCTTCCTCAACTTCTAAAAATTCTCTTATTATGTCTGTTTTTAGAGGTGTTTTTGACATGGCCCCAATCCTGCCTAGGTTTAAGAGACTTTCTTCTATCTGGTGCATTGAGCTAGGCCTATCGGGTACTCTTTCTGAAACAACTATCTTACCGTCAACTCTTCCAACGACCGTATCTTCACCAAGCAGCCGGTCTGAATCGTCCTTGCTCAGAACATCGAAGGGCACAATCAGCCCATCCACCACTATGGTACCGAACTCGTGAGCTCTATATTGTGGTCTTAGAAAGGGGTCTCGCTCTGCCATTAATCAGCACTCCATAAAATATCTAAAAAAACTACTATACTACTTTTACATTATTTGTCTAGTATTTTCTTTTGGAGTGTTTTTTTAGGTTGGCTAACTGCAATCTTACAGCCTGGCGGTCCATCATAGCTTGTGCCTCTGAGAGCGACACAGCATCTTTAGCCTTAGATATCATTTCCTCGGCGCGCTTTAGAGCTGCTTGAGCTTCCTGTTCACTAACCTCAAAAGGCGTATCGAGCTCATCCACGAGAACTTGGATGGTGTCATTTAGTATCTCAACTGTTCCGTCATATACGCCATACTGGTCGCGTTGATCGTCTTTGTCGGCTTTTTTCTTCCTAACGCTCAGTAGGCCTGGAGCAACTTCGCCGAGAAGTGGCGCGTGACCACCATAAACGCCGATAGTACCACCGGTTGTAGGAACCATGACCTCATAGACATCTTCGTCTATTTCAGTCCCTGAGAGTGTTATTAGTTTCAGGTGTATCATCTATTTTTTCTTACTTTTTGAAGATCCTTTCAAGGAGCCGAGCATGTAGAACGCACTTTCTGGCTTATCATCGTGCTTACCGTCAATAACTTCGGCAAAATCAGCAATTGTATCTTTGAGGGATACGTACTGACCAGAGTTTCCTGTAAATTGCTCAGCGACGAAGAATGGCTGAGTTAATAGCCTCTGGATACGACGAGCCCTGGAAACAGATAGCTTATCCTCTTCTGAAAGTTCTTCCATACCCAAAATAGCAATGATGTCCTGAAGATCTTTATATCTCTGCAAGATTCTTTGGACTTCACGAGCCACGCGATAGTGCTCCTCACCAACTATTTCTGGATCCATAAGAGTAGATGAACTATCTAGAGGGTCAACAGCTGGATAAAGGCCAAGTTCAGTCAATGAACGATTAAGCACAATTGTACTATCAAGGTGAGAGAAGGTTGTAGCTGGGGCAGGGTCAGTAAGGTCATCAGCCGGCACATAAACAGCCTGAACAGATGTGATTGAGCCAGTTTTTGTAGAAGTAATTCGCTCCTGCAGAGCACCCATCTCTTGAGCTAAGTTAGGCTGGTAGCCCACAGCGCTAGGCAAACGACCTAGCAGAGCAGACACTTCGGAGCCGGCCTGTGTAAATCGGAAAGAAGCACATCTTGGCCTTTATCTCGGAAGCCTTCGGCGATAGTCAATCCAGAAAGACCAACACGCAAACGAGCGCCAGGCGGCTCATTCATCTGTCCAAACACTAGGGAAGTGTTCTTGATAACGCCCGATTCTTCCATCTCATAATAAAGATCGTTTCCTTCACGAGTTCGCTCACCAACACCTGCGAAAACAGAGTTGCCGCTGTGGAATTTAGCAATGTTATTAATAAGTTCTTGGATCAAAACGGTTTTACCCACGCCAGCACCACCGAACAAACCGACCTTACCACCCTTAGCAATTGGGGCGATTAGGTCAATGACCTTAATTCCTGTTTCTAGAATCTCAACATTACCTGACTGTTCGGCTAGGGCAGGTGGTTCACGGTGAATAGGAGAGTATTGCTTGAATCCTGATTTACCACCATCAATTGGCTGACCAATAACGTCAAACATTCTTCCAAGCGTTTCGTCGCCAACAGGTACGCTAATTGGCGCTCCGGTTGCTGCCACTTCCGCACCTCTCTTAAGCCCATCCGTTGAACCTAAAGCAACAGCTCTTACGCTAGACTCACTAAGGTGTTGTGCCACCTCAAAAACAAGTCGCTTTCCGTTAACAGACGCCTCTAACGCATCGTAAATAGCCGGTAATTTTCCTTCCGGGAACTCCACGTCAACCACCACTCCAACAATTTGGCTGATATTTCCTGTAATTTTTTCTTTAACTTTTGTTGCCATTAAATCTCTCCTTTGGTTATCTTATTCATGTTCATGATTGCTTTATCTGAGTCCACTACAAGGCTTGACTGAGAAGTGGACCGAGCTGTATATGATGATACAGCGAGGGAACCTCGCAAGTCATAACGCAGTAGTGGGCTCATAGAAACAATCATGCGGCTACGGCCTCGGCTCCGCCGACTATCTCCGCAATCTCTTGCGTAATCGCTGCCTGGCGAGCTGTGTTAAATTCTAATGTTAAATCATCAATAATTTCGGTAGCGTTATCCGTTGCACTCTTCATTGCTACCATTCGTGCAGAATGCTCGCTAGCTAGACTTTCTAAGACTGCCTGCCATAGTTGAGCTTCGATTAATCTAGTCACAGCAGGTTCAACTATTGTTTCAATCCCTGGCTCAAAAATAGCTACTTCTAGTTCAGACCAAGTTTTTTCGCCCTCAACTTTTGTAGGTAGAAGCTCATTTACACGTACTTCCTGCGATATATTAGAGACAAATCCAGTGTAGATGATATTGACTGCATCAATTGATTTGTTTGAATACATCTCAAAGATCGAGTGTACAATCGGCCTAATGTCTGAAGGCTTTGGATCCTTAGCAAACATCGGGTAGGCGCTAGCAAGCTCCACACCGTTTAATCGGGCAACAAAGGTTGAGCCTACGCGGCCGACGGTAACCACTTTGGTCTTTATTTTGGCCTTTCTATCTTCTTCAAGCTGAACCACTAAACGCTTTAGAACACTACTGTTATAGGCACCTGCTAGCCCTCTATCACTGGTTATAACAATGACTAAACGGCTGTCAATCGGACGTGTTACAAATAATGGATGATTAGCCACATCGCTAACTCCACCAATGCGCTTTAATATCTCCTGAGCAGCGCTACGATAGTCTCTGGTGGTAACAGCCTCAGCCTGTGCTCGACGCATCTTTGAAGCAGCTACCAACTCCATAGCTTTGGTGATTTGCTTAGTGTTCTTTACAGAACCAATTCGCCTTTTTAACTGCTGCGTTGAACCCATGTTAGGCTTTTGTCTCCTCGTAATCTTTAGAGATCTTTTTAGCTGCAGCCAGAATAGTCTCTTTCATCTTATCGTCTGGCTTATCGCCTTCATTAAGCTTTTCCATGAGTTTCTTATGGTTACGATTTAGCTCAGACAATACTGCTTTAGCAGCCTCACGTACATCTTTAACAGCAACCTTATCAAACAATCCTTCTGTAGCGGCTAAAAGTAGGGAAGTTTGTTCCCAGACAGAATATGGGGAATATTGAGGCTGTTTTAGAAGTTCAGTTAGTCGCTGTCCGCGCTCTATACGATGCTTTGTGTCGGCATCAAGGTCAGTTGAGAATTGAGCAAAAGCCGCAAGCTCACGGAACTGGGCTAGGTTAAGCCTTAGACTTCCGGCCACACTCTTAACAGCTTTGGTCTGTGCACTACCACCGACACGCGATACAGATGTACCAACAGCAATAGCTGGTCGAATACCCTGGTAGAACAAGTTTGTTTCTAGGAAGATCTGACCGTCCGTAATAGAAATCACGTTAGTTGGGATATAAGCAGAAATATCTCCAGCTTGTGTCTCGATGATAGGTAGGGCAGTCAAGCTTCCAGCACCTTTGGCGTCAGATAATTTAGCTGAGCGCTCAAGCAAGCGTGAATGTAGATAGAAGACATCGCCAGGGAAAGCCTCACGTCCTGGTGGGCGACGAAGCAACAAACTCATCTGTCTGTAGGCGTTAGCGTGCTTGGATAAATCATCATGAATAATCAAGGCATGTTGGCCATTATCACGGAAATATTCACCCATGGCGGTTCCGGCGTATGGGGCTAGATATTGCAAGCTGGCAGGATCAGAAGCAGAAGTAGCAACCACAATTGATTGCTCCATCACACCTTCACGCTTAAGCCTCTCAACCAAACGAGCAACCTTGCTGGATTTTTGCCCAACCGCAACGTAGATGTTAATAACACCAGTGTTTTGGCGATGTTGGTTAATCATAGTATCGATAGCAACAGCAGTCTTTCCAGTTTGACGGTCACCAATAATCAACTCACGCTGACCACGACCGATAGGAATCATAGTGTCAATTGCCGCAATACCTGTCATCAAAGGCTCATGAACGCTTTTTCGGTCTAGAACACCTGGGGCTGGATTTTCAATAGCACCAGTTTTCTTAGCCTTAATAGGTCCCTTAGCGTCAAGTGGGCGGCCAAGCGGGTCGACTACACGTCCAACTAGTTCCGGACCAACTGGTACGTCAAGGCTTCGGCCAGTTAGTTTTACTTTAGCGCCAGCCTTAACTAAAAGGTCGCTGTCTAGTAGCACTGCACCAATTTCGTTTTCACTAAGGTTTAAGGCAAAGGCTGAAATAACTTGGCCTTCAATCCCTTCAATCTCTAAAAGCTCGTTAAAGCCACACTCTTGCAGACCATAAATCCAGGCAATACCATCACCAACCTTGGTTACGACTCCTACATCTTTAACCTCAGGCTGATCCTTTAGATTTTCTATTGCCTTTCTGATATCTGCTGACAGTTCTTTTATGCTAATTTCACTCATGTTTTACTAACAATCATCCTTTCCTTAGGTGGTTAATGCCTTTAATTTATTTAGTCTCGCTCTGATACTTAGATCCAAACTGGAGTCTACAAAAGACAGGGAAATGCCACCGATAATATCCGGGTCAACTCGGTTATGAATTATGACCTTATGAGCGTTTTTATAACGATCTTTAGCCGTCTTCTCAACATATCTTTCTAAATCTTTATCAAGAGGTCTGGCGGTTACAGCGTTAACTTCAACAATCCCATCTCTTTGCACGCGAATTTTCGTACAATCTCGAAGCAGTGAGCTAAGTTCAGAAGTTTTACCAACACTTATCAATAGTGCGGCCACTTCCTGACTAATTTTTTCAGCGGACTCACCTTTATCAAGACGTTTGATTATCTCTTGGGCAAGTTTAGCGCGTGAAAATTTAGGGCTCATTTAAATTCGTCCTTCCAGTGCATCCTTGATCAAAGTAGCGTCTTTTTTAGCATCTAGCTTTTCGCGAGACACAGCCTCAGTCGCCTTAATTACCAAGTTAACTGTTTCTTCCTCTAATGATCTTCGAGCCTTTTCAGTTTCTTCGTTGATTTTCTTCTTTGCATCAGCGATCATGCTCTCTACTTTAGCTTGGGTTGCTTCCTCTGCTTCACGTAAAGCAATATCAGCCTGATCTTTGGTCTGATTCATCAGCTCCTGTGCTTCTGCTCGAGCTTTTTTATGAGCTTCGGCTATTTGCGCCTCAAGCTTTTCACGCTCAGACTTTATCTCGGCTGAAAGCTTCACACCATCTTCTATGGTTTTACGTCTTGTCTCAAGCATGTCAACCACTCGGCCAAACACATATTTCTTCAAAATGTAAAAAACCAACAGAAAGGTGATCAGCTGTATTAGGAAAGCCTTAACATCAAAGCCAAGAGCGGCAAAGCCAGATGGCTTAGCTTCTTCTGATGCGATTAATGTTACAAAATTAAACATATTTCTTTTTTATCCAATAATCCTCTTATCCAAGTAGGAAGAAGGCTCCTATCGCAGCAATACCAAAGAACTCTGCCATACCAACAAAGATAAACAATTTCGCCAAGAACTTGTCTGACTCTGGGTTTCGGCTAACTGCGTTCATATAGGCAGCGCCCATAAGACCTAAAGCGATAGCCGGTCCTAGACCACCAACACCTATAGCGATAGCTTGTCCAATTACATTTGTATTTACTGTTTCTGCTAAAATATCCATTTTTACTCCTTATCTAGCTTACTTATATTTACATACTTAACTTACTCTTAACAACAGTTTTAATTCACGCCTTTTCCACCTCCTTCGGCTCATCCCCGTGACCCGCCAAAGTAGCGGAGAGGTAGGCAGCACATAAAACTACGAAAATAAAGGCTTGTAGCGCACCAACAAAAATTTCAAACAGGGTGAAGGGCAGGGCGGCAATCGGCGCTACGAAAGAACCTCCCAGGTAAGTAGCCACAGCTATTAATACTTCCCCGATGGCAATATTAAGGAAAAGTCGAAGGCCAAGACTAAGCAGCCTGGTAAATTCTGTGAAAATCTCAAAGGCACCAATCACATAGTTAAGCGGGTTTAGGGGGCTCAAAGGGAAATAGTGCTTAACGTGATGTTTAGGACCTTGCTCTTTTACGGCTAAAACTTGTACCAAAATCATGCCAAATAGCGCCATAGCGAAAGTACTGTTTAGATCTGCTGTAAATGCTCTGAACAGCGGAGCCTCGCCATATGTAACAGCCGGCCCAACACCTGGAAGCAGTCCGAACCAGTTATTAAACATGATGAAGAAGAACAGCGTCGCAAAGATCGGCGCATATTTAATAGCTTTTTTCTTGCTGCCCAGGGTTGACTCAAGCAAACCTACAATCAGTTCTACTCCTGCCTCTAAAAGTCCTGCTACACCTTTTGTGCCAGCAACTTTCTGTTTTCTAGCTAAAAATGTGAAAAGAAATATCAAAAATGCAGCCACAATCCAGCCGAAAACCATCGAGTTAGTTATGGGGTAACCCCCGATTTCAAAAAGTGTTTCAGGTCTGATAACTACATGTGGGCCTTCGGCAGCGAATAGACTAATCATCCCTTATGATCTCCTGAGATTTTCTGAACAAAAGCCCTTAAAACCAAGATTGATAAAACCAAGCCAACAAAAAATCCGGCTAACGAAAACGCTTGGCCGGAATCTCTTGATGAATCAATATATATACCAATAAAAAGAGGTAGTAGCATTGCCCCCAGCATTTTCCAAGTCAGCTCAAACAGATAGACAAAAAATGCACGCTTTTTGCCATTAACTTCATCACTGTCGGTCGTTAAACGATCGGCGGTTTTCATCATTGCTCTTAAAATTATAGCAACCCGAGCGACATCTTTCAAACACTTTAGCTTAAAACATGTTAGAAAGGTGATTATGTTAAAATATAAACAGTATGAGCACGCCAAATATCACCATCTACAGCACCCGTACATGCGCTTTTTGCCACGCAGCTAAGAAGTATTTAGAGAGCCTAAAGGTAAATTACAGCGAAGTAAAAGTTGACGAAATTCCAGACGGGGCAGAAAAGCTAATTGAAAAATCAGGCCAGCTCGGCGTGCCTGTTATAGACTTTGACGGGCAAATAATTATCGGTTTTAACCGACCGCAAATAGATCTACTACTCCGCGAAGCCAAACTCATCTAACCCGCACAATCGCAACAGCTAAACTGCTTGTATGCGGAAAATAACAGACTTTTATCTTTGTTAATTTGCCTTTAGACTAAGCCTATGGCTTTTGAGGATTTTGAAACGAAAGAATCAGTTGTAATAGTCTACACAGGCGAGGGGAAAGGTAAGACCAGTGCAAGCTTAGGGCTACTTGTGCGTGCACTTGGTAATCGCATGGACGTAGCCTTTATCCAATTCATTAAATATTGGGGTGTTAGTGAGCATGTTTTTCTGCATGACATAGGAGACCTATACAAAGACCAGTTGTATTTTTATAAAGGCGGCAAGGGGTTTTATAACGCCGGAGATCTAAGCCCAAAAGAGATCACGTCAGACCAACACAAAAAAGCTGCAAAAGAGACCTTAGCCGAAGCAGAAAAGGCAGCTTCGTCGGGCAAATACAATCTTGTAATTTGCGACGAGATCAATAATGCCGTTCATGACGGACTTCTAAGCCAATCAGATTTAGAAAATCTTATTAAGAATAAAGCTCCCGAAACCAATCTATGCCTAACAGGCCGCAATTTTCCAAAACAGCTACTAGACGAAGTTGATATTGCGACCAATATGACCAAACTAAAACACCATTTCGATGATAAATTCTTAGCCAACCCCGGCATTGATTTTTAATTTACTTTTTTGTCAATTTTATGATATATTATGTTTAATTTAACATTAGATAAGGTTATCGATTTTGACCCATTATAAAAATTTTGGCAGGAGCCTAAAGGCAATACCGGAGTTTGAATTTACGCCCCAAGAAACTGTTGCTAACCGTATGTTCGGCGCCCGAAGAGATGTTGCCACACCAGATGACTTCAATTTTTTCCATGGACATATACGCGGCTGGAATACAGCAAAAGACATAGGTCAGAACACTCCAAAGACATTATTTGAAAAAGTTGCTCGAAGAACATCACTTGATGCACGACTCGTCGTCGTAGCAGCTCGTGTGTGCGCAGCCGAAGGATTGAAGATAGAGCTTGGACCTGTAGTTGCTCGGGTTGGCATAGAGGGAGTAGAAGTTTCGCCAAAACATTTGGCTCGCGTTGCTATGGTAGATTTTGGCCTAGATCCTTCCGTATCGGAAGCTGAGAGATTCGAGAGGATGGCTACCATAATTGGAAATGTTGAAGATAAAAGCAAAATATTAGGCAAGAAATAATTTTTTTAAATACTTATGAGTTTTGCAACAGAAGAAAGCTACGCAGAAGAATTAGGCGAATTCCGAGAAGCCGCAGTCGTGGCGGAAATATCACCAGAAATTCTTAAAATGATCGATAATTTTGCCACTCCTGATGTGCACGTTAAGGGAAGTACTCTTCTAAATGCCTACTCTAGTGGATGCACTAAATTAGCGAGAAACCCCCTTGAGCCTTTAGCTGAAAGACCAATAGAAGGTTACGTTCCAGACAGCAGACTAGGAAGGTACTTGGTCAATTTGATAAACGATTCGGTAGAACGAGATTCTGATGCTGATACTGCCTTTACGGTAGAGTGGCCTTCGAAATCACATCTTGTTTGTTCTGAAACAGAAACAAACCTATTAAGTGCGATGGGCCATAGGGGTGGGCTCGTAACCTCCGAAGTCGGCAAACTTAGCGTGCTTTACTGTACAGATGAGGGCGAGCCAGTTCTTTTTAAAAAAGGAGTTGGAGTATCATCCACAATTTCGTTAAGAGAAATATCAATCAATGGAATAGCCTATCCTCCGGGTATGTTATTCAGTCTACACCAGAGAGGACTGCCAAATAGCGTAAATATGGCTCCACACAGGATGGCTGTAAGGCCGACAAGCCTTATACGTTCCATTGCACCTCTTCGATTGAGTGAATTTGCACTGCCGAAAGAAGAACAAAGTCCGGCCTTCATGCCTGATGATGAACGCATGATTATGGATGATGAAGAGAGGGCTGCTGACGTTTCTAGAACCATGCAAATGACAGTAGACGAACTAGCTATACATTTGCCCAAACCCGAAGAGATCGCCGCAGTTATTAAATAATCCGTATATTGATTTTTAGGCTGTTTTTTGGTATAATATGCCGATGAACGGGTTTAATCCTGAGGCGCCTGGATTTGGTGAAATAAAAACCGGTCGTCCGCTAAGCGACCATGAGCTTGCCCAAGCTGCGGTGATTGATTTTTTCGGACCCGATAGTAGGTATCCAGGCCACAATAAGCGTATGCTCCAGATGTTAGAGGAATTTGATTTCGCGACTCCTGGCCTGTGCATGGCTACAGAGCTCCACGATATAGTGGACCACGGATTAGTCAATCCAGATGATGAAGAGACAAAGCAAAGAGCTCAAACGATAATTGCTGATCTATACGAACAAGTCTCTGACAAACACGAGTTCCTGTATGGGCTCGGTTGCGCAATAAGTACTGCAAGCTGGGAGAGTGATGTTGCGGAAGTTTATAGAACTGCAGATAGAAGTCAGTTCCCACCGATGGATGATAATAGCTGGACTCATGTCAGAGCTGCCATAAAGAAGGATAGCTCCGTAGAAATAGACGAAGCGATTCTGAAGGCTGCTCGAGTAGTCCACCTAGACACAAGTTCTCTGCGAAAAGCCATGACCGATTACGATGTTGAAGGACTTCTTCTAAAGTCTGTCGAGCTCCTAGCCAACCTCGAAAGCCCACCACCAAATCCTGATTCTGTGTATAGAGACTGCATTGAGATACGTAATTGCTACGGACCAGCTCTAGAGTTATTTGGATTTAATGAGCTTGCCACCAAACTAAACGGAGAAGCGCTGAAGTACTTTTACGACGATCCTGAGGGCATCGAAAAAACCAACAGACAGATTGAGGTATCGTTGCGGCACCTAGAAGAAATACATGACAAAGTCCCTGAAGTAGTCTCAAACATCATAGAAGAGGTGGGTGAATATGAGGATATTGAAAATCTTAGGAGTAACATAATCCTCCTTGGGCCACGAGTAAAATCCGAAGGATCAATGAGAAAGAAATTTTCTACGAAAAAATACAAAGATGAAGACCAGCTTCCAGACGGCATTGGCTATAAAGTGATAATTCTGGATAATTTTCTCGATAAATCCGAAGATGAAATCGGTGAATTAATAGAGCGCATAGGCAAAGCACTCCAGGAAAGATTATCGCCGAGTGAAAACAATAATGGTTATGGCATTTTTGCAAGTGACGATAGCAGTACCGAAAATTACATAAGAGATCCTAAACCTTCAGGTTATAAGGCTTTTCATTTTACACCCACATACATGGCAGGTACTAAATCTGTCCCAGTTGAGATACAAGTAGTTTCATCGACTCAAGACATCAAACACACCTTCGACAAGGCCAGCTGGGTTCTATACAAAAACGAAGCTGAAGCTAATGAATACGTTATGAGAGATCTGCACGCCATCGGCTCAAGAGAAGGGCAATTAAGGAATAAACCGAATAATCAAGAGCTTAGGCCGCAAACCTGGTTTGAGCTTCTAAAATTAATGCCCGAGATGGACACACCTATTCATAAAACTTTCGAAGTAGTCGAGATAAACGGATCGAGGATTATGGTAGCTGATGGCATGGGCAAATATGCAAAGCAGCTACTGGGTGAAGCGCAGGGGCTTGGCGGAGACATAATACTTCCACCAAGTGTTATCTCAGAGAAAGATTTTATGGCAATGATAAGACTTATATCCCCAGAGTTGGCGGAGGACGAAAGCGTATTAAAAGCACTTGAATTTGTTAAAAACCAAGCTCTTAAGCCAAGAAGGGATGGCATACCAACACCTGAGGGCCATTTACTGCCCGTAGCGCTACACGCCGCCATCATGGCCTCCTTATCATCCGTACACTGGGAGTCTAGAGATTCAATTGAATATTTGTCAGATACGGTATTAGTAGCTCTACTGCACGACATGGCAGAAGACGTTGAAGGCGATGAAGCCAAACAACAAATGCGAGATTATATAGGTTCAGAGTGTGGTCCTAAAGTGCTCGCAGCCGTAGATGCCCTTACCAGTCCTCAAGAAATTGAAAATGAAACTCGAAGACGAAAAGCCTACGCAAGACAATTAGCGAAAAATCCTTTAGCACTTTTAATTAAATTATCAGACCGATCTCAGAATCATGTTTCAGACATTGTAAGATTGGCTAGAACCAATCCAGATAAAGATGAGATGGGGAAAATTAAAAAATATTATATTAAAACCATTACCTATCTCAATGATAACTTTATGAATAGAGCGAAACAGCCCGAAGAATATGTGCAGGTATATAAAACAGTCATGCGCATGCTTCAATCGGCTTTGAATATATAGATAGACTGAGTTGATATATAGTATTTGTAGATGTCTGAAAAACCGACCTTATATTTGATGCTTGGTTATCCGGGTGCCGGAAAAACTACTGTGTCGGATATAATCCGTGACTTAACAGGAGCCGTACACCTTAATTCGGACAGATTCAGGCAGCACATGTTCTCAAAACCTTTGGAAATAACCAATGAAGAGCATGAAAACATGTATAAACACCTGGATTACATCGCTAGGACGATTTTAGAAAGTGGTAAAAGTGTTATATATGATGCCAATTTAAACAAATATGCTCACCGGCAGGAAAAATATGATATTGCTGAAAAACTAGGAGCCAACACCAAGTTGATCTGGGTAAAGACTGACCCAGAAACTGCCAGAAAGCGCGCTACTATTGAGGCGAACGAAAATCCGGTGAATCGACCTTTTGGCAACATGGAGGCTCAAACTTTCGAAAGACTTATCCAGGAGATAGAATCACCAAGAGAAAATGAGCAAGCGATAGAAATATCTGGGGAAGAAATCAGCCCAGAAAATGTAGCAAAGGCACTAGGTATATGAAAGTATCGGTAGTAATCCCTAGCTACAACGAAGCAACCTACATCGGCAGGCTGCTAGAAGATTTATCTCAGCAAGACTTTGATAGTTTTGAAGTTATAGTTTCGGATGCTGAGTCAAAAGATAAAACCTCTGACGTGGTTAAAAATTATTCTGACAAACTAGACATAAAATTAGTCAGCTCACCGCCTAAAGGCCCGGCTAATGGACGTAACTTAGGGGCCAAAAATGCCAAAGGTAAATGGCTATTATTCCTAGATGCGGACGTTGAGATTGATGATCCTAAATTTATTAAAAAATTAATTGCAAAATCAGACCAAAATAATTGGCAGACAGCCAGCGCAAAGATAGATCCAAGTCGTGGCACTCTAAAAGAACGTATAGGCATGAGAGCAAATTACCGCTACATAAAGCTCCTTGCCAGAACTAAGCATCCCGTCGCCCCGGGTTGGTGCATCCTAACTAAGCGAGAAGTTTTCGAAAAACATTTAGGCTTTAACGAAAAAATCCAGTTTGGTGAAGATTATGACTACGTTACAAGGGTCGGAGACCATGGCTATGGATTTGTAGAAGATACTTATTATTATGTTGACTTCAGACGCGCTCGTGAAGAAGGCTGGCGCCTAACCGTAAAAGCCATTCTAAACGAAGTTTATCGCCATACTCATGGCTATAACTTAGAAAATAATCCATATAAATACGAGTTCGGGAAACACGAAAAGAGAAAATAATGTGGCAAGAGTTTCTCCGTCATAAGCGGATAGTCCAATTTGTCGAATACATGATCGGTGGAGGAGTCTTCTTCTGGAGCGGAATGGCGGTTTTTGCCTTGCTGTATTCGGTAATTAAGATTGACTGGCTGATTGCTAAGCTAATCGCAGATGCCGTCGGCTGGACTTTATCCTTTTTTATCCAACGCTACTGGGCATTTAATGACCCGCGGCTAAAACATAAAACACTACAGACAGGCAAACGATACACACTCATTACAGTTGCAAATTTTGCTATTGATTATGCTATTGTTGCCACTATGAAGCACTTTGGTGTTACTCCGTACCTCGGAATGATTACGGCTTCTATCTTCTTTACTGTCTGGAATTATCTTTGGTACAGATTCTGGGTATTTGACCCTGAGAGCTAATTAATATCTAGCTGTTGTTAGCGAAGCTTTAGCAGCTGGTATGATTTTTTATCTGTTTTCTCGGCTTTTGGTCGTAGCCGTAGCTACGAACCGAAAACGAAAAACTTATGAAAAGTACCAGATCTGAAGCTTTTAGCCTACAGGTAGATGTTAGTTAGCTCTAACTAACGAGCGTAGATCTTTTGTCTTTTATTCAGCGCGCCCTGAATCTGCTTATCTATCATCACAAAAGGTATCAGAATTGTCAGTGATGACCACACAACCGCGAAGAGAACAGTCCGTGGCAGACTGCGATGCCTTCTGAATGTTTTTACTGCCCTAAACTGATATTTGATCTGGAACCAAACCGGCTTATGAACCGCTCTGAAAGAAGTTCTTACTTCAATATCATTTCTCAGACTAATTTTGCCGTATTTTCCTATACAAAACGCCAGGTCGTAATCCTCCCAGACATCAGAGCTTGGTACTAAATCATTCTTAATCTTTCGCCAGGCTTGTTTTCTAAAAGCACAGTTAGATCCCCACATCATGGTGTGACCAGCTAAATGATAGGCGATTATATAATACTTATTAAGGATGAATTTCCCAGTTTTTTTAAGAGTAAAGTCATATGGCTTACCACTACCAGTTACCGCCAGGATATCAGGAGAACTCAAAAAAGCCGACAGGAGATTTTCGCACCAATTTTTCGGCAAAATAGTATCGGCGTCAATCCGGCCAATAATGTCACCTTTGGCAGCTTTAAAGCCTTTGTACTGTGCAAAAGCTTGGTGCTGGCGAGATTCGTGTAGAATTTTAACAAAGGGATATCTTTTGGCGATTCTCATGGACGAATCCGTAGAATTATTATCTACGACTATAACCTCCAACGGTTTAACAGATTGCGCAGCTATAGAATCCAGGCAGGCCGAAAGGTAGTTTTCTTCGTTGTAAACTGGTATGATTATCGAAAGCGTTAATGGTTTTTGAGAATTTTTATTTTTAACCACTAGCACTTATTCTAGCAAAATGGCTAAGCAATCACAAAATAGAAAAAAGGTAGAAAAAACGGATAATATTTTCCGCTATCTACTCCGTTGGAGCGGACTTGAGCTAACCGATAAACGTTGGTTAAGAAACACACTAATCGGATTGTTGATTTTTGTTATGGTAGGTGTCGGCGCTATGTATGGGATTGCTAAGTGGTATATGGCAAAACATGCCGATGAACCGTTAGTTTACGGAGCGACTTTCATTCCCAAGTACGCTAAAAGCTTTGGTTTAGAGCCAAGAGAAGTACTACATGAAGTAATTGATGATTTGGGTATAAAACGTCTTAGATTTGTTAGCTATTGGAACGAGCACGAGAGAGTACCAGGTGAATATAACTTTGACGAGCTAGACTGGCAATTTGAAGCTGCGAATCAATCAGGCGCGAAAGTAAGCCTTGCGATCGGGTTGCGGCAACCCAGATGGCCGGAATGCCATATGCCAGGCTGGGCCGAGGAAATGCCTAAGGATGAATGGTCTAAGCATCTAAACGCCTACATAACGAAAGTTGTTGAAAGATATAAAGACAACCCAGCTCTAGAAAGCTACCAGCTGGAAAACGAATATTTCCTATCTGTTTTTGGCGATTGTCCTGACCATAGTAAGGAGCGTCTGGTAAATGAGTTCAATTTAGTTAAATCCTTGGATCCTTCCAAGCCGCTAATCGTAACAAGGAGTAACAACGCCGTACCTAGCTGGCCAATCGGCGAACCTCGCTCTGACATAAACGGTGCTTCTATCTACAAACGCGTCTGGGATGCCACTGTCACCAAAAGATATTTCGAGTACCCTGTACCAGCCTGGTTCTACGGATTTTTAGCTGGCGGAGCAGAGCTTACAACTAATAGAAATACTTTTATCCATGAATTGCAGACAGAGGCATGGTTGCCTCCAGGAAAACGCATGAATGATCTAGCTACAATTCCAGAACAAAACAAATCACTCAGCCCCGACCAGTTAAGAAATAGAATGTTGTACGCAGAGGCGACCGGCGCAAAAACAATTGATCTATGGGGCGTTGAGTGGTGGTATTGGCGCAAACAAGCTGCCAATGATCCAGGGCTTTGGCAAACAGCCAAAGAAGTAATAGCTGACTCAAAAAACTAAACTAACGGCACACCAGGATATTTATTAGCGATTTGGCGTGTCGGCACATCAGTTTCTATCGCTACTACGTCCCTAGGAATAAGCATGACATCACGATTTGGATGACTCCCATTATGTTGTGGGATAACGCCCATAGTCACTAAAGTCTTCTTAGGCCCCTGACGCATAGCCGAGGCATTTACGCATTGATCTTTATATTCCGCTTGACCAAATAATTTATTGGGTATTATGCCGGCGTGTAACACACCATTGTAATAATATGCCACGGCCGGCAAAAATCCTTCAGTCGGCATAGGCTTTGTATCTAAATAATGCTCAATAACATGATCAAGCGCAGTCTGAGTTACTCCTAGGACAGTAGCTTTTTTATGCGATCTCTTCAATCTACCTGCCTCGTGGTCTGAAGGCATCCAAAACCAACCACTATGCATTGAATTTCCTTCACTATTTGAAATAGGATATTCCGTAACGAGGCCGTATTTAGCCCATTGAAAACTCTCCGAGTCAGACCCAGCCACGACCTGTCTTAAGGCACGATAAATAGGAAACCCTTCAAATCTTTGAGAAGTTTCGGCGGTTTTTATTTCTACAGGAGTAAGATCTTCTTTAAATTCAGCAAACATATCTTCTTATTATAGCATATATTGTAAATATTAGCAATATAGCTCATACTATTTAAACAGTTATGGTAAAGAAGAAACCTGAGACTAAAAAAATCACGCGCTCGATGGTGAGATAGTTGCCGGAATTGCACTAAACGGACGTGAGACAAAGTCTTTACGGCTTGGTCATGGACATTTGCGTGGAGCTTTTGTGAATGTACGAGGTGGAGAAGTATGGCTAACAAATGCAACAATCACAAGCTCACCTGGATTTACCATATCTGAATCTGAACAGACAAAAGAGCGTAAACTACTTCTTAAAAAACGTGAGATTGACGCATTAATTGAGGCAAAAAAACAGGGAAGAACAATTGTTCCTCTAGAATTATTAACTGGGGGAAGATATATCAAGGTCAAAATAGCGGTCGGCAAAGGCAAGAAACACTATGATAAGCGAGAAACAATAAAAAAACGCGACCAAGAAAGAGCAAATGACCTTGAGCTAAAACACCGAAGAGGCTAGAATAGTCTAGTTGGCGTTAATCCCGGGTAGCTCAATGGTGGAGCAAGAAGCTGTTAACTTCGAGGTTGTCGGTTCGAATCCGACCCCGGGAGCCAAATTAAGCTATTAATACAAAATTGTCTTCATTTTTGTTTGATGGGTTTCTTGAAGAGGATTATTCCGGTCATTATAGAGTTGGTTAAAATCATAGCTACAGAATGCAGCATAGTTGCTATGTTATAGGATTGTAACGAAAATATGGTAAGTATATGGCGCAGTACATTAGCGCTGTAAAGTATCGGGGTTTCAGATTCAGGCTTTTTCCAAGTCTTCCGAATAGTAGGCATAAATGCGACAAGGTCTATAGAAACAGCAATAATAACTGATATTGTGGGGTCTTTTGTTAAGATCCATGGAATAAGTCCTAGCAAACTTACTATTAGGAAAAAATGGTCAATCTTGGCTATGTTCTTAAATCCATGACGCAGTGAAAATAATAAAATTGTTATTGAAAAAATTTCAGACGCAAGCGTAGGAAGTGCTCCAATACCAGCGCCCTTAACCAACTGACCGAAAAATGTTATTCCTGTAACGATCGACCATACGAGCCAAGTGTAGGGATGTGGTGTAACCCGTTTTTTGTAAGCATCACGCAAATAGGGAATATATCCACAAATTGCGATAATTACAGCAACAAGCGCAAATGCTTCTTTCATGCAGCTATTTTAACAGCACCGTGCGCGACAAACTTTCTAATCAGTAAGAATTTTTGCGTTCGGTATGTCTTTTTTAATTATACTGAGATCATTTTGAGAGACATTTGGATTACCGGGCAAATCGAGAATTTCAAGATTTTTCAATTTTCCAATTTCTTGAGGTAAACCAGATATATTATTGTAAGCAAAATTAGCTGTCCTCAGCTTACTAAGCTGACCAATTTCAGCTGGAATACCCGTCATTTTATTGTTAGAGGCAATTAACACTTCTAGATTAGTAAGCTTTCTTATCTCGGCTGGCAAAGCACCAGTTAAATTATTGTCACTTACATTGAAGGTTGTCACTGAACCATCATCTAGGATGTCCTTCGGGACTTCACTCAAACCTTGGTTTGAAAGATCAATTGTTTTGCCGCTGCTTTTTGCAGCGCTGGTGGATTGTTCTTTATCGGCTTGATCAGTAGTAACATCGGCATTTGAACTATTTTGATTCTCCCGGGAAGAGTAATTCTCTTTAAACAAAAAGTAGCCGCTAACGCCTAATGCCACTATCAGAACTACGATTACGATATTCTTCATATCTCTATTTTATCAGCCTGATTAGTTTGCACAAACTACAGTAGCTCCGTCTATTTTCGTAAAACAGGATGTTTTATTTGATATAATTATTTTGTTGATAAGTCCAGATAATCAAATGGCGACTATCCCCTCAAAGCAAGTAACTTCTTAAAGTCTTAATGGTTATTGTGGTATAATAGTAATCGCACCAGCTTGAGGTGCATAGTGAATCAAGCAGACTAAATCGGGTGGGAAAACACAGGTGTTTTATCTCAGATTAATCTGCGGATTCAAATTTTAAGCGGCTTTACAGCCCTATGAGACAAAACACAGTCTTGTAGGGCTTTTTTTATGGGTTGTTTACGACTTATAAATTAAATGTTCTATTAAAAACATAAGCCAATGTAGCTCAGAGGATAGAGCGCTACTCTAGCGGAGATAGAGGTCGTCGGTTCGAGTCCGACCATTGGCACCAGCATACGTCTGGTAGCCACAATTTGGAGAAATGTAAAAGCCCTCTTGGGTGAGGGCTTTGCTACTCTAGCGTGTTTTTATCTTAGCACGTGATAGTTAAACTCGTCTACAAGTTTGTAAGACGTTTATTAAAGATACCCTAAAACATGAGACAAAAGTACAATATTAACTTCTTACAATATTCCTTGACAAGCAAGTACTGCTGGAGTATAATTAAGGACATGAGATACACATTTAAGGACTTCAAAGAGGAATACCCAGACGATACAGCTTGTCTCAATGCTGTACTAGAAAATCGTTATGGCAATACCTGTCCTCGTTGTGGGGTAATAGGCGTTAAGTTTCACCCCATCACAGGGCGACAAGGCTTTGTATGTTCTGAGTGTGATAAACATATCTATCCTCTAGCCGGTACTATCTTTAGGAAGTCCACTACTAGTCTATGGAGCTGGTTTTACGCTATATACCTATTCTCCGTATCTAAGAATGGTGTATCGGCTAAGGAGCTAGAACGACATTTAGGCGTTACTTATAAAACAGCATGGAGAATGGCCAAACAAATCAGGCTTTTAATGGAACAGGACGGGGAGATACTAACTGGTGATGTTGAAGTTGATGAGACTTACGCACCCTCACGTAAGCACCCACGGGCTTTAGGGCACAGTAAAAAGCAGGTTATCTTTGGTGCTGTTGAGCGTAACGGACGAGTAAATGCAAGTCATGTTAAAAGTGCAGGTGTTCGGGTACTTATGCCGATAATTGAAAACAACATACAAGCCGAAGCCACTATCTATAGTGATGAAGCCAGAGTTTATAAGACCTTGAATAAGCGTGGTTACTCCCACACTACAGTTAATCACTCAAAGCTAGAGTATGTACGAGGAAACGCCCACACAAACACCATAGAGGGGTTCTGGTCTCAACTAAAGAGAAGTATAGATGGCACTTATCATGCTGTATCACCTAAGTATCTACAGAGTTACATTAACCAATTTGTATTTCAGTATAACTTTAGAGATCTGCCTACTTGTCCTGTTCTTTTGGAACGGGCTGCGAAGCTTTCTTAATTAGTCTTTTAAATAGTTTTTTACTCATACTCTTATTATAACTCTAATAAGTGGTCTTCGTCTTGCTGTACACCCTGCCATCAATATAGGTGATCATCAGACTGCCCTTATCCGTTAGTGGACTTCCGTAATCACAGAGTTCCATAGTGCCAACTCCCGGTGTCTCGCTTGTTGTGCAGCTGTCTGATGTCTTGTTGATGAGTTTCTCTACTTGGGCTTTTGTCTGACCATTCTGTATCTGCTGGTAGTAAGTATTTGGATCCCATGATGAAACAACAGGAGTATCTACTACAGATGAAACAACAGGTGGGCTGTAGGTTGTCAGGGTGGTGCTTCTTCCCCAGGTTAAATACCAGAATATGGTCTGCAAAATCATAAATAGAATACTAATAGCAATTAAGTGCTCACCTAATTTCTTGTCCAGTCGCTTATCTTTAGCTATGTAGACTATTCCAACTATCAATCCTATTATCGGAATAAAGAAAGCTACTATCGTTAGAGCTAGGTAACTCTCGTGCTTGCTAGCCTTTACCTCTGTTTTGTCGGACATATCATATTCTCCTTTTATTTATTAAGGCGCCCAAATAAAAAGGACACCCGTACTAGGTGTCTTAAGCCAACAGCAGGTTAAACCTAACTGAATTCGCACGGAGTGTCCATTCTATGGTTTAACCAATTCAAATAAAAAACCGCCGCTGACTTAAGACAGTTTTATGATACGTCGAGCGGGTAACTAATTCAAGTCCGAGGACTTCTTATATGGATGCATCTTGTTTGCCTAGGCAGACTTGGTGCTTCATATTAGTAAATACACAAGCAAGCATATCGCTTGCTCCTTCTGGGGCATCACTGCTCATTAATTCTTTCATCATTTTTTTTGAATACTCTATCGATCGTTTTGTTGCTTCGGCAGCGCTTTTACCTTTAAGGAGCGATACTACCACTTGATTTGATGGCATCATGACATAATTTGCTATCTTGTCTTCAAGAGGGTGATGTGTTTTCTCAATGTCGTAGCATAGCCAGAATTTTTCAGAATATCCTATATAGGCCAACACTCCTGCATCGACACAGTCCTGGCCAAGTTGCGCACCAGTACTACACGAACGAGCATACATAATAGTGCCTTTCAAGAAGTGCAAATTTGATGCATCTACAAGAGGCTCGTTGTCGTATCCGTAAATAGTAGTTTCAGAACCATGGCCATTAATAACACATAGTTCTGGTTTCATTTTCTTCAAACGTCCATTAAGTTCTTTCGGAATTGCTTTTTTCGACTCGAGGTCTAAAATGCCATGGCCTCTGTCTGTTGCTTCCTTTAAAAGTTTTGTGGTCCAATAAAAAAGATAGTTTGTGACTAAGTCATAATCAGGTCTCGTAAATAAAATTGTCTTATTGGAGGAGTGAGCCATTTTTTATTGAACGAAGAAATTCCAATTGCATTTCAACGTATTCCTTACCTAAGTCGTCGTCTTCTTCTATGAGTCTTTTAAGTTCAGTGACGGTAAAGCTTCCTTCATTTCCAATAGCAATCCCCATATTTGCAGGCATTGTACTTAATCTAGCTAGAATAAGGTTCTTTTCATCCGACGTAACAGACGAGTTTGTATCAATCATTAAATTATCTCCAACTCGGCTAACTTGCCAAGGATTTCCTTACCTTTATCTGTATTATTATATACCTCAATATAAGCAGCATGCCAAGTGATAGGACCATCTGGATCAATAACTACAACAATATCGTTACGCAAGCCCAGAGGTAGACCAGCATAAATCTTATTAAACCTAACTTTTAATTCTTCCATGATTTTTGTGTTTTATAATGTTCATAACATTACGCATTCCTGTCGGAATTGTAGCATGTTTTTACAATATTCAAAGCATTGCTATAATCTGCTTCTTTTTCAATAAAACTACAGCTTCTCCCAGTCCAAAAACTCCAAAGCATCGTCCATCCTTCTGAAGTTTTGGCTTATGGCTCTACTAGTCTTATTCTCAGCCTCAATCCAATATCTATCGTCTCCAGCCTCCATTCCATGATCATAAACTTTAATCATTACTTTTTCTTTAGTTTCAGGATTTGTTCCCTCGAAAATAGATACCCTACAAACATCTTTAAGGCCGGAATATCGTTTTATGCATGCAATAGCTTTTGTATCATCTTCTGTCATTCTATCCTTAGAATTGCATATATATCTATACTTGTGAAGAACGGGGGTATAATTATAAGCGGAAGGAGTAAAATAATGTATTTTCAAATTTTCAAAAATCCATCATTACAACAGCCCTATTGGTGGGTTATCAAGAGTTCGGGAAACCATGAAATAATGTGTCATTCTGAGATGCTGAGTAGTAAACAAGCCTGCATAAATGCTATAGCCAAAATATGTCGAGAAGCAGGGTCTGCGCTTTACTACGATAGAACTGGTGAGTAAGAGCATTATCTGCCTACTTGCTCTGAGGGGATAGTCGCCAATCAAATAGCTCTTAGTCTCTTAAGAACAACTATTTCTGGCAAACGCATACAGAAGAGACTCAATATTTACTAAATAAGGAGTTGTCTGATGTCAAAAATGACAAAAGAAGAAGAGATGCGCTGGTACGAGCAGTCCAGAAAACACTGGCGTTCGTGGGGTTCATGGTTCAGCTGGGGTTCTCCTGTTGGGCTAGGCCTCTTTGTGCTTGCTCTCGCAGGTGCAGCCTGGATTATTGCTCAAATCTAGAGCAATGAATCAAAGAGAAACAAGGCGTTAGAAATAGCGTCTTGTTTTTAATTTACTAATGGTAAATTTTCGACTTGGATTTTGAGAGTTTTGGCTAGGAGTTCTATCTGCTGGAACTTGCAGTATTTTATTGGTTCGCCGCTGCTGTCATAGATACGATAGTAATGTGTAAAGCTTACTGTCTCACCCTTAAAATTTTTGGCCGCCGTTGGCTCATCAATCCGCTTGATCACCCAGCCACTCGGTTGCTGATCCAGGATACGTTTTATCTTCGCGTAGTGATTAAAAGACATTTTAGGCACGATACAGGCTTAGGCGTAGAAATTCAATTATCAGGCAGTTTGCTTTACAATAAAATTATGCAAAAAATAGCAACACAAGTATTTATTTACGCATCAATCACTTTTGGCGTCCTTGGAATTTACATGGTTCTTTCTGACACCGACCCAGACGAGAACGGCACAGGCTTAGACTTAGTTGTAACCAAGTTGTTTATGGCTACTGTTTTTGTAATTTTAACTTCGTTTGCGCTAAGTGTGGCTGGCAAGTATTTAAACGGCAAATCCTAATTATTGTGAACTCTTTTGCCTGCTAAGTACCCATTTTTGTGAGGCACTTATTGGTTTGTCTGTGCGATGGATGCAGCCCATCCAGCAGCAAGGGCGGCGCTTGCCCTGAGTTAACTCTTCAATCGTGCGTTTAACATGTTCGTCTCTGGTTTTTTGCTGTTTTACAGTCACGGCCCAGCATATCCATTCGTTGCGAGCCAGGGGAGTGATGGCTTCCCAAGCTACCAACGCTTTTGGGCTGGCGATAAGAGCTTTTTTTAAGTCTGAGGGTAACTTATGTGCTATTCCTTCTGAAATTTCTACTTTTCTCATATTCCTATATTATATCAATGACTTTTTTCAACTGAACAGTCTTTGCATCCCAGTGTTTTATGTCCGTCCTTATCGATTGCATAACGAACAATAGCCTTGTCTCCAACCTGCACCTCAGTAACGTCCACTGCATACTTACTAGCATTTGGCACATTCCCAGTAATTGTAATAAACGTTTCTTTATAGTCGATTGTAATAGTAGAGCCGCCATCACAAGTTATCTCTTCTATCGGGGTGATATTCCCGTTTTTATCCATCTGGCTACCCCCTTCACAATCGGTAAACTTATTCGTGACTATACCCGTGATAGTCTTCGTATTTCTTTGATGCAACTTGCCGCTGATGCCGCTGATAGGGTTGAGAATAAAGAATACGGCTGCAACAGGGATTATCGTTAGAGAGGCGATTAAATATTTTTTTGTCATTTTTATCATATTTTAATCATATCATCGTAGATTAGTTAAGCAGTTATTATTCAGCTCTCCCTTTTAGGTATATCCTACAGAAGCCTAGGTGATTTAAAGTGACTCCATTTGTTTTATGAGCAATATAAGGGCAAACTATAGGTATGAGGAGAACAAGATACGGAATTTTTAAACTTAGAAATACAAAAAATCGATTGTTTTACTTTGGCGGAGTAATCATAGCTGCACTTGTTTGTGCTTTTGTCTTGTGGCAAGTAGTCATTACCAGGCCAGTCAAGGTTGACTGGCTCAATCAATCAGATTGGATGCATTTTACTGGAGCAGAAAAGGTTGAGAATGGAGTTAAAATCAGCCCAACGGGAAGAGTTATAAATCACCGTGATACGTCTACAGCCCAACCCAATCCACCAGTCAACATACGAGGATCTCATCTAAAAGTGTCTGGTGACTTCCAGATTGATATGGAGTTATCGGGGGCAAATAACGAAGCAACTGTGCAATTTTATGGAAAAGTACCAGTAATATATGACGAATGGCGACAGGAGCGCCCCAGCATAAGGCTCATCGTAAAAAACGATGGTTTATATGCGGCGATATGGGATGGTACTTCAGCAACTTCTATGGATGAGAGATTCTACGCAATAGATATAAAAAATGAAGCCAGCATTACCCTTGCGCGCAGTAAAGGTAACTTTATCATGAAAGCCGGAGGACGAAACTTAGGCATTATGCCAGATCACAATATATTCGCTGATAACACTGTGTGGTTTGGGGCGGATGCTAAAAGTGGTACAGAAGGATGGACGCTAACTTCTCTAACAGCAAAAAGTTCTAAAAAAACGCCTTTGGAGCTTGTAAGCGCTCCTAGTCTCATTGGCAACCGGGATGATCCAAATACTCTTCATAATCTTTCAGTGAAAAATTCCAGAAAATTACCTATTGGCGCAGCGGTGTCAATCGGACCCTTGCTTACAGATAACCAGTACAGAAATACCGCACTCAGTCAGTTCAGTATGATAACGCCTGAGAATAGTTTTAAGCCACAGGTTATACACCCTCGGGAAGATCTTTACCTCTTTAAGGACTCGGATACTTTAGTGGAGGCTGCTGAAAAAAATCAAATGATTGTTCATGGCCACTCGCTTGTTATGGGTAAAGCCAATCCCGAATGGATGCAAAAAAGTCCAGAAGAGAAACGCAAACAAATAATGATTGATCATGTTAGTGCGATCGTAGGTCATTACAAAGGCAGAGTAGCTCAATGGGACGTTGTGAATGAACCATTGTCGGAAGATGATGTGGATTATGAGGGTGGTCTTAAGGGAATGCGAAAACAAATGTGGTTTGATGCTATGGGCGAGGAATATATTGATATTGCTTTCAGTGGGGTTTGAATCTCATGTTTACCACACTCCTGCAGATACCATTAATGCAGCCCAGCTAAAGCAACACATTCAAATCCTAGCTTCACTGGGAATTGTCTCTAGGATTTCAGAGATAGATGTTCTTGGCGACGATCCAGCTCTACAAGCAAAACAATACGCTGAAGTTATGCAAGTTTGTCTTAGTGAGCCATCATGCAAATCGTATGGAATATGGGGAATTACAGATCTTTATGGATCCACAACGCTTTCAGATAGATATCCAGTAATTCTTGGTGATAGCTTGTTATGGGACAGT
The DNA here is from genome assembly GCA_016219345.1 of Candidatus Saccharimonadota bacterium. GTDB lineage: Bacteria > Patescibacteriota > Saccharimonadia > Saccharimonadales > 2-12-FULL-41-12 > JACRNE01. Next base: position 43,159 of record JACRNE010000007.1, read on the forward strand.
AACTACAAGCCTAAGCCAGCACTGAAGAGCTTGCAGTCTTTACTGGCTCGACCTTAAATAGTCTTATTATTTTTCAATTCTGAGAGGATTTCGTTGATCACTCCTGTAATATCCTCCATGTCGTAGTCACTCTTGATTAAATATCTGGCGGCGCCTTTGCTTATGGCTAGCTCAGCGTCTTCTTTATCCGCCAAGTTAGTTAGCATCACTACGATAAAATCTTTTGTTTCGGGATCTTGCTTTAACTTATCGAGAGCCTGCAGGCCATTTAAGCGAGGCATCATAATATCAAGCAGAATTAAATCCGGCTTAAATACTTTAGCTTTCTCATAACCCTCCTGGCCGTCGGCAGCAAGCTCGACAATAAAATCCCCATGCGCAAGAAAACGCTGGTACATTCTAGCCATTAGCTCATCATCTTCAACTAAAAGTATTTTGGCGCTCATTACCTACTTATTATTTTGAGACATTTGCACTTCCGTAGCAATAGGAATTGTGACGCTAAATGTAGATCCTTTACCGACTTCTGATTTCTCGAGGGAGACATCACCGCCCATATCCCGAGCCATCATCTGTGAAATATACAGACCTAATCCGGTTCCGCGGCTTCTATCCCTAGTTAGAATATTTGACTGGGCTTGCTGAAATTTTCTGAAGAGTAGGGGCCTGGTCTCCTCGGGAATACCTTCTCCGCTATCCACCACATAGACTTTTATCTGTTTCTCGAGTTTCTCAAAGGAAATGCTAATTCCACCCTCAGTAGTAAACTTAATACCGTTACCAACAAGATTGGTTAGGATTTCACGCACCCTGTCTTTGTCTGCGTAAACTTTAGGCAGGACTTCAGCAGGAGGACTGATTAAAAGCTGCAGCTTCTTTCTGGAACTTGTAACGTCATACTCCTTAACAACGTTCTGACACAACTCAACAATATCGAAAGCTTCTCTTTTATATTGTATTTTGCCTTGCTCTAAACGAGACATATCCAAAAAGTCGTTTACGATATCGATTAATCTCACGCTGGCATCATGAATATCAGCAATAATCTCTTCTACATCTGGATTATTTAGGTCGTCTTTTATGTATGACTGTATCAAAGATGTATTGCCACGAATGGCGGTTAGAGGTGTTCTAAGCTCGTGTGAAGCGATCGAGAAGAACTCATCCCGTGAGCGCTCCATAACTTTTTGCTCGGTTATGTCTTCTAGTAAAAGTACTGAACCCAACACTAGGTCCGTAGACTTATTTATTATCGGTGTAACGTGAATATTAAGATGTAAAAGCTTATATGAAACGTCGTTTAGAATAATGTTTTGGCGCTCATCCCTTGACCTGTTGAGCTCTTTTTCTAGGTCTATCTTTTCACTAAGTGCGCTTTTAATAAAATTGAAGTCGATATTGGCTTCGCGCTCAACATTACCGAATGATTGGCCAGCTGGATAGGATGCTTTTGTTCCGAGAGTTAAGATGTCTTCCGCAGCTTTATTAATTAAAAGAAGTTTATTATCAGGACCGGTCATAATATAGCCGATTGATAGACCATCGATAGAAGCTCTCAGCCGGGCCTCTTCGTTCTTAAGCTCCCGCTCAATCATTTTCCTCTCTGTAATATCCTCAACTATCAGGAGCAGTCTAGTTTGCCCAGGAATGCCTCTATCTTGTATGGGGATGCCTCTGTAGTGCCTTATGGTTTTTTTATTCGCAAGGTGAGAGGCGTATTCCACTTCCGTTTCGAACGCCTGGCCGGCGATACCCTTAACAAAAAGTTTGTCGAGACCAACGTTTTTATAGCTTTCGAGGTTTAGCGCGTTTAAGCCAATGGCTTTTTCGGGTATATCACCAGAAAGCTCAGCCATTTTAGGATTAAATGAAGTAATAACCCCATCTTTATCTAGTGTGTATATGCCAAATGGGGAGCTAATAAACACATCCTCATAAAGCAGGTCAGACAGAGGACTAGATGATTTATCTTTTAAAAGCTTAGCTAGCTTCATATGTTTGGCCAGGATCAAGTACGTGCACTTTGGTATTTGAACCTGCTAGGCTCGTGAAAAGTGAAGTATCAGCCTTGATAGGTGGCCAAGTGTCATAATGGATTGGAATTGTTACATCTGGCTTTAGGAAGTCTACGGCTAAGGCCGCAGCCTTCTCGTCCATAGTGTAATGCCCACCGATAGGCAAGAGCGCTACATCTATATCACCGAAGAGTTTAGGAATTAATTTCATGTCGCTAAACACGGAAGTATCACCTGATTGGTAGATAGTTTTTCCGTCGAGCTTTATTACATAGCCAGATGAAATTCCGCCGCCTGTACTGTGAATAGCCGGAGTGATACTAAACGATATGCCTTCTTCACTATATGTACCACCAACATTTGCACCTACGGCTGTAATGCCAGCTTTCGTGACATCATCACGCACTGTGATTTCATGTACGGCGAATAAGGTGGAGCCATCGCGTTTTGCTATATCGATAGCATCTTGACCAAAATGATCAAAATGATCGTGTGTTGCTAATATGTAGTCCACTTTTGGTATTTCTTCTATTTTGCGAGCAGCTTGCGGATTGTCGGTGATGTATGGGTCAACCAACACCGTCTTAGATCCTTCTATAAGGACAGCCGCATGTCCTAGTCTAGTAATTTTCATAACAGAGCAATCATAATCCTTATGGTATTTACTTGTCAATCAGATAAACAATGGTGTTACAATAAATTTGTAAATAACTAGGAGTAAAGTATGAAAGATTGGAAATATCTACTAATCGGAACAATCATTAGTTGGTGCGTAGGCTTTTTGGGCGCCGACAGAATTTACAAAGGCGAAGTGGGCTTGGGCATACTGAAGCTAGTTACATTTGGTGGCCTAGGTATCTGGTGGCTAGTGGATGCTTTAATCTGGACAAACAGCCTTGGTAAGGCAAAGTTCTAGCAACGAAGTAATCCCAAAAGAAAACAGGCTAATATTGCCCTCAGCTAAAGTTGATACTGAAGTAGTAGAAGGCTCTAGCATATCAGTTATAAATAACGGTAATGTCTGGCGCCGCCCAGCTACTAGCAATAACCCAGAAAGTGGGAACATGGTTATAGTAGGGCACAACTATACTTACCGCGACCCAACACCACCACTTTATGGGTTAAATGATTCGAACGTAGGTGATGAGATTAAACTTTACTGGCAAGGCAAAAGTTATAAATATAAAATTGTATCGAAACAAATCGTTAGTCCCTCAGCTGTTGAGATAGAAGACCCTACCGAGAAACCAACTTTAACAATTTACACCTGTTATCCATTATTTATTGCTAACCAGCGCCTTGTGGTGCAAGCGGAGCTACAATGAATGAAACGCTAAGAACAATCCTTTTGCTGATTTTATTGGTCGCTGGGCTGGCTATTGTTATTTACGTCAATGGTCAGAACGTATCTGTAGGCTAATTAGTTAAGCGTCTAGGCATTAGAGCAAATCCAGCTATTAGAAGGATTGCGCCAAAGGCTGCTACGAACTGGGTGTTGAATCCAGTATTAGCAAGCGCTGGGCCTGTCGTAGCAGGCTCGATTGACGGCTTGATCTGTGCGACTTCAGCCTGAGCAATAGGCACTGTCGGCCCGATAGGATCACTGATGTAGCCATTTTCGACTCCGTCAGAGTCACCAAGGCCACCATCAAAAATTGACCATTCTACAACTGTTCGTAGAAATCCAATTTCTTGGTTAGAGATAGTAATGTATGGGGAATAATCTATGTATGTGTCACTAGTTGGGTCGTACTTAAGCGTAGTCCAGTTACTTGTATCCATTACGCGATCAAAAATAAGCTTTAGGTTCGCTGGGATCTGAGTTTCTACCCAGTCACAGCCTTCTTCAGTTTCTACTTTTGTATATTCAACACAATTGTTATTGCTCCTACCGAATCGACTGAAGGAATCGATCTCAATTACTTGGCTAGGGCAAGAAAGCTCTACTGAGAACATTCCAAGCGGGAATACTTTACCTTCAGGCTGACTTGGCAAAGTAGCCGGATCAACAGCTTTAAATTCATCAATCTTCCATGGTGATGGGCAGATATAATCTCCGTCACAAGCTTCGCCTTCTACTTCAAGTGTGACGAAAGCACCTGGTGACTCAACATCGTTAGGATTAGTGATTGTAGCCACATCATTCTGATATGCATCGTCTGTGCCGTCGTAGTTGTTATCGCCGGAATTAGGCGTGCTGCTATCTTCCACAACATCTGCAACAGAATCATCATCTACATCAGATAGAGCCGATGCTGGTGACGCAAACCCAAATACACCAAAAATTGATGCTAGAACTATTAAATATTTTAACTTTAATAAACTTTTCATAAAACTCCCCAAACACGATCTTAAGTGTTACAAATGATACTAACGCATTGATGTAAGCAATGCAAATTTATGATTTAGCATTAGCTTTTTTTGTTTTTTTCGAGTTATTATGTTATAGTATTATCAATGAGCAAGAAAAATGGTGTTCCGGACAGGAACTTTGAATTCGTTGAGCAGCATAGCTGGCGAAAGGGTGAAGGAAAAATTGTGCTCGAAACTGGGGCTATAGGTGCGTGTACTGGGATTGCAACCTTCAGCCGAGCAACAAAGACAGGACATTTGTTGCATGAGCCACTTGTTGAAAGTACTGGTGATCTAGACAATTTCTTTAAATCAGTAGTTGAAAGTGCCGGAGACCCAAAGAAAATCAAAGTATGGGTTAGGGGTGCAGCATTTGATAGCAACGCGAATGATTATGACTATCATTACAACGAACATGTGGAAGCCGCTAGGCAACTGGTTGAGGAAAAAATAGCAGAGCTTGGCTTGGCCAAGAAACAGATTGATATAGAGTGGGCAGGGGAAGATGAGTCTATTGACATGTCAATAGACTGCCATAACGGAAAGTTTAGCGAAGAAACGACAACCTACACGGTAGAAGAAGATTTTTAGTACTTATTTAGACCTAGAGTTGAGAGTCTGGCACAACAACGGTTTCAAATAGTCCATCGTGTTCGCCGTGCTCTGGCTTCGTGTATTCTGCCAAGCGGATTGACCGTGGCCTAATACAAAAACATTTGTATCCTCCAGCGTCAATCTTTGAAACAGGAGGAATAGAACTTTCACTAGTGGACTTCGTCACGGATAGTACGTGTCTGAACACTTCGTTAACTCTGCCTGGATCATGAACTTCTTCTGCTTTACCTGATGCTTGAACGGTTGTTTGGGTTTCTTGCTCATAAACAGATAGCGCAACCTCTGGATTATCTATAATATTCTGATATTTTGTAGTCTTTTCTTTAGTAATGAAATAAATGTTCAGATCCGCATCAACATAAAAGTAAATTACGGCTGTCTGTGGACGGTTATCGGCACCGATTGTGGCGAGAACTGCAATCTGATTTTTATTTAAAAAATTTGTAATTTTTGGTTTTTCTTCTGAAAGTCTAAATGGCATATATCAAGAATAGCTAAGATGAGCATGAAAGACAAATTATGCTTCGGTCATTGAAGTAGCTGACCTAAAAAGATATTATGCTATTTACGATATGACTGAAAAAATTAAAATTGGGCTACTAGGCAAGGGAAGGACCGGCAGCAAGGTTATCGAAGTTTATGGTGCGGAAAACATCATAGCTTTTGATCAAGAAAATCCACCGACTCTAGAAAAACTGAAGCAAGCTGATGTTCTTATATCTTTTCTCCCTGGTGAAGCAATTTTTGAATACATAGATGTCATAATTGAATCGAAGGTGCCTTTAGCTAGTGGAGGGACTGGATTCGTTTGGCCCAGTGACATAAATGACCGCCTAAAAAAGAATGGCATAACCTGGATTACATCGTCTAACTTCGCCATTGGTATGAGCTTAGTTAAGGCCATGGTTGAACAGTTATCGAAAGCTGATGTTTTGTTTGATGAAACGGAATATAAACTGCACGAAATTCATCATATATATAAGAAAGATCATCCAAGCGGGACTGGACTAACAATGGAAAAATGGCTTGGTCATAAAGTAAGTTTTTCTCACGAAAGAGATGGCGATAATCCTGGCGAGCATAAATTAACCCTCGTCACACCATACGAAGAAATCAGCATTGAGCATAAATCACTGGACCGAAAAATCTTTGCAAACGGAGCAATTTGGGCTGCTAAACGCCTACTAAGAGGAGATTTAAAGCCTGGCCTCCATGAATTATCAGACCTCACAGCCAAGGAGATTGGACTATGAGCAAAGATATAGATAAATACCAAGTTTGGACGGCAATTGTCACACCAATGAATCAGGACGGCAGCATAGACTACGCCAGTTTTGAAGGCCTCTTAAAAAAACAAAATGAAGTTGGCAATGCTATAACAATACTTGGCAGTACCGGTGAAGCATTGAATATTGACCTGAGCGAGCGCAAAGAAATTTTAGATTTTGCAATTAGCCTAAGTCTAGGAGTCCCTTTGATGGTTGGGGTAGGGGGAATTAATCTAAACGAACAATCGCAGTGGATTGAATACCTAAACAAGCTGAATGCTGATGCCTATTTGCTTGTGGTGCCACTGTACGCAAAACCTGGTGTATATGGACAGTACGGTTGGTTCAAGCATTTATTAGATTTGGCTAATAAGCCCTGCATGCTTTATAACGTACCAGGACGAACTGCTAAAAACCTCGAGATTGAAACTGTGAAAATGCTGGTTGATCATCCAAATTTCTGGGCAGTCAAAGAAGCTAGTGGATCAGAGAAAGACTTTGCAGCCTACGCTGCTGCTGCGCCCGGAAAGAAAATGATGAGCGGCGATGATTTGCTTTTGCCAGAGTTTGCCAAACTCGGGGCAGAAGGTGTTGTCTCCGTAGCCAGCAATGTCTGGCCTGAGGCAACCAAAGAATATGCTGCTCAGTGTATAAATGGAACTTTTAAAGATAAGGAAATTTGGGCGGAATCGATTGAAGCTCTATTTAGTTCCAGCAATCCTATTCCAGCCAAAGCATTGTTAAAAGAGCAGGGGAAAATTAAATCATCCACTCTTCGTCTGCCTCTGAGCATAGAAGACATGGGGGATGTTGAAATAGTTAAGAATGCTGATAAAAAAATTAATGAATGGTTTAACCAACAATCTGATTAAGTAAATTAAGCACGTCTTTAACCCCAACAAGCTGATAACGTGCACTTGTTTCATCTAAGCCAACTTTTATCGTAAAAGCCCTGTCCGGCAAGAACCTGAACATATCTTCGTCGGTGTAATCATCACCTAGACACAGCACAAAATCTGGAGAATTCATTACATA
>JACRNE010000008.1 GCA_016219345.1 Candidatus Saccharimonadota bacterium
CTGGTCGTCTTGCATTCCACCCCCTAAGTAATTTTTCAATTAATAATTTTCAATTTACAATAGTAAGAATAGCAAAAGGAGGAAGCTTTGTCAGTATTAGATGATCTGAAAATGATTCACACACGTGATGCTCAGGATGCACTGGGGATTGCCGAGAGGCAATGGGAGTTTTTGCTGCAAGATTTTGGGGTTGCTCTGAGCCCTGACAAGTCGATAGAAAACGTAGTTTTGGCAGGAATGGGCGGCTCTGCGCTGCCAGGACAGTTTATAAACTCTTGGCCTGGCCTGAGCGTGCCATTCGAAATTTCTAGGAATTACGACATACCTGCCTATGTAAATGAAAAGACCCTATTTATTTCATCAAGTTACTCAGGTAATACAGAGGAATCACTTAACGCAATCGAGCAGGCTAAAGCCAAGGGGGCAAAAATAATTGTGATCGCAGCCGGCGGTAAGCTAGCGGAGCTTGCAAAAGACGGGGCTTATCCATATTTTGCAATTCCTGGAGGGATTCAGCCTCGGATGTCGACTTTTTATTTCCTGGTGGCATTTACGCAAATATTTGAAGAACTGGGCTTGGCTAAAGAAGGCAGCCTAGCAGAGCTGAGGGAAGCTGCCCAGTGGCTGAATGGAGAGTCCAGAAAGTGGCTGCCAACCGTTCCGGCTGAGCAAAACCAAGCGAAGAAAATAGCCCAAGATATTGTTGGTAAAAACATTGTAGTTTACAGTGGTCCAAAGCTCTTTCCAGCCGCTAACAAATGGAAGATTTGCTTCAATGAAAATGCTAAAAATATAGCTTGGTGTAATCAATATCCAGAGCTGAATCATAATGAATTTCTTGGCTGGACGAGTCACCCAATTGAAAAACCTTACGCAGTGGTTGAGATAAGGAGTAACCTAGAGCATCCGAGAATTCAGAAAAGATTTGAGGCTACTGAGAAGCTGCTTTCAGGCAAAAGGCCATCGCCAGAAATCATTAGTGCAGAGGGAGACAGTACGCTCAAGCAACTCCTGTGGGCTGCTACTCTTGGAGATTTCACAAGTTTATACCTGTCTCTTTTAAATGGACTGAACCCTACCCCTGTTGATTTGATTGAAAAGTTCAAAAAAGAACTTGGCTAAATCTATGCCAAAGCAAAACCCAAAATCAGCCAACAAACTGATCGCCGGCGTAGTAGTTTCCTGTCTGGTTAGCCTCGTGCTTTTAATTGTCAGGATATCTGCCAGTGATAGCGCTCGCTATATTTTCTTGGTTTGGAATCTTGTATTGGCTGTAATCCCCGTATTTTTGGCTTGGTGGTTGGTTGGTAGGGTTCGTCAATTTGGCTGGCTGGGCTGGAAGGAGTTATTGCTTTCGGCTGTCTGGGTTAGTTTTTTGCCGAATAGTTTTTATCTGGTTACTGACTTTGTTCACTTGCGGACTACAAATGAAGCAAGCCTATTCTTCGACGTTGTAATGCTAGCCAGCTTTGTTGTTAATGGACTGATGCTGGGCTACATAGCCGTGTACTTAGTCCACAAAGAGCTAGTTCGGCGATTTTCAGAGGCGAACTCGTATAAAATTGTGGCAATTATCTTTCTTCTTTGCAGTTTTGCCACTTACTTGGGGCGATTTACCAGGTGGAATACTTGGGATATTTTGCTGCAACCGGCTGGATTAATTTTTGATGTATCTGATAGAGTTATTAACCCCGGTCAACACGCGGAGACATACTTAGCTACAGGCATCCTTTTTGTGTTTCTATCCAGTATTTATGTAGTCATATGGGAGGCTAGCAGACTAGTTAAGCAACCGTAACTTGCTTTTATCTGTAGTTTATACTATTATTTCTCGCATGCTTATTTTAAGTAATACTAACTCGGAAAACCGCCGCAGCTCACGCAAACACGGGAGTTGTGCTTAATATTTTAAAAATTAATTAAGCTCCAAGCACTGGCTCCCGAAATCAAACGGGAGCTTTTTAATTATTGGAGAAAATATGAACGCAAAATTAGAAAAATTTGATAAAGAAAACTACCTGCATGTGGCAAGTGCGCTCAATGTTGCTAGGTGGTCCGAAGAGGAAACAGGATCAATGTTGCCAATAACCCCGCAAGATATTTGTGAGCATGAGTATGGCGTTTTAGCTACTGGATCTATAGGTCTAACAATAAAAACAGCAGGCTACATTGCAATGAAAGAGGTTAGTCCCGATGGAAAGGTTGGCCAGATTGGGGCATTTGTGGTTAACCCAGAGGGTAGAGGCCAGGGTCTAGGCGCCAGGTTATTGGACTACGTATTGAAGTGGCACAAGCAAATGTTACCGAACTTAGAAGAAGTCTATTCGTATGTAAATCATAAAAGTCTCCCCCTGTTTCTAGCCAAAGGAGGGGTGGTGACAAATCTTAGAGAGCCGCCATATAGAACTAACTGTGTCTACGAAGTTGACTTAACACATGCTCTAGAGAGGATAACTCCTGAAGGCTCTGCTATACTTTAGCTGTATGAATAAGGAGTTAGCCGAGCAGATTGCTCTTGTGGTCAAAGGTATTTATGGCAAAGATCTGGATTTTGAAGTTGATCTAACCAGACCGGATGAGAAATTTGGTGATTTTGCTACCAATGTTGCACTAAAATTGGCTAATAAAATTGGCAAAAACCCCCGTGAAGTAGGCGATGAAATTGCTGCGGAGCTTACTAAAAAAGGGATGTTAGCGGAAGTGGCAGGGCCAGGGTTTATTAATATTACTCTGAATGACGAGGACTTAATTAACAACGTAAATTCTTTTATCTACCTGGCGGATGAAGACGAAAAAACATATGTTGTTGAATATTCTGACCCCAACCCTTTTAAAACTCTGCACGCAGGGCATCTCTACACCACATTGGTAGGAGATGCTATAGCTAACATTATCGAAAAATCTGGAGCAAAAGTAGTTAGGGTTAACTACGGTGGAGACGTAGGGATGCATGCCGCTAAGAGCATGTATGCGATCATCAAAGAACTCGGCGGTGAGAATCCGAAGAAACTTTCTGATATTTCAGATGATAAAAAATTAAATTGGCTAAGTGAACAATACATTGCCGGATCTAAAGCGTATGAAGACGACGAAACTGCTAAAAAAGAGATAACACTGCTGAATAAACGTATTTATGAACTCCACGCTAAAGAAGACCATGAGTCAGACTTTTCGAAAATTTATTGGACCTGTCGACAATGGAGTTACGACGGTTTTGCCGAATTTTATGATCGACTAGAGGTGAAGTCTTTCGACAAATATTATCCAGAAAGTTCCGTAGCTGAACTTGGCAAAAAAACAGTCGAGAAAAATATTGGCAAAGTTTATGAAAAATCTGACGGAGCAATTGTTTTCAAAGGTGAAAAGGCTGGTTTACACACAAGAGTTTTCATTAATAAAGAAGGACTGCCTACGTACGAGGCAAAAGAGGTTGGTGTAAGTATCCAAAAATATGAAGATTACAAATTTGATAAGTCAGTAATTATTACGGGTAACGAGATTGCTCAATACATGCAGGTTGTTCTAGCTAGCATGAAAATGTTTAAAAGTGATTTAGTCGAGAATACAATTCACCTAACTCATGGCATGGTTAAGCTAGAGGGTGGTGTCAAAATGAGTAGTCGCAAAGGTAATTTCTTAACGGCTGATGACATTTTGGAGTCAGCTAATCAGGCAAACAAGGAGCTAAATGAAAAACCTGATTTTCAGGTAACTCTGGCGGCGGTAAAGTTTGCCTTGCTTAAAAATTCTATTGGTGGTGATATCATTTATGACCCTAAAGAATCAGTCAGCATGGAGGGTAAAAGTGGACCATATTTGCAATATGCATTGGTACGAGCCCGCAGTATTTTATCCAAGGCACAGCCGACCGCGACAACCACGAACAATCTAGAGCCAGATGAGCGCAAATTAGCTCGCAAATTATCAGAATACCCAGAAATATTTGTAATTAGTCGTGATGAGCTGTCTCCACACCATCTGTGCAACTACCTATATGAGTTAGCTCAGGTTTTCAATAGATTTTATGAGAATAATCGAGTTTTAGAGGATGTTCGTTCAGACATTCGCCTGTTTTTAGTTGAGAAATATAAAAATGTTTTGGAGGAAGGGCTGAGCCTTTTGGGCATTTCTGCTCCTGAGAAAATGTGATGAGCAAAAAATGCGTTGTTTTTGACTTCGACGGAACACTTGCTGACACCGTAGGAATACTTCATCGAATTTATAATGACCTCGCACTTGAAAATGGCTGGGAAAAACTTAGTCTAGCTGAATATAAAAAACTATTTACAGGCACGGCTTGGCACGCACTTATTTGGTCAAAATTTAGGCCTTGGAGAATTTACCAATTAGTTACGGAGAGCAGAAACAGACTTCATGCAAAGCCTAGTGAAACACAACTTTATCCCGGCATAGATAAAGTTATCGATTATTTCTCAAAAAATGAATGGAGCATATATGTCTTAAGCCGCAATCGTGAAGACACAGTCAGGCTCATCCTGAAAGAGAAAGGCTTAAAAGACAACATAACGGTTTTATCCCAGGCTTCGATCCTTGGTAAACATAGAAAAATAAAAAGACTTGTTAAATGGAAAGGTTATAAAAAAGAATATATGTGGATGATTGGCGACGAAGTTAGAGATATTAAAGCGTCGAACAGATCAGGTATAAAATGTATTGCTGTTTCGTGGGGGTTCCAAGACCGGTCCGTACTAAAAGAGGCCAACCCTGATTTTATAGTTAATCAACCTAAAGATATCTTGAAAATCATTGTATAATTAGACAAATCGGTGGGAGAATTAATTTCCAAGGAGAAAAAATGGCTCAGAAAAAAATTAGTAACGCAGAAGCTATAAAAATTCGAAAAGAGATGAAAAAAAAGACCAAAGCAAAATCACGTTCTGTCGCACGTCAAGTTGTAAGCAAAAAAGCCAAAGTCCAGGTAAGTGGCTTTAGGAGTTTTATTCAATCACAAGGCGTAGTAGGTTTGGCCATTGGACTTGTTTTGGGTGTCCAGGTGAAGGCTGTAGTGGATCAGATCGTAGCCAGTTTTCTTAACCCCATAATCGGTATAATTTTGCCGGGTAGCGGTGGACTAGCTGAAAAGACATTTGTTATTACTGTTGGTGAAAAACAAGCGGTTTTTGCCTATGGAGCTTTTATCTCTGTCATGATCAGCTTCATAACGGTCGCTCTTTTGGTTTATTACGGTGTAAAATTACTGCGCCTGGACAAACTTGATAAGAAGCCAGCATAAGATGAACCTATCTGAAGACGAGTGGAAGAAAAAGCTTACTTCGGAGCAATATAGAATTTTAAGACAAAAGGGCACAGAAGCTCCTTTTACAGGCGCTTTGCTAAATGAAAAGCGTGGCGGCATGTTCCAGTGCGTAGCTTGCGGAGCAGATTTGTTTAAAAGTAACCATAAGTTTGATTCCGGTACAGGCTGGCCAAGTTTTTACGATGTAGCACAATATGGCGCCGTAGAATTAATTGATGATGATAGCCATGGTATGCATAGAATCGAAGTAACATGTTCTAGTTGCGGCGGTCACTTAGGCCATGTCTTTGACGATGGCCCAGAGCAAACTGGCAAAAGATATTGTATAAATTCAGCTTGCCTCGCCTTCCAGCCAGAAAGTTCTGACAAATGAGCAAGAAAAAATTAGCAATTCTTATAGCTTTGATTCTTATTACTGTTGGCGCATTTTTTTATTTTAGGAAAGATTCAGATTCTCAGGAGCCTTCCCAATCCAAAGAATCTTCTCAGCAACAGGCTAGAACTAACCCAGATTACATAAGATTGATTGGAACTGGTGATATGTTGCCACACGAGACGGTTAATCAAGCAGCAAAATCTGGTGATGGCTACAACTATCAACAATTTTTTGATCAAGTTGAGCAATATTTTCAAAAATCAGACATAAGGTTTTGTAATCAAGAATCACCAAGTGCTGCCACTCTCAGCGTAACAACATACCCAACCTTTAATGCCCCAACAGAATTTCCGAGAGATCTATCTGCGGTCGGCTGTAACCTAATCAGTCTAGCTAATAACCACGCTAATGATCGCGGCCAGGCAGGCATAGACGGGACCAGGGAAATATGGGATTCGCTCAATCCATTGGGTGTCGCTGGATCTAATCGGAGTCAATCTGAACAGAATAGAATAGCTTATTTTGAAATTCAAGGTGTTAAATTTGCATTTGTCGCCTACTCAGAGATATCAAACAACAATTCGCTTACACCGTATGGTCTGAATCTATTTAATGAGAATCTGGTAAAAACTCAGCTTCGAGAGGCCAAATCCTCTGCTGACATTGTGATTGTAAGCGCTCACTGGGGGACAGAGTATAGCCCAGACATAAATGCTAATCAAAAGAAATGGGCCAAAAGTTTTGCAGATAACGGCGCGGACGTAGTATTTGGAACGGGTCCGCATGTGCTGGAACCGGTCCAGAAATTACCAAAGAGCGGTGGTGGTGAAACAATCGTATTTTATAGTCTTGGAAATTTCCTTAGCACGCAGCTAGACACAGAAAGTCTAATTGGCGGGGTCGCGATTATCGATATAGATCCAGCCAATAAACAATTGAAAAACATAAGCTTCCTGCCAACCTATATGCATTATGAATGGACGGCTGAACAAAAAAGTAGAGAAGATCTTCTGGCCCGTAAGAATCTAAAAATATACCCCCTTGATAAGTCAGCTGAACCACTAAGTAAATCACAAAATAACACTTCAGTTGAGGCTCAAACAGCTCGAGTAACTAAACTACTTAACAAGTACACATCAGTGAACGTTATTAAGTCTGATCAGTTTTAAAGACCAAAAAATTCTTCTAAAGTCTGCCCCGATTTATTAATTTGTTCAGCTAGTGCAGTTCCAACATATCTAAAGTGCCAAGGTTCGTACTGGTAGCCAGTTATATCTTCTTTGCCGTTCTGATATCGAAGAACTAAGCCATACTTATATGCATTTGCTGCCAGCCATTTCCCCTCGGGAGTATCAGCAAAGCAGATTTCAAGATAGCACTTTCGATCTCCTCGGGCCACATCAAAGGCAAGGCCTGTCTGATGTTCGCTGGTGCCTGGACGGGCGCTGTAGCGATCGGCCGCAGCTTGACCATCACGAGCTACGTATCCGTCGTAATAAGTCTTCTGAAGGGCAGCAGAACGATAACCACTGGCTAACATTAGGTCTAATCCTTCTTTCTTAGCATCAGCAAACATAGATTCAATTGAACTACCGACTTCTTTTCTAACTTGCTGCTCCGCATCGCTGTCGCTTGAATCTCTTTTAACATCGGGCGTAACCAAATTACTTGGGATGAAAGTTGTTGAGATTGGCCTTTTCTTATTTACAATAATCCAAATACTATCCGGATCATCAATAGAATATTTTGATTTATCAAAAGCTACAGTGTTCTTATTCGTTTGTTGAGAAGTTGAGCTACTACTAGTGCCAGGGGATTTTTCATTCTTATTTTTTGACGCTATGAATAAGACGGAAATAATCAGTAAAAGTGTCAGAGCAATCATAATTTTCCTCATTCATAAATCATAACATCCCGCATGGCTGATATAATGACGGTAAGTATGAAAATAGATAAGAATGCCACGCCCACCAAACTGCTTTGGGTAGATCTAGAAATGACGGGGCTGGACGAGCAAAAAGATGTAATTATTGAAGTCGCTTGTGAGGTGACGGATTTTAACTTTAAAACCCTAGCTTCATATGAGGCCGTAATAAAGCATCATGATGGGGCGCTTGAAACAATGAATGATTGGTCAAAAGTTCAGCACCAAGCCAGTGGCTTGATCGATCGTATAAAAAGTGAAGGCAGAGACGAAAAAGAAGTTGTTCATGAGCTGGTTGGTTTTATTAAGGCTCAATTCGGAAATGAACCAGCAATTTTAGCCGGAAATTCTATCCATAACGATCGTAAATTCATAGCTAAATGGTGGCCCGAAGTTGAAGGCTTACTGCACTATAGAATGGTTGATGTTTCTAGCTTAAAAATTATTATGCAGGCAAAATACGGTGTTAAATTTGCTAAAAAAGAAGTTCATAGGGCTTTTGATGATATTCAAGCCAGCATTGCCGAACTCCAATACTACATCGAAGCTCTCAAAAAAATCGATTAATTCCTAGTTATGTGGTTGCTCTTGTTTGCCTGCGGCCATTCGAGCTTTACTATCCCTAAAAGCTTCTAGCGCAATCTCTTGAGGTTTTATTGTTTCGCCACCATCGCTAATTTCCTCTGGGATAGACGAGAGTACATGCTTTTTAAATTCTGCCTCAGTGGCACCGGCATCAGGGTTTACCCAAGTTCCGTCCATAGGCTGTTTCTCTAATTCAATTTGTTGTTCTGTGCTCATAATTTATGTTTTTATCCTAACTGACATCAGTCTATCATAAAATATTAAAATTGTCAATGAACTTAAGCTTCATAGATATAATATGGATCTGTATAATAACTCCTTAGAATGTTTTATTTAATGGCCGCAATAGTGTTGTTCACGGCTGTTAGTATGTTTAGCGCAGGCGCCTCCAGACGAATAAGCCCAAACCTAGCTACCTTGATATTAAATGTATTTTCCATCGTCGCTCCACTTACAATAATCGCCTTTGCGAAGGCTAAGGATATAACCGTGTCTACAAAATCGGGATTGGTGATGGCGGTCATGGCTGGGCTGTCTGTTGGGTTGTTCGGATTTTTTATCAATAAAAGTTACGCTATTAACAAAGTAGGCGTTGTTACACCAGTAATATTCGGCGGAACCATATTACTATCTACAATATTGAGCTATTTTATTTTTAAGGAATCTCTCAAAGGGCTGGAGATTGCGGGATTAGCACTAATTCTGCTGGGAATTGGCTTAATAGTTTATACACGTTCGGTTGCGTAATATGGATCATAAATCTGTTGAACAATACGTACTAAGCATGCCAAATTCACGGCTGGAATATCCTTTCGGTGAAGAGGTGGCTGTTTATAAAACTGGCCCAGGGGATAGTGGAAAGATGTTCGCGCTAATAGCCGAAAAATCCAAACCGGTAAGAATCAGCCTAAAATGTGATCCGAAACTAAGCGAAATTTTACGCGAAAAATATGAAAGTGTAATGCCGGGGTATCATCTAAATAAAAAACACTGGAACACGATTATCTTAAGCGGTCAGCTGGATGAAGATGACGTTAAAGGCTTGATCAGGCATAGCTATGATTTAGTATCAAAAACGGATTCAGATACACCAACTATTGGTCTTTAGCCGACAGAAGTTTGAGCTGGTTAAAAGATTTTTGGATTACTTCTTTTTCGCTCTGACTACTGCCATCATAAGCGTTCTGCAATAGAATTTGGTAGTCTGACAACTGTTTATTTAGGAGCTCTTCGTATGCTTCATTAAACTTTCCAGATTGCTCGCCCTCTACTAAGACAGCATCATTCTGGGGGTTTTCATTCTTAGATAATTTCTTATCGTCAACTTTGACTTTTCTTTTGGATAGAATGGCAATTAATTCTTGCTTCGATGAGTCTACAGATACTTGAGTATTGATTGCTCGGTAGAAGAGGTCTTTATCGGTAATTTTCTCTTGGGCTGAAGTAGAGATCCTGACGATTTCGTGTTGAGCCTGGACTACCTCTAGGAGCTTGTCGCTTTGGGCATTGCTCGACTTGTTGAGAAAGCTCATCCCCATAACTAACAGAATTATTAAAACAATGATTCCTCCACCAAATATCAAAGCTCGTTGCAACATCCCGGCGCCACTTAAATCAAGAGCGGGCTTACGCGGTGGTTTATCTGGGTTCATGATAAATCCGTAAGGATCCTTAGACTCATTCATAAGCAGTATTCTATCAGTTAGTGATTTAAGCTAAAAGTTAGCCCTTATGCTTTTAGCTTTTAACGTTTAGCCGTAGACTTATAAGATGGACGCTGTGAGTGAGGTAAAGGCTAGGCTTAGCATTGAGGATGTAATTGGCTAGTAAGGGGCGGCGATGTATTTACCTTCGTTCAGGAGGTGGAAGGCCTGGACTTTAAGGGTGCGCTGGAGATGCTAGCCAGAAAGGCTGGAGTTGATCTAGAAAAGTATCAGTCGGCGGGCAAGGCAGCTGGCGGGGTTGAGAAAAATAGACTCTACCAAGCCCTGGAGCTAGCCGCAAAATTTTATCAGTCACAACTCTCGGCAAAGTCGGAAGCTGTTGAATACATTTTTAGAAAACGTGGTTTTAGCAAGGAAACGGCTCTAGCATTTCAGCTTGGATATAGTCCGGATAATCAAAGATCACTAACTGATTTTCTGATTAAAAAAGGCTTTTCTGAGAAGGAAATAAAACTGTG
Organism: Candidatus Saccharimonadota bacterium; assembly: GCA_016219345.1. Classification (GTDB taxonomy): domain Bacteria; phylum Patescibacteriota; class Saccharimonadia; order Saccharimonadales; family 2-12-FULL-41-12; genus JACRNE01. Next base: position 10,346 of record JACRNE010000008.1, read on the forward strand.
CGGACTAGCTGTTACCAGAAACGGAACAACAGATATGTTCAGGGGTCGAATTATGATCCCTCTGCATGACAACATGGGCAAAGTAATTGGCTTCACTGCCAGATTGCTCAAAGATAACGATAAAGCGCCAAAATATATAAATACTCCGTCTACGCCGCTTTATGATAAAAGCCGTCATGTATTTGGGCTGCATTTGGCTAAACAGGCCATTCGAAAGTCGAATTATTCAGTGATTGTTGAAGGCAATATGGACGTTATTATGAGTCATCAAGCCGGACAGCGTCAGGTTGTTGCCACAGCAGGAACGGCTATTACGGAGCAGCAGGTGAAAATATTATCAAGGCTTTCTCCAGAGGTGAGACTAGCATTTGACCAAGACAGGGCGGGTCTGGAAGCGGCTGAGCGAGCCATTCCTATTGCTAGCAAGGTCGGAGTTAATTTGAGCATTATTACGGTTCCAGAAGGCAAAGATCCTGATGAGCTAATTAAAAAAGATCCAAAGCTTTGGGCAGACGCTATAGACAAGACGGACTATGCGCTGGATTGGCTAATAGAACGATATAAAGAAAGATTCGATCTAAGCAAACCTCAGGGGAAGAAAGCTTTTTCTGATGAAATTATTAAAGTCGTGAAAGACCTCGAAGACCCAGTTGAACAGGATCATTATATAAAGACAATCGCTAATCTAGCAGGGGTGAATGAATCTGCTCTGCGCCAAAAGCTAGACAAAACTACCGCTCAAAACTTAAAAGTGAAGCCTATTAAGACCCCAAAGACCGCAACGCCTAGAAATAACCAGGATCAAATCAAAACCATAGATAAATTCCTAAGTGTTATCTTGATGCTACCATCTACGCGAAGCTTCATTGAGCTAGTGGAAACACCTATGCTTGAGACCGAGCAGCAGGTAGAATTGCTAGAATTTTTAAGAAATAATCCTGATTTTGACGGTAGTTCAAAAAACTCTAAGCAGCTGCTTGAAAAATCCCAAACCTCGCACTCGAGCGCTATTGACGATTTATCTTTGAGCAACGGATCGAGTCGTACAAGCGGTACGGAGAAGGGAGTAGCGCAGAAGAAAATCGGCAAGAGTGCCGAGAACTTTGACAGAGCCAATACCTCTGGTGTTGGGCAGGTCGAAGAGCTGCGAGGTTTGGGGGACTATGTTAAAATACTAGCATTACAGTTTGAGGAACTTTACGCATCAGTCGACGCATTAGAGCTCGAATACGAAGCAGCCAGACTGAGGGCAAAAATAATCGAATATTTTGTAAGTCGACAAAAGACAATTTTAGCGGACAAATTAAACTCCAGCGATAAATCTAAACACGAAAAAATATTAGCAAACGTACGCGAGCTAGACATACTACTAAACAAGATCAAGGAGAATTAAATTTAATGAAAGCCGAAGAAGAACAAAAACCATTGGAAGAAGCCAAGGCTGAACTTTTAGCTCAGGCTAAGAAGAAAGGTAAGATTGACCAGGAAGCAATATTTGCTAAGATTCCTGAAACACCAGAGAATGCAGAGATTCTAGATACTCTCTATACAGAACTAGCCGATCTAAACGTAGAAGTTACAGGCGGCTCAGTCAGCATGAGTGAGGACTGGTCAGGCGATGATGGTGAGGAGTTGGTACTCGACGATAAAGTCTATATGGATGATATTGCTGACGACTCAGTTAGGTTGTATCTTCGTGAAATTGGTAAAATTCCCCTTTTAAAGCCTGATGAAGAACTAGCCTTGGCTCAACGAGTTGTAGCGGGAGATAAAAAAGCCAAAGACCAAATGGCCGAAGCAAACATGCGTTTGGTAGTATCGATTGCTAAGCGATACGTCGGGCGTGGACTTGATCTTTTGGACCTAATCCAAGAGGGCAACACAGGACTGCTTAGGGCAGTTGAGAAGTTTGATCCCGACAAAGGATTTAAATTTTCTACTTACGCTACATGGTGGATCCGACAAGCCATAACGCGTGCTATTGCTGACCAAGCTAGAGTAATCCGTATCCCTGTACACATGTTTGAAACTATTAATAAACTTTTACGTACCCAGAGACGACTGACACAAGAGCTAAACCGTGAGCCGACTAACGAAGAAATTGCCGAAGCGATGGAAATGGAAGTTGAAAAAGTCGAACACATCATGAAGATTAAACAGGATATTCACTCGCTTGATGCCAGCGTACGTGATGACGAAGAAGACAGTGTGCTTGGTGATTTCATCGAAGACGAGGACACAATTACCCCTGAAGAGTCAGCCACGGGAAGTTTACTTAAAGAACACGTTAAAGAAATGCTGTCAGGCCTAACCGAGCGTGAACAGAAGATTCTAAAACTTCGCTTTGGCCTGGATGATGGTAAAAGCCATACGCTAGAAGAGGTCGGGCAAGAGTTTAGCGTCACGCGTGAGCGAATCAGGCAGATCGAAGCCAAAGCTCTAGCAAAACTGCGTAAGCATAAAGATTCTAAGAAACTTCACGACTATATCAAGTAGTAAGTTTATGAAAGCTTTCTAAGCTTTTCAAATCGATTGGTCGAGTTAGTTTGTTCAGGTCAGCACTATCGAGGATTGGAACCCCAATTTTATCAAAAGGAAGTGTGTATAAAGTGATGTGAAGTGGGGGTTTACGAACTATTGTTCCATACTCTTCACTAAGATTGTCTAGCAATTTTTCAAAGTTTCTGACTTCAGCCATTACAATAATGGTTTTTTGAGCACCCTTCTCTACAAGCCTGAACTCATCAGTTATCGAATATTTATCTAAAGGAGTTTTTTCTAAAAAATTTTCAATGTTTTTTAGAATTTTTGTTTTCTGATTATCTCGAACTATAGAGTTAACTTCGTCGGCTATTTTTCCCAGAGAGAGCAAGGTTATGTGAAATTCTTGTTTTCTAACAAATACCGAATTGTCATATAGAATTTTCTCAGGAATTTCTGGATGTCGTAGATTCTGCAGCAGAAGATAATTATCTTTATACAATTCAAGCTGTCTATTCATTATGTAAACATTTTAGAGCTATAATGTAAGTAATGAAAGTTATTGGAATAGGCGGGACTAACGGTTCAGGCAAGGATACTGTTAGTAAATTTTTAGCTGAAAATAATTATCTATTTGTATCAGTATCGGATTTACTCCGCGACGAGGCTGAAAAACGCGGGCTACCGCTAGAGCGAGAAATATTACGAAGTATTAGTGCGGAGTGGCGACGCGAGTTTGGCTTAGGAGTTCTTGTAGACCGTGCCGTGGAACTCTATAAAAAACAATCGGACAAGTATGTTGGAGTAGTTGCTACACCTATGCGTAACGTTGGCGAGGCGAAGAGAATACATGAATTAGGCGGCAAATTGATCTGGGTAGATGCTGATCCAAAAATTCGCTACAATCGAATCCGTAGCCGTAACAGAAGCGCAGAAGACGATAAATCTTACGAACAATTCTTGCAGGAAGAGCAAGACGAAATGCATCAAGCTGGGGATGAGGCTACCCTTAACTCGGCAGGTGTTAAAGAAATATCAGACATATTTATCCAAAATGACTTTGATGATATTCAGTCATTCGAGCAAGAAATAAAACAAAAACTAAAAGAAATACTATAAATTAACATAAACGATTTCTTTTATTAAATTTAGTGGTATATTTACAAATACACTGAACGAAGGAGACCAAAAAGATGTCATTAAGGATAGAATCTAGAGAAGGCTTACCAGAAAATGGTTGGGCGATAGTTGGGGAGGTTTTGGGTCAAGCTAAAACAGAGAAGATTTTAGACGTTTACCCACTAGATGAAGTTGATGAAGCAAGGCATGTAGCTGAAGTACTTCAAAAACATAGGGAAAATGGGATGTCTTGGCTTGCTGTTCCCGTATCTTTGTTGCCGGGCTATGAAGCTCGTTCGCAAGCTACGTATGCGGAGAGCTCAGATCTTACTCTGCCCGAGCTAAGACAAGTAGCCTAAATTTAGTCGTCACCTGTATACTTATAGATACGATGGCGGAGCGGAAGAAGTTTGCGATTATTGACGGTAAGTCAGTTTTTTATCGTGGATATTACGCAATGCCTAATCTTTCTACGAAAGACGGTACCCCTACGGGCGGGGTATACGGATTTGCAGTCATGGCTTTGGAAGTCATAAAACGCTTGGACCCAGAATATGTCTGTGTAGCCTGGGATAAACCAAAAACGAATATTAGAAAACGAAAAGAAATATATCCTGAATACAAGGCGGGTCGCAAGCCCGCTCCTCCAGATTTTTATGAACAAATTCCTTTGCTCCATGAACTTCTTGAGGCTTTTGGCTGGCCGCTTTATGAGCTGGATGACTACGAAGCCGATGACATCATGGGGGCGTTAGCTGTGCAAGCACGTGAGGGAGGCTTAGATACATTATTAGTCACCTCTGATCTAGACATGCTGCAGGTTATTAATGGCAATGTTCATGTCTATGCCCTAAAAAAAGGTTTGAGTAATATTGAGCTTTTTCATCCGGAGAGTTTTGAAGAAAAGTATGGAATAAAAGTGGATCAATTCCTGGATCTAAAAGCACTTAAAGGTGATAGCTCAGATAACATACCCGGCGCTCCAGGTATTGGTGAAAAGACTGCTGTAGAACTTCTTAAAAACTATAAAAATATCGATGGTATATACAACAATCTAGACAACATAAAAGAGTCAACCCGAAAGAAACTTGAAGATGGCAAGGATCTAGTTAAGGTCAGTAAAAAACTGGCCGAAATTTGGACGGACGCACCTATAAAATTGGATCTTAAAGAGGTGGATGGCAGCAAATGCGACCCTATAAAAGTTAGAGAAGTACTGCAGCGATTGGAGTTTAAAACTCTAGCTCGGCAACTACCCAAGTACATGAACGTTCCAGAAGATGAACAAAGAAAAGAGGCTAGGAAAGTTAATGTTCCAAGCTCCAATCATATTAGAACTCCTCAAGAACTGGAAAAACTAACTTTACCAGAGGCTGGCGAGGTTATTGCTTTCGGAATCTGCTCCGGTACTCACGGTCAAGACCCGTCGCTTCTAACCATTTCTCCAGATAATAAAACCTCAATAACCTTTGCTCTGGACCTACTAGATAAAAATCTTGTTCAAAATAAGCTAAAAGATTACTTAGAAGGTTCAAGCCTAGTTGGCCATAACATAAAATCATTACTTCAGATCTTAAGGTCGATTGGTATTTATCCTAAAAAAATCCAGCATGACACGCAGATTGCAGCTTTCCTACTAAGCCCGTTGTCGAGAGCTCTAAGCCTGGACGAATTAGCTGAGTCTGAACTTAACATTCATCTGCCAGGGCTTGAGGGTATAGATGGGGTTGGCGCAGAAGCTGACATAATCTCTGTAATTAGGAAGCTTTCTGAGATTCAGAGAGAGGAATTAGACAAATTACCAAAACTTAAAAACCTAGCAACAGAAATAGAATGGCCAATAATCCCGATTTTGGCCGAGATGGAATACAGAGGGATTGAGTTAGATGTTGATTATTTAAAGAAATTTGATGAAGAGCTAAAAGACTCTTTATCTGATATTGAGCAGCAGATCTTTGGTTATGCGGATGAGGAATTTAACATAGCATCGCCATCCCAACTATCTGAAATCTTATTCACCAAACTAGGATTGCCAACTCAAGGGATTAAAAAAGGCAAAACAGCCTATTCAACAGCCGCTAATGAGCTAGATAAGCTACGTGGGGTACATCCAATAATTGATTTGATTACTCAGTTTCGTGAAATTTCAAAATTAATGAACACGTACGTAGAACCCTTGCCTAGCCAGGTTGATAAAAATAGCCGTCTGCATACAACCTACAATATGGTCGTGGCTCAAACAGGACGATTAAGTTCGGAAAAGCCAAACCTCCAAAACATTCCTGTCAAAACAGATCTAGGGCGTAAAATTCGTTCAGCTTTTGTTGCGAGCGAAGGTAATGTGCTGATAAGCGCGGACTACTCGCAGGTGGAACTGAGGATTGCAGCTTTACTGTCTGAAGACAAGGGATTGATGGATCTATTTAACAGAGATGTAGACGTGCACACGGCTACCGCAGCTCAAGTATATGGTAGAGAGCCAGAGGACGTGACCAAGAATATGCGTCGTGATGCAAAGGTAATTAATTTCGGTGTTATGTATGGTCTGAGTCCTCATGGACTTAGTATGGCTACTGGGATGACCCGTGATGCTGCCAAGACTTTCATAGATAAGTATTTTGAGATGCGTCCTAAGCTCGTTTCATATATCGAGTCACTTCGTGAAAAGGCATCAACAGAAGGCTATGTAGAGACTTTGTTTGGCCGGAGACGACCGACTCCTGATGTGCATTCATCTAACTTTGCAGTCAGAGAGGCGGCTATGCGCGCAGCGATCAATATGCCGTTTCAAGGTACAGCAGCGGACATTATGAAGCTGGCTATGATCAAGCTAGACGATGCGCTAAGACCATTTCCAAATGCTCATATGCTTCTTCAAATCCACGACTCCCTATTGGTGGAATGTCCGGAAGATCAAGCCGAGGAACTGATGCATAAAATAAAAGAGACCATGGAAAACGTACATAAACTTCCAGTTAAACTCACTGTTGATGCATCAATCGGCAAAAATTGGGGCGATCTCTAACGGCCTCGCCTAATGAGAGGGGATGATTTCCCCTCTCATCGTTCGCTTGCGCTCACTGCTTACCCCTCAAAATGATTCGAGCAAAACGAAATAAATTCGTCATGCTCTCAAATTAAAAAATCAGGATATGCGGATGAGGAGTTTTTTGTTGGTAGATAATTCTTTTTGCAGCTTATGAATCTCGGGTCTTAGAGCTCCTGCCATGGCAGCACCTTTTACAATAACAACTATTGAATTTGAAGTTATAGATACTTTTGGCTCTTCGCCGAATTTAGTTTTCACGAAATTTTTAATTTTTGTAATTTCGTCTGGTTGCTTAAAATCTTTATTGCTCAAAATATCTGACAGAGAATCGCTCATGTGTCTATTGTAGCGCTAGTTGATAGAATAGAGGCTACATATGCCTGAATTACCGGAGGTTGAAATTGTTAAAAGAGGTTTAGCTGAATTAATTATTGGGCTAAAGATTAAGGAGGTTGATTCGTCTTGGCATAAGAGTTTTCAGGCCTCAAAAACAGATACAGCGCAGTTTCTATTGGGGGCAAAAATCATCTCCGTTCGCAGGCGCGCGAAAGTTTTAATCATTGATCTTGATAGTAAATATAGTTTAGTTATTCATTTAAAAATGACCGGCCAATTAGTCTTACGGTCTGACGCGGCGGTCTTTGGAGCGGGCCACCCAAACGATTCTTTGGTGGCAAAATTGCCCGATCGATCAACCAGGGTTGTTATAACTTTTGACCAAGGTAAATTATTCTTCAACGATCAACGTAAATTTGGTTGGATAAAATTATTGCCCACGATCGAAATTCCCAATATAGACTTTTTTAAGAAAGTTGGCCCAGAACCTCTTGCATCAGATTTCAAATCAGTCGATTTCGTGGAGAGATTTAAACGAAAACAAAATAGCTTAATCAAAGCTGCCTTGCTGGATCAGACAGTTATCGCTGGGGTTGGAAACATTTATGCTGATGAATCACTCTGGGCCGCAAAAATCCATCCCTCTAACAAAGTAAAAGACGTTTCAGATGCAAAACTTAAGCTTTTGTTTGAAGAGCTAAAATTTGTTTTGAAATTGAGTATAGAAAAAGGCGGTTCAACTGACAAAAACTATGTTAATGCTGAAGGCAAGAAAGGTAGCTATCTATCCTTTGCTAGAGTCTTTCGGAGAGAAAACCAGCCATGTCCGCGCTGTGGCACAACAATAGAAAAGATCAGGGTCGCTAGCAGAGGGACTCATATTTGCCCAAAGTGTCAGAGATAGCCTCTACACCGTAAGCCTGGTAACATTACTGTATGTTTAGTGTTGTTGCAGGACCTAATTATTTTGGGGCAAAGGAGTCGTTAGATACTCTTGTTAGAGATTTTGTCAGTGAGCACGGCAATATGTCGGTTGAGAGAATAGATGCTGAAAATTCTGGCAAAGACCAGATAATAAACATAGTTCAATCAACTCCATTTTTAGCCTCAAAAAAACTTGTAGTAATATCAAATCTTTCGAGCCAAAAAGACATCACGGAAGATCTAGATGGTTTTTTGGATAAAGTTGCTGAAACTACCGACTTAATAATCTTTGAACCAAAACCAGACAAAAGAAGTTCATACTATAAAAACCTTAAAAAAATTAAGGGCTTCCAGGAATTTAAAGAACTAGATGAAACGCAGCTCAGAGGCTGGATCATAATAAGGGTTAGAGAAGAGGGTGCTGAGATTAGCCAGTCGGATGCTGTTTATTTGATCGCGCGGGTTGGCTTAAATCAACAGAAACTAAGTAATGAACTCAAAAAAATAATTAACTACGATAAGCACATTACTCGCAAAACGATTGATGAGCTAACAGATCCAACTCCCCAAAGCTCAATCTTCAATTTGCTGGATGTAGCTTTTGCGGGAGATCACAATAAAACTTTAAGGCTATATGATGAACAGCGGGCACAAGGCGTAGAGCCGCTAAACATTCTGGGCATGATAACTTGGCAAATGCACGCGGTTGCTGTAGTCAACTCGGCGAAAGATTTGTCTTCGGGAGAAATTAGCTCTTCTTCCGGTCTAAGCCCTTTTGTAGTTCAAAAAAGCCAAAATATTTCACGCAGGCTAGGACGCGACAGAGTAGGCCACATTCTGGACGACATAATTTATCTGGACACGGCTTTTAAGACAGTGACAATAGATCAAGATACGGCAATGAAAAACTTCCTCACCACCTTATCCCGTAGCTAGAGACTATTTTTTGGTCTTTTTGGCAGCAGCTTTTTTAGCAGGTTTTTTCGCAGCTTTCGGCTTAGTTGCGCCAGATTTCTTAGCGGCTTTAGCAAGTTGGCTTTTTTTACGAGCTGCTTTGTTCTTATGGATAACGCCTTTTTTAACGGCTTTATCTAGGGCGCTTTGGGCTTTTTTAGTTTCGTTGTCGACTGATTTTTTACCAGACTTTAAGGCGCTAGTTAGACTTTTTATTGCGTCCTTGTAATTTCTTTTAGTCTTCGTGTTTCTGACCGCAGCCTTCTTAGCGCTTCTTACTCGCTTTTGAGCTGATTTGATGATTGGCATTTATTATTCTTTCCCTTAGATATTAATTTAAACAATGCGAACTACTATACCCCAGAGGTGTTACCGATGCAAATTATGGAAAGCGGTAGCTGGCCCTGATACGATCGGCGCAGGGTTCTTCCCGGTCGAAATAGCTGCATATATAGTGGCGTCTTCATGTGAGCCAAAACCTAAATTATCCCCAGTCGGTCCCTGCAAGACAACTCTAGCGTCAGGACCTAAGTGATGGACTGTACCATCGCCAGTCTCGCCTGATATTATCAATCTCCCCCGAGGAATAAATGCCCCCAAATTATCTGCCAGAGGAGACTCATCGCCCAAACCTCTTCCCATAAGTGTTATCTCATCTTCTGCCCTCATAACGCTTGCTAGCACTGCGCTGAATTTTGTGGCATCAATCCGTATCTCGTCGGGAGATTTTAACTTCGGATGTCTTTCGACAGGGTTGTACTCAAATAATGATCTAATTATCTTCTTCTCAAAATTCCAGAATCGCTCCAGAGCCTTCGCATCAATGCTAGGGTCAAGAGCTGTTTTGATTTGTTCCAGCCTGTCATCAATAGCTTTTCTTTCAAACCCAGCTGAACACTTAACTCCTCCCACATAACCATCTATTACTTCGTTACGTAGCGTTATGTCTATAGCTCTAGAAACGGCTAATTTATCAGCTTTTCCCATAATTATCAATCATTTTATAATAAAATAAGATATTTGTCTACATCTTACTTCCGTTAGGGCTCTGGACAATTATGCTTATGTATGCTAGAATCAACATCGTAAATAACTAAAATAAAAACCAAATAAAAATGCAGCCAAATCAACAAGCACCCACAGGCGAGCTAGGCCAAATTGTAGACAAGCTTAAAACCGCTAATAATGTATTGGTTACCATCAGTACGAACCCAACGGTTGACCAGTTTGCCGCTTGTATTGGTCTGACCTTAGTTTTAAATAAGCTGGGTAAGCACACAAACGCTGTTTTTAGTGGTGCTGTGCCTTCTACTATTGATTTCTTGCAACCAGAGAAAACCATAGAAAAAACCACAGATTCACTACGGGATTTCATAATCGCACTTGATAAATCAAAGGCCGATAAACTGCGCTACAAGGTAGAGGATGATGTAGTAAAGATCTTTATTACGCCTTACAGAACCAGTATTTCCGATAAAGACTTAAAGTACAGTCAGGGCGACTTTAACGTAGATGCTATAGTGGCTCTCGGTGTACACGAGAGAAATCAGCTTGATTCAGCTATTTTGGCACACGGGCGAATACTTCATGATGCTGTTGTTATATCCATAAACACCAACACTGGCAGCAAACTTGGATCGATCAACTGGGTCGATCATAAAGCAAGCAGCCTCTGTGAAATGGTGTCTGATATCTCAAGGGAACTTTCTGCAAATGTCTTTGATAATCAAAATGCGACAGCACTACTAACTGGGATAGTTGCTGAAACTGATAGATATAGTAATGAAAAGGTTACACCGCATACTATGTCTATTGCTGGAGTTCTGATGTCAGCTGGCGCAAGCACTCAGCTAGTAAGTAGCAAGCTTGAAGAACAAAAAGAAGAAGTATTACCGCCAGTTACCAAAAAAGAGGAACAAAAAGAAATTCCTAAAGAAGAAGACGGTGTAATAGAGATTGACCACAGTCCTGAGAAACCCGCACCAGCCATAGAGGGGGAGCCTGAAGAAGATGCTGGGCCCAATCAGATAGAAATTGATGAGTCAGGTCAGCTAAAGAAACTCGCCGACCAAGAAGCCGAAGAGCAAAAAGCGCCTTCAAGAAGTCGAATTATTAGTGAGCCACCGCGTCTAGGCGGCCAACTGACGGCTAACTCAACTCCTGCAGAAGAACAATATACTGGCAGCACAGATCCTCTTAGCAATATGCCGGACAAACCATTGCTGAAAAGAGGTCAAGGTAGCTCAAGGCACATTTCTTCTAAGCCAAAAGATGAAAAGAGGACAAGCGAAACCGAGAAGCCTGAAGACTCACAGACCATTACAGAACTAGAACTGTCAGTTGGGAGTCCTCATGCGAACGAAGTTCCAGAATCATCTGTAGATGATGCCAGAACTGCCGTTGAAAAAGCCGCTAATGAGGCTGAAATTGATGATCCAAGGCCGCTGGCTAGAGAAGATCAAGGCTCTGTAGAGTTTGATGGCGCCTCAAAAGACACGACACCAAATTCACCTCCTCCTCCGGTGCCCCCACCCTTTGTCCCTGAAACAAAATAATCTCTAAAGTTTAATCTCTAGTGACTTTAGGTTAGTAATTAGGTCCTTGGATCCAGAGAATAAAATTCCGTGAATACCGACTTCTTTTGCCGCTTCAACATTACTGGGCCAGTCATCAATAAATATGGCCTCAGACGGCTGAACTCCTAGATTATCCAGTGCAATTTCAAATATTTGAGGGTTTGGCTTTATCATTCCTACCTCTGATGAAATCACTAGATCGTTAAATAAGTTATTCAGGTCATTATCCTGTAGAATCTTCCGGAGATAATTGCTGGATGCGTTTGAAAGAAGGCCAAGAGAATAATTTTGTTTTAGCTTTTTAATTATTTCAACGACATCATGATCAATCATGTCAGTTTGTCCGAAAACGGCCCTAATTTCCTCTGAGGGCTGCCCACTTAATCGCTCTAGTTCACTAAAGGCCTGTTCGATTGTGATAAAACCATGGTCAACTTGTTTGAATATATCTGCATATTCACCAGATCTTTTAATTTCATGCTTCTGGAACCATCTATTAGCCGGGTCGCTGTATATTACTCCGAAGAAATCAAAGATAACTGCTTTATACATGCGCTCATTATAACCTCTGCTAAGCTTAGATATGTGCATGACGGACTAATTTTAATTGACAAGCCAAAGGGGTGGACTTCATTTGATGTGGTCGCCAAAATCCGAAACATACTTAAAAAGGAATTAGGAAAAAAGATAAAAGTTGGACATACCGGAACTCTAGATCCTCTGGCTACGGGATTGATGGTGGTCGTGGCTGGTTCATACTGCAAGAGGGCCGGCGAGTTTAGCAAGCTTGATAAAACTTACGAAGTAACCATGAAACTCGGAGAAACCAGCACTACAGGTGACAGTAAAAATCAATGGCCAAAGAGCTTACAAATTAGCTAGAAAAGGTGAAGAAGTTAAGATTGAGCCTAGGCGAGTCAGCATTTATAGCTTGGAAATAACAGATTATAAATATCCAATAGTAAAATTTGCTACCACTGTCAGCAGTGGCACGTATGTTCGCTCCCTGGTAGAGGGTATCGGTAAAGAATTAGAAACGGGTGCTTATATGAGTGACCTTAGAAGAACTAACGTGGGTCAATTTAGCTTGGATAGCGCTACGCTGATCGAGCAAGCATCTTCCGAAAAATTATTTACTTTATGATTTTGCTCATGCTTGCATTTACACAAGACTATTCTAGACTGAGAAATAATTTAATTTAGCAATATATGGAAAAAATCAGTCATCCAAAGACAGAAGAAGAAGCTAGTTTACTTCTCGGCAGAACTACACAAGCACTCGGCTCGTTAACGGCTTTTGGAGCAGGAGTGGAGACTATTAGGGCGCTAGAGAGTGGAAGTAAGGTAGATATTGCCGCGGCCGTGGCTCTGGGGCTGGCCTCGCTACGATTTAATAGGCAGTCATTAAAGAATCGATTTGGTATGTTCTTTGAACAAGCCAGACAACTTAGAAATAAGGATGAAGAGATTAGAGAATTAAAAAATCCTGATCCAGCCCAAGAACTATTTGATAATACTATTAACTCACTTGACAGCTCGGCAATGTAGATGTTGATTAACAGGGAAGAGTGTGCTAGAATGGGGTTCAACGCATGATAACTACTGAGAAAAAGCAAAAGATTATTGCTGATTTAGCCAAAGACAAGAAAGACACTGGATCACCAGAGGTGCAGGTCGGTATTTTGACGGCTAGAATCAACGAAATTACCGAGCATTTGAAAGTTAATAAAAAAGATTTTGCGGCACGTCGCGGACTGCTACAGATGGTAGGTCAGCGCAAAAGACTTCTTAAATACATTGCAGAGAAAGATTCCAAAAAATACCTAGAGATTATTAAGAAACTAAATATTCGTCGTTAGTTAACTTCCTAGTTTAATTACTAAAATTTAGTACTAGAACCAGAGAGTGAACTCTTATAAAGAAGAGAAAGAGCAGACGCTCTCGAGAGAAAAATAATATTTTCTTCGTCACAGATACAGCTATCTTCCCGATATCTGGCCTGTGACGACGAAAGAAAGGATCACGCTAAAGTGAGCACTATAAACCCTTACGGAAAAGACATAGTGAGTGTGTCCACAGATTTCTGTGGCAGAAAATTAACCCTAGAAACAGGCAGAGTTGGCTTTCGTTCAACCTCATCTGTTTTAGTAAGATACGGCGATACTGTAGTTCTTGGAACTGCAATGGTCAGCGAGAAGAAACTAGAAGGTTTCGACTATTTCCCGCTAAGTATTGATTACGAAGAAAAAATGTATGCGGCCGGTAAGATTAGCGGCAGTAGATTTATAAAAAGAGAAGGCCGCCCAAGCGACGACGCGATTTTAATCGGCCGTATCATTGACCGACCAATCCGACCGCTTTGGCCGAAGGGATATCGGCATGAAGTGCAAGGCGTGGCCACTGTTTTAAGTATGGACCCAGATTTTCGTCCTGACATGATAGCGATGATCGCTATGAGTGCAGCGTTTATGCTTACAGGAGCGCCTTTTGAAGGTCCGGTAGCGGGTGTTAGGGTTGGCATGACCACCGAAGGAAAGTACAAGTCTTTTGCTACAACAACTGAGCTAGACGAAGGCAAGATTGACCTAGTGGTTGCTGGTGTTGAATCTGGAATTATGATGGTAGAAGCTGGGGCTAATGAGGCAACCGAGGAAGAAATTATAAGTGCATTAGAATTTGCGCAAAAAGAGATTCAGCCTGCCATAAAATTGCAAAAAGAACTCGTTGCTAAACTTGGTGTTAAGAAGCTAGAATACGAAGTTTCCCTACCAAATGAAGATATACAAAAGAAAGTTGATGCGTGGGTAGACGGTAAATTAGGCGAAAATCTAAGAGCTCCTTATCCAGAAAGAAACCAGATTGTTAAAGATCTAAGATTTCAGCTAGAAGAATACTTCAAAGCTGAATTGGGCGAAGAAGAATTCGCTGAAGTTAGACGCGAATATGACGATGCTTTTACTGCGGCTCTTCACAAAGACGTAAGAAAAGAAATAGTCGAGAAAAATATTCGTCCTGATGGTCGTAAATTTAATGAAATTAGACAGCTTTCTAGCGAAGTTGGTCTCTTGCCGAGGGTGCACGGATCAAGTCTATTTACTCGTGGTATGACCCAGGCGTTAAATGTAGTTACTCTAGCCCCTCTTAGCTACGCTCAAATTGTAGACACAATGGAAAAAGAGGGCGAAAGACGATATCTTCATCACTATAACGCTCCTGGATATACAGTTGGTGAGGTAAGAAGGCTGGGCAGCCCCGGACGAAGAGAAATCGGCCATGGTTATTTGGCGGAACGAGCACTAGTGGCAGTTCTACCAAACGAAGCGGACTTCCCTTACACAATTAGGTCAGTTACAGAGATCATGAGTCAGAACGGTAGCACATCTATGGCTGCTACTTGTTCTAGCTGTTTGGCACTAATGGATGCGGGAGTACCCCTGAAAGCTCCTGTTAGCGGTATAGCTATGGGTCTAATGCTTGATGGCGACCGACCAATAATCATTAGTGATATTGCAGACGCTGAGGACTTTGCTGGTGACATGGACTTTAAGGTGGCTGGTAGCCCGCGGGGTATTACGGCTCTACAGATGGACATGAAAGTACATGGTCTTGGCGTGGATGTGTTAAAGCAAGCTTTAGAGCAGGCCGAAGACGGTAGAAATAGAATATTAAAGCACATGCTAGATACAATTGAGCGACCTCGTGCAGAGCTTAGTAAATTTGCTCCTCAGGTGGAAGCGATAAAGATTAACCCAGAGAAAATCCGAGAAGTTATAGGTAAAGGCGGCGAGACTATTAACAAGATCATTGCTGAAACTGGTGCCGAGATAGATATTAAAGATGACGGCACGGTTATGATAGCTAGCCCGGACAAGCAAAGTATCGACGCCGCTATCCAATATATTCAAAATATTACAGCTGAACCAGAAGTCGGCAAGATATATGAAGACTGTAGGGTAGTAAGTGTTCTAGAATTCGGCGCTTTCGTTGAGATTCTGCCAGGCAAAGAAGGATTAGTGCACGTTTCTGAAATGAGCGAGGAAAGGGTAAACAAACCAACCGATATAGTTAATGAAGGCGACAAAGTAACAGTAAAATTACTTGCGATAGATGATCGTGGTCGTCTGCAGCTTAGCATTAAGGCGGCAAAGAAAGGCTAGAAAATGAATCAGACTATAGAAAATATAGACAAGTTTCATCAGACAAGAAAAGGCAAAATCGTATTCGGCCTTATCGAGCTAGCCCTTTCTTACGGTGTTATCTCGCGCGCAATTCACACTGGTAGCATCTGGCAGTACGCAGTATTTGCAGTGCTTTTTGTCGGAGGCTTAAATAACTTGGTTAAAGTGTTTATTCGAAAGAATGAGAAATCTAGTGCAAAGACAAAACCAAAAACAAGCAAGTCTTGACCAGATTGAGGCAGACATCACCAAGGATAATGTCTGTCCAAATTTGGCCAAAACGGCCACGAACCTTGTAATGGGCGTTGGTGATCCGGATGCAGAGATAGTTTTTATCGGTGAAGCACCCGGGAAAAACGAGGATTTGAAAGGCGAGCCATTCGTTGGTGCAGCAGGCAAATTCTTGGACGAAATGCTAGCGGGTGTGGAGCTGAGTAGAGATAAGGTCTATATAACAAATATTGTTAAATACAGACCTCCAAATAATCGGGATCCTTTGCCAGATGAGAAAAAGGCTTTTTGGCCATATCTTGTCAGGCAAATTAATATAATCCAACCAAAGATTATTGTGACGCTAGGGCGACATAGTATGGAGTATTTCTTGCCCGATCGGAAGATCACACAAATCCATGGCCAACCCAAACGCATAAGCTTCGATGATATTAAGATAGTTATCCTGCCCCTGTATCATCCTGCGGCGGCATTATATAACGGAGGCCTGAGAGAGACCCTAGTAGAAGACTTTAACCAGATTCCAAAAATAATAAATCTAATTAACGAAAGAACAACCTAAAAAGGAGAAAAAGCAATAATTATGAATAAGGAACAATCAAACCAGAAGAAGAGGCAAAATAACAGTCCTCCTAAAAATTCCCAAAACCCGGCGAGGCGAACTAACCGTGGTGCGGCGATCCGCGCCCAAAAACGTGCCAGCGACGATGCTCACAGGATAGCCAGCCAGTACCTAACTGCCGAGGGCAATGGTAATAAAAATCAAGACAAATCAGCTCGTCCCCGAGCTAACTTTATTGACGATAGTCCAAAGTTAAAATTTGTCGGTCTTGGTGGCATGAACGGTGGTGGATCCAAAAATACATTGCTCATAGAATATAAAAATGACGCAATTATTATGGATTGTGGTAGTGATCTAGGCGTGGATTTGCCAGGCATCAACTACGGTATAGCCGACACTGCTTACCTAGAATCAATCAAACACAAACTAAAGGCATATGTCATTACCCATGGGCATTTGGATCATATCGGTGGTTTACCACATATTCTGCCAAAATACCCAGCGCCTGTTTATGGCAGTCGCTTTACCATTGGCCGTGTTGAAGAAATTTTTGAGAATTTTGGACTGCCAATGCCGGAAGGCTTTGAGCTTAAGACGGTAATAATGAATGAAGATACACATGAAAGGCTTAAAATAGGCGAGTTTTTCGTGGAATTAGTGCGTGTAACTCACTCCATCCCAGGAAGCACCTGCATAGTTGTCGACACGCCTGTTGGGCGGGTAATTAACACTGGTGACTTCAGACTAGATCCTAATCCACTTGATCACGAAAGAACTGATGTTGAGAGGCTGAAAGAGCTTGGACGTGAAGGCGTTCTATTGCTCTTAAGCGAAAGTACGACTTCAGACAGACCAGGACGCACACCTAGTGAATCCACAATTGAACAGAGCTTCGTAGACATAATGGATCAAGCACCGGGCCGGATTTTTGTAGCAATTTTCTCGACCAACGTTAATCGTATTCAGATGATTGTTAATGCGGCCGTTAAGCACAATCGCAAGATTGCCTTAGACGGCAGGAGTATGATCAGTACCCTAGAAATGGCTGTGAGAAATGGCTTCATGAAGATTCCAAAGGGGACTTTTGTGCCGATCGCTAGCGTCTCAAAGTATAAAGACAACGAAGTTGTGGTTGTGTGTACTGGTGGCCAGGGTGAGCCTAACTCAGCCCTACAGAGAATGTCGCTAGGTGAACACAAATACATAAAACTTAAAGGCCAAGACACCGTGATCTTATCCAGTACACCAATCCCATATACGGGAAATGATGCTTTGGTTCGAACAATGGTAGACAATCTGTTCAAAGACGATGTTCACGTTTTCCGTCATGAGACACGCGAAGTAGATAAGATAGGTCCATTGCACGTTTCAGGACACGCCAGCATGGAAGAATATGGCGATATGATTGATATGATTAAACCTAAGTTTTTCATTCCAATTTACGGTGATTACACCGGTAAGAAGTATCATATTGAACTGGCAGTTGAACATGGCATACCACGAAAAAACTGTCTAAATATTGATAACGGTGATGTTGTTAGCCTGTAGCAGAATACTATGGAACAGACAGATAAAATCCCTCACGGGACTGTTCTAGTAGACCAAACAGGCGCGATAGTTAGTAGTGTAGTTGTTAAGGATAGATTAATGCTTGGTAACGAAGGCCTAGTAGCCGTTGTTCTGACTATTGATAAGAAAACAGGTTCGCTAATGACCAGTCCAGATATCATTAGCCGTGGCTTCATATATATGAAAGACCAAGAAGAGCTGATGAATGAATTCAGGATCGAGCTCAAACGAGCTGTTGCACAAAGGTTTAAGAGAGTTGATCTAGATAGATTTAAGATCGAGCTTAAAGAACATGTAACCCATTTCTTATATGATAAGACCGGCAGAAGTCCGATCGTCATCCCTGTAGTAAATGTGATCGGTCCTCGGCAGAATAATTCAGGTCAGCAGAATAAGAAGTCCGCACCGACTCCTGAGAAACAAGCCGAAGACCTGCAAAAACGCTTTGCAGATATGCGTACTCGACTTCTCAACCAAGACGCCCGTACAGATTAACGCTACGCTAATGAGAGGGGAATATCCCCTCTCATCGATCCGGGCACGAAATAAATTC
>JACRNE010000006.1:0-35598 GCA_016219345.1 Candidatus Saccharimonadota bacterium
TTTGTTCACAAGTCTGAAGTTGAAAATACTGGTGGCCACGGGGGGTATCTGGGAGAGGTCGTTGGAAATGCTATGTTGCTAGCTTTAGATAAAATCCCGGCCAGTATCTTAATGCTGGTTTCGGCTACTTTACTATTTTTCTTAGCGTTTAACATTTCACCAAAGGCTTTATTAGCTTTAGCTAAGCCTTTCAAGAAAGAAAAAGATACAGATTTGTCTGATCTCAAGGCTAAAGAGCAGCAAAGTAGCTTTAAACTTAATGAAGGTGTACCAACTGAGCGGAGCGAGCAGTCTCAGGACAAATCTCCAAGACTAGCTAGTCTTAAAAATACAGCTAAAACTCTATCAGAATCCGAAGACCATGAGGCTTTAACCGCTGCTTCTGATAAAGATTGGAAGCTTCCGCCGTTAGATTTACTTAATCAAAAACAAGACAAAGCTGATGCCGGTGATGTCCAGGCCAATGCTGAGATAATCCGAGAAACATTATCAAACTTTAATTTTCCAGTTGAAATGGAAGGGGCCAACATAGGTCCAAGAGTCACTCAGTACACTTTGAAGCCGCCTTCAGGGGTAAAACTTACTAAAATTACTGCTTTGGATAATAACTTAGCGCTTGATCTAGCAGCGCATTCAATTCGAATTGAAGCGCCGATTCCTGGTAAAAGGTTAGTTGGTGTCGAAGTACCAAATGTGAAGCAAGCTACCGTTAGAATCAGCAGCGTTCTGGATTCAGCTAATTGGAAAAATGAGAAAAGTCCATTGAGCTTTGTGATAGGTAAAGACATATCAGGCTCTCCAATGGTAGGGGATCTAGCGAACATGCCTCACTTATTGGTTGCTGGTCAGACCGGTTCTGGTAAATCTGTGATGATAAATACTATTTTAACCAGCCTGCTTTACCGTAATAGTCCATCTGACCTTAAGTTGATTTTGGTTGACCCTAAGCAGGTAGAGCTAACGCCTTATAACGATATCCCACATCTGTTAGCACCCGTAGTTAACGAGCCTGAAAAGTGTATCAGCGCCCTTAAATGGGCGGTTGCGGAGATGGAACGACGTCTTAGAACCATGGCGGACGCAGGTAAACGCAATATCGTTGAATACAACAACCTTAAAAGCGAAGAAGGAATGCCATATATCGTCATAGTTATTGATGAGCTGTCTGATCTTATGATGGTGGCTGCTCGCGATGTTGAGTCGTTGATTGTTAGGATTGCTCAAAAGGCTCGCGCCTGCGGCATACATTTAATTTTAGCTACTCAGCGTCCAAGCGTCGATGTTATTACAGGCTTGATCAAGGCTAATGTCCCAGCACGAATTGCCTTTACAACGACTTCTCAGGTGGATTCTAAGACTATTATCGACCAGGGCGGAGCGGAGAAATTGCTTGGCCAAGGAGATATGTTACTTTTGACTTCAAGCATGCCGAAGCCAAAACGTGTCCAAGCAGCCTTCATATCAGACCAAGAAACCAAAAAAGTTACAGAATTTATCAAAGACCAGAGAGAACCCCAATATGATGAGGAAGTCATTAGCCAGCCAGTCCAAATTGGTAAGGGCGGGGTTGTGTCTGACTTTGGCTCCAGTGATACAGACGATGATCTGTGGCGTGATGCTGTACAAGTAGTTATAGAAGGCCGAAAAGCCAGTACGAGTCTACTGCAGAGGCGTCTAAGAGTTGGCTATGCGCGGGCGGCTCGACTGATCGAAGCCATGGAAGAACAGGGTATAGTTGGTCCAGCAGTTGGATCACGCCCAAGAGAAGTGTTAATCAGTGATATTAGCGAGATAGATGGTCCGTCGGCGGGATCAGACGTTTATGACGACATGCCCGACGACGAAGCCTAAAAACTATCTTGCATTTTTACTTTGTTCGTCCATAGTTTGCCCGGCAAGATTGGATTTAACTTTACGGACGGCGCGGGAGACAACGGCCGCAGTTAATACGCCGAATAAAACCCCAGTGCTAATATCTGCTGGACTATCTATATTTGCTATAGATAGGTTGGTTCCGTCCAAATAGCCTGCCTTGCAGGTCTCTATGAGCCCGCTCGCCCCCGGGACTGCCTCCCCGCATGCATCGAAACTTTCGTATAAAACACCAAATACAAAAGAACCTAAAGCGGCCAACCGTATAGTTTTTGGTGGAGTTTTTATATTTATGGCGTCTCTGCATATCGTGGTTGTTAATCCTATCGCAATGCCCGGTATAACATGCTTGCCACAATCAACAGGACCTTCGGGATCGAGGAGTTTAATGTTTGGAGCTTCTTTGAAAAGGTCAGCTAGCATCGCTCCAGTTTGTATTATTTCAGGCTGTGGCATTCTTCCTAACTTACTAATTTTTTATTTGTAACGCTCCATTTGAGCGCCCACCATTCGCTAACATTATAGTACAAGAGGCCATTGCTTTTATCTGTTATTTATAGTAAAATTCACATACTAAAAACTTCAGTTCGTAGCCGCTAGTGCATACGGGCTTTAACCAAAGGAAGGAGAATACGTGAATCAATACGAAATTGCGGTTTTATATGATCCGCAGCTAGAGATTGATCTGTCCAAAGCAGAGGACAAAATCAAAAAAATATTAACCGATAACGGCGGCAAAATCGTCAAAACAGATAATTGGGGCAAGAAAAAACTTGCTTACCCGATTGCTAAGCACGAGCAAGCTGTCTATGTATTTTATACGGTTGATATGCCGCCAGCGGGCGTGGTAAAGGTAGAATCGTCCCTAAATATAACCGACGAGGTTATCAGGTACTTGATAACTAAGCCAGATCTCAAGGCCATAGCTAAAGCAGAAGAGGCGAAAGCCGACAAAGCTAAAAAAGCTGCCGAGCGTGGTGATAACGGTAATGACGACGAAGATAAAGACGAAGAGTAGTATAATTAGCGAAAAGGAGTTTAGTAATGGCGAGGAGTTTTAACCAAGTAGTTCTTATGGGTAACCTAACAAGAGACCCAGAACTTAGACAAATCCCAAGCGGCCAAAGTGTATGTAGCTTTAGTCTGGCGTTAAACAGGAGCTACAAAGGTTCTGATGGAGAGTGGCAAGAAGCTACTGACTACGTAGACGTTGTAGCGTGGGCGGCGCTGGGAGAGCGCGTCGCACAATATGTGACAAAGGGTCGGCCAGTTTTGGTTAGTGGTCGCCTGCAAAGTAGAAGCTGGGAGCAAGATGGCCAAAAGCGCTCAAAACTAGAGGTAGTTGCACAAGATGTAACTTTTCTAGGTGGACGAAATGACGACGGTGGTTCAAGTTTTAGCCCTGCTGAAAGCTCTAAGCCATCGTCAACAAAAACCACAAAGACTAAAGACAAGGATGTTGTGATCGAGGATGTGGATGATCAGCCCATCAATCTCGACGACATACCTTTTTAACGCTCCGCTAATGAGACACCCATATCTGGGTTTCTCATCACTCCGGGCAGCAAAATAAATTTGACTGCTCGGGTTGCTCTTCCCAGAAATACAATTAATGAAAGGATAAATTATAGATGGCAAAGATTTTTAAGCATAAAACAGACGTAGCATATTTTGACTATAAGGACTTTAAGACCTTACAGAGGTACGTAAATCAGTACGGCCAGATAGAAACTCGTAAGAAAACTGGCCTAACAGAGAGCCAGCAAAGACGACTAGCTGTAGCTATCAAGCGAGCACGTCATTTAGCGCTACTTCCATTCGTAGCAAGAGGCTAGAAGATGGCGCTAGGTGTAACTGATCTTAAAAAGGGCACAATTATCAAGCTGGAGGGCGTACCTTACAGAATTACTGAATATAGCCAGAAAGTGATGGGCCGAGGTGGATCCATCGTGAATGTTAAGATAAAAAGCCTTACAGATGGCCGAGTCCTTGAAAAAACCTTCAAGGGCAATGACTCTATCGATTCAGCGGATGTGGCATATAGTAGTGTTCAATATCTTTACTCGGACAACGAGAAGGCGTACTTCATGGACGGACAAACCTATGAAACAAAGGAGCTTCCTATTGATATGCTTGGTGACCAAACTGGCTATCTAATAGAAGGATTGGACGTTCAGGCTCAATATTTTGACGGAAATATAATTGGCGTTGAGTTACCAAAGAACGTATTTTTAAAAGTTACCCATGCCGAGAATGCAGTTAAAGGTGATACTTCATCCGCAGTTACCAAGGACGCAAAACTTGAAACAGGAATATCAGTTAAAGTTCCAGCTTTTATAAAAACTGGCGATGTAATTAGTGTAGATACAACAACTGGCAATTATCGCGAACGAAAAAAATAGTTTTCTATGGATAAGAAGCGGCTAGACGAGTACTTGTTTCAAAAGGGTTATGTCTATTCAAGAAGTCAGGCTGAAAACTATATAAAACTTGGTAAAGTAACAGTCGATAATGAGGTTGTAAAAAAACCTGCCACTAAAGTATCAAAAAATAATGTAGTTATACTTACAGCAGAGAAAAAATACGTTTCGCGAGCTGGTATGAAGCTAGAATCAGTGGCTGAGGCTCTGTCTATTAACTTTGCTAACAAAGCTGTACTTGATGTTGGTAGTAGCACGGGTGGTTTCACCGACTATGCTTTACAGCATGGAGCATCCAAAGTGATTGCCGTGGATGTGGGTAAAAACCAAATGGACAGGCGGTTGCAGCAGAACCCTAAAATTGAGCTTCATGAACAAACGGATATACGAGTGATCAAATCACTGAGTACAAAAGTTGACTACGCGGTAATCGATGTGTCGTTTATCTCAATTAGAGAAGTGCTAAAACACCTTAAAACGATATTAAATAAAGATGTAAAAATTGTAGCCATGGTAAAACCTCAGTTTGAGTCTAAAGACGCATCTATTAAACACAAAGGTGTTATAAAGAACGAATCTCTTCGCCGCAAGATTTTGAGCGAATTTGAAGTTTGGGCTAAAGCTGAATTTAAGATAATTGGGAAATCCGACTCAAGCGTCCATGGTGAAAAAGGAAACAGGGAAAGATTTTATCTTCTCTCCTTTCTGCGCTAGATAATAAATATTGATAAAAATGGTTGAGCTGCATGATAAACTAGCACCAGCATGCGTTATTTTAAAAATCGACAAGCAGCTGGAAAGCTACTAGCAAAACAGCTGAAAAAATATAAAACAGAAAACTGCGTTGTTCTTAGCTTGAGTGAAGGTGGCGTTGTGGTCGGTGCTGAGATAGCAAAAGAGCTTCACACAGAACTTTTCCTACTTGTTACAGAAGATATTGATCTACCTGGTGAACCTGACCCAATAGCGATAATGAGCTCATCAGGCTCCTTCACATATAACAGCGGAGCTTACTCAACAGGTGACCTAGAAGCCCTAAGTGTGGACTACAGGCCAATCATAGAGCAGGGCAAGATGATTGCGTTCCAGAAGATTAACAGAGTTGTTAGTCACGAGGGATCAATCATGAAGATACTGCTTAAAAATCACATAATAATTCTCGTTTCTGACGGACTGAGAAATGGATTTTCGGTAGATGTGGCCACTGATTTCCTGAAGCCCATTAATGCTAAAGGTTTGATTATTGCAGCGCCAGTTATCAACTCTTCAGCAATAGATAAAATGCGACTGTTGTCTGATAATATCTTCTGTCTAGACGTGGTAGAGGAGTATATAAACACCGATCATTATTATGAAGATAATAAGCTACCAAGCCATGATGAGATTGTCATGACCATGAAAAATATTGTTTTCGAATGGTAGTGATCGTAATTGAATAATTTTTTAGTACAGCACTTTTTGTTGTTAAAGTTATCCACAGAAAATAGTTAAGCATAACAGGGGAAAAACCGTAAGAAAACCATACCTCGAAAGTGTTAATTTACTTACTTTAAAAAAAGTACTCGACAGTGCCTTTTTTGTATAAATAAAAAAGATCTTGTATAGGTTATTTAACATTGGTAGGGTATGCACTGGGTAGCGAGAGCTGCTTCAAAAAAGCGAAACAAAACGCTAACACGATCTAAAAAAGGGAGCCTGCTGGAGAAGAAATTCTTTGGCGGGCTTTCGCAAAAAAAGACAAAAAGTAAAAAGTGAAACGAAAACTAAAATTATTTCGAGTTGGTCGAAGAACATATTTTCACCATTCAAACGGCATAGTGGTCCAGAAGAATCGCTTGCAAGCTACATTCTTAGCAATGACCATAATGACTGCGGTTTCGAGTGGTTTTTTTGTTGCCGTCGAATATGCACTACCTGCCCTAAGGCAGTCGAGTTATTTTCAAAATTCTAAAAAGATTGATGCTGAAACAGTTGTGTCAGCTGAGGCACTGCCTGATACTTCTGTTAAAGACCCCATCAAACAAGACGACGACGCCTTAAGGGATCAGATACAAAGGAGGATAGAAGGCTATCCAGGTAACCAGAATTGGGCGGTATTCGTTTATGATTTAAACTCAGATAAAACGGTAAGCATAAATGCCGAGAAAGAATTTGACTCAGCGAGCCTATATAAACTATTTCTTCTCGAAGCATTAGAGAAGAAACTACCACAAGATCAATGGAGGAAGACCAAGATCGACCGATTGAGAATTTCTGATTGTGTCCAGGCAATGCTAAAGACTACAGACGATCCGTGCAGTGAGGAATTGGGGGCATACCTCGACTGGAAATCCGTCGACGATACAAATGCCAAAAATGGCTTCCCGAAGACTAAATTATCTGGTAACGATGGACGAAAGACTACGGCAGGTGAGGTGGGCGAACTACTAATCAGATTAAAAAAAGGCCACATACTAAGTGACAAAACTCGCCGCTTTGTATTCGATGCTCTATACCAGCAGAACTATTCAAAAGGCATACCGCTAGGATGCTCAAACTGCCGAACTGCTAATAAATCTGGAGAACTAACAGGTGTTAGCCACGACGCAGGTATCGTAACGCATGGTCCAAACAGCTACGTAGTCGTGGTAATGAGCCAAGGTGGTAACTTTGACCAAATAGCAGATATTACGAAGTTGATAGATAGCCAATACGCTAATTGAGACTATGCGGGTGACCTGTAAGTCTATTTTCTAAGCTCTTAGCTTGTAGCCGCGAGCGAACAATCTATAGTTAATTACAAATAACACCAAACCTGCTACTCCTATAACCAATAGACTGATCCATGGATTTACATCGGCGTGTCCAAGCATTGAGTAGCGCAATGTATTGATCATGTAGTAAATGGGGTTAATTCTTGTAAGCGCTTCAAAAAGTGGTGGCAAGAGTGAAGCAGAATAAAATACCCCGCCCAAGAAAATTAATGGTTGCAAAATAAACGTCTGATATAGACTTAAGTCATCAAACTTCTCAGCCTTCAGGCCTACTAAAACACCTGCCATTGAGAAGAAAAACCCAATCAGAATAAAACTAAGCAAACACATCCAAACATGCGCAACAGGCAGCTCAGGAATCAATACTTTTGCCGTTATAAAAGCTATAGAAGTGATTATTGCACCTCTAAAAAAACCACCTAGCCCAAAACCCATAAGAAGCTGCGTATTAGAAACAGGCGAGGCCAGCTGATCATCAATGGCTCTTTGGAATTTCTGCTGCAGAATAGAAAAAGAGTTATTTATAAAAATATTTATCGCAAAACTCATCATAAGAAGTCCGGGGATAATAAAAACTATATAGCTATGTCCATCTAATTCATTTATCCGGCTGCCTAGTGCAGCACCGAATATACTGATGTACAAATAAGTTTCTAGCAGGGGGCCAAATATAGTTTGACGCTTAATCCCCCAGAATCTGTGTAGCTCACGGCGAAGGACTGTCCAAAAGGGCAGCCATCGGTAGGTTACAAGATCAGTTCTTTCTGCTGATGGCCCAAAAAGTTTGTCACGCATTTTTTAGTTTGTCCCTTGCTAATTCACTTCGTCCAACAACTTTTAGGTAAACATCTTCCAGAGTTTTCTTCTTGTAAGCTTCCTTTAGCTCGCTTGGTGTGCCAGTTTTCACTATTTTACCCTTGTTAATCAATGCTAAATTGTCGCAAAGTTCCTCAGCCTCTTCAATGTAGTGGGTTGTTAAAAGTATAGTTGTGCCTTCTTTGTTAACCTTTTTCATGTACTGCCAAAGCTCAAGTCTAAGTTCTACGTCAACTCCAGCTGTGGGTTCATCTAGAATTAACATTTTAGGTCTATGCATCAAGGCCCGAGCCAGAACAACTCTCCGTTTCATGCCGCCCGAGAGCAGACGGCTACTTTCCTTACGTTTATCGGTAAGAGAAAATGCTTCCAGCAACTCTTCAATTCGCTCTTTGCGTTCTTTTTTACGCATTCCATAGTAACCGCCGTGAAAGTCTAAACTCTCTTCAACTGTTAGGAACCAGTCAAGATTAATTTCTTGGGGAGCGAGGCCAATTGCCGCCCGCGCTTTTTGATAATCCGTTACAACATCATGTCCAAAAACTTCAGCCTTACCACCAGTTGGTATGGCCAACCCCATAATGCAATGAATAAGGGTTGATTTACCGGC
The DNA here is from genome assembly GCA_016219345.1 of Candidatus Saccharimonadota bacterium. Taxonomy (GTDB): domain Bacteria; phylum Patescibacteriota; class Saccharimonadia; order Saccharimonadales; family 2-12-FULL-41-12; genus JACRNE01. The sequence continues at coordinate 8,472 of JACRNE010000006.1, forward strand.
GCCATTTGGTCCTAGTAAACCAAAGAAAGATCCTTCGGGGATTTCAAGATCAATGCCTTTTAAGGCCTCAGTCCCTCCATCGTAAGTCTTTTTTAGACCATTAACTCCCAACGCTATCATTGGTTCAATTTTATACAAACAGAGAGCATTTGGCAATCACCAACCCAGAGTGCTAGGTATTAAAAGACTGGGAAGAGCAGCCCAAGCAGTCAAATTTAGTTTGCTGCCTGGCGCGATGAGAAACCCTGCAAGGGTGTCTCATAAACTAAACATTGAAGCGGAATTCAACTACATCGTTTGGTTGCATGACGTAATCTTTGCCTTCAGTACGGACTTTCCCAGCGGCCTTTGCAGATGCTTCAGCCCCAGCTTCTATGAGATCTTCATAATTAACTATCTGAGCAGCTATAAATCCTCTTTCAAAGTCACCATGAATTACTCCAGCCGCTTGCGGAGCGGTCGACCCTTTTTTGATAGTCCAAGCGCGAACTTCTTTTTCACCTGCGGTTAAATAGCTTTGGAGTCCCAGCGCGTCGTATGCAGCGTGAATGACTTTGTCCAGACCTCGCTCAGATACGTTATAGGATTCTAGAAGTTCCGTAGCATCGTTTTCATCCAAGCCTTTTAACTCATCCTCTAACTTGGCGCAAACAAATATACTTACTGCTGAACCGACTAATTTTCTTAATTCTTGCTGTTTTTGTTCATCCGCTAAAGTTTCTTCATCCACATTGAACAGATAAATTGCTGGCTTAGCTGTAATTAGCTGCAAATCGGCAATTAATTCAAAGTCTATATTTTCTCCAGCATGATTTAATGGCTTGCCACTATCCAAGATTGCTTTAACTTTTTGAATTTCATCTACGATCGGCCGGAGTTTGGGGTTGGCTCTAGCTTCTTTCTCAGTCTTTTTTAATCTGTTATCTATCGTTTGCAGATCAGCCAAGATAAGCTCAGTGTTGATAACATCAATATCGTTTTTCGGGTTATGATCCTGGTCCATGTGCTGCACGTCGTTGTCTTCAAATGCTCTGACAACATGGCATATAGCACTGCAGCTTCTAATATGACTTAAGAATTGATTGCCTAGGCCCTCGCCCTGGCTGGCGCCTTTTACTAGACCCGCTACATCGACAAATTTAACTGTTGCAGGAACGGTTTTTTCACTCTTGTAGAGTTCAGCTAATTTATCTAGCCTCGGATCCGGTACGCCGACTATCCCAGTATTCGGCTCGATGGTGGCGAAAGGGTAGTTAGCTGCTAGAATATTATTATTGGTTAACGCATTAAAAAGCGTGGATTTTCCAACATTTGGGAGGCCGACAATGGCAATAGATAAACTCATCCCCGTAACTATACCAGACTCTAGCTCTGAAGGTATTGATTTTTTAAAGCTTTTATGCTAAAATAGTTAGATTATGCCAGATATACAACAGCCAGATACGACGCCTGAATCAGCTCCCGAAGCTTTTGTATTCCCTGAAGTTGATATTCAAAAACATAGGGAATTCCATCTTGAATATGACAGGCCTTATACGGAAAAGGAAGCTCGTTCGAAAGAACTTGCCCTGTTTTATATAAGCCAATTCTTTAACCACGCTGAGGCTGAAGGTCTATTCCCTCATAAGCCAGAATCACGAGAATTCAGCTCAGAAGGAGTTGGGGACATGGCTGCTATTTATCAAAGAAATGTAGCAGATGTTGATGATCCGCTCGAATATTCATCTAAGATAACTAGAGAAGTAAAGAAAAATGCCCACGATGCCTTCCATGATGGGCTAACAGGTCTGTTAAATCGCAAAGGCTTCGATAAGGAGTTAAGTTCAAGGATGGCGGCGATAGAGCGCGAGGATGATGATCCAAGCTTAGACAGGAAGGCTCCAAGGCCAGCCGCTCTATTCGTTATAGACCTAAATGGTATGAAAAAAATAAATGATGAAAAAGGCCATCCGGTTGGTGATATGATCCTTGTTTCGGCTGCTGAAGTAATAATGAAAACTGTCAGGGGGCAAGATATTGTTGCTAGAACAGGCGGAGATGAGTTTATGGTTGCTGTATTTAAGGAAGAAGAGCCAGATGAAGGCCCTGTTCCACATCCAACTGAAGGCGTGATTGATGGGAAAAGAGGGGTGGAAGAAGAGATAGACCCTGGCATGGAATTAGAACAACCAGATTTAATCAGAGATTTTTCTAAACGGGTTGCATTAGAGACACTAGCCCGTATTGAAAAAGCAGCCCTAGGAGATGTGGACGATCTAGAGCTAGCTATCGGCGGTGTTGAATGGGATGTTTCAAAACCATTTCAGGAAATGTATGAAGAAGCTGATGCAAAAATGTACAGAGACAAAGAAGAAAAATATGCCGCTAAGGGCGAAGTTCCCCGAAAAGAAAAACCACCCAAGTAAACACGTCGTATATATTTTTCCTAAACAAGAAATCCCATACATCCATCATTAATTGTTTTTAGTAATAATGGATTGTATAGCTGCATAATTCCACCTACGCCAACGTAATAAAAACTTGCAAAATCTATACGCTTATGCTTGCATCTTTGTAACAGATGTGGTACTTTATTCATACTTAAATAGAAAATTGAGAATTTTAAGATGAATGAGTCAGAGCTAGAGAAAAATCCTGGATTCCTTGGCAGGTTGAGGGATTTTGCTAGTGATACAGTCGATAGGCTTGCCGGTGTTCCCAAAAGCAGGATGGCAGTCTATGGAGCAGCTGGGGTAGCAGCTTTCTTTGCAAACTCTGAGATGAACTCAAACAATCAGGCCGAAGCCCGCACTCCGATAGATGATGGTTCGGGCAGGGTGACATTGGTAGGCACAGTAACTGTCAAAGACACCCTAACAACCAAAGATGGAAATAAACACACTGCCGTTACCATTAGCAGGGAGACATTTGATCCATATCCCGACGATGACTACAAGCCTACTGGCGTATACACTGCGATAAACGGATCTATAAAACCGTCTACAACAAAAGAAAAGGGAGGCAAGTTCAACCCTTTGGACGTTAACTATACTCTGCCCGATGCTTATGGTTGTGGTATACCTGCACCATCTGGCCTGACATTTAAATATAATGGCAACAAAAAGCTTAAAGTTTCTGGTCGGCCCACTCATAAGAAAATCTTTGGCAAAAAGAAATTCGAAGTTCGAGCACGGATGGGTATTACATCTAGTCCTGGCGATGAGCAAAAGGTCATAGAGCTACGGCGAATAGCCGACCAAAACGGTGAACCTGATCCGTTATCTAAGATCGAAAGACTTAAACTTCTAAGAGTTAAACCTAATCGCTCAGCAACTCGAAAGTACAAAATCAACATGGATAAATGCTATCCCATTTCGGAAGCGACAGCTCCTGAGTATGATAAATATAAACAGCTCGGTTACGAATTTGTGCCCACAGAAATATATATAGAATACGTTGCGAAAATAAGAAACAAGAAAAACGGGTTAATATACGAATCTGAACAAAGAGGAAGCTTCCCTTTAAACGAGGTAAGAATTTACAACCCAGAAGCCTACAAAACTGCTCCGTAGAAGTTATCCCTAATTTGTAATATAATCTTAAGCGTTAACACATTCAGGCTGTTTAATGTTTAAGATAAAAATAGATAAGCCCAAGATAAAAAAACTTAAAACAAAAAAAAGTATATTACTGATTGTTTTTATATTTGCATTCATCGGGCTAACAATTTTTTATCTGTATAGCAATAAAAATAAAGATGATGCAAAAATTCCTCAAAATTCTCAACAGCCGATGGAGACCTACAAAGAAGGTCCTGGAGGAGATCCAAGTTTAGTCATAAGTTACCATGACCAAGCGGTCACTGCTTTTAAGGCTGGAGATAAGGAAAAGGCTAAAGAACTAGCCATAAAAGGGTTGGATGAGAATAGTAAGTTGACCGAAGCTCAGCAGGCACAGATACAGGGGCAGATGAAAATAGTCTACGATATGTCCGATATAAGCAAAGGTATTTATTTTGAGGCTGAAAATGGGCCGTTTGAGCAAGAATAAAAACATTTTTCTAAGGCTAGGGATACTAGTATCCCTTTCCGTTGTGGCTGGTTTTGCTTTTTCAGCTAAAACCGATGCAGCATACAGTGATTTACCAACTTATTTAAACAGTACATACGATCAATATATAAGTCTTGAATCGAATGATCCTATAACTGGTCGAGGAAACTATACTCCCAGTTTTAGATTCTTACTTTATAGTCCTACGGTCGGACGTTCTGACTCTGTAAAGATTTCTCGGGGACTAGCGAATAGAATACCTAGATGTGATGACTTTAACATAACTCAAGCACCGGCAACGAATGACAATTTATCAGATGGCCAAACTAGGGTAGGGAGTGACACTAATATGAATTCATACTGTTCTGATGTATCAGACGGGTTCATAATAAACAATTTAAATAGAGGTTCAGGCGCTGGATGGGATGTCTCCGAGAGGTTTGGTAATAATTATTCGGTGACCGTTATCCGTATTGCTCTGAAAACGAGCCCAGATAGGCCCAGTGTTTTTGCTGATGCAGAAGTAAGGGGAGGTAGTGACAGGCTAAGCTATGTTGGGGACAATACCTCACCAGGTGGTTCTCTAGACTCGTCGAGTAGAGTGAGCTTGAGTATACCTGAGCCCGGAACAAGCACGATTAGAAATAGATTTGCTCCACCGTGTAATTACAATGGTGCTAGAGCCTGGGTTTGGTGGAAGGATGCAGACTCCAGGGCGGATGCCAACGGAGGCAGTCCTGTTAATTTTCAGCTAAGAGAATTTAGAAACGGCTATAGTGGATCTTATACCGTTGTAGATAGCGGTGATGCAGGCGATGGAGGAACGATTTATAGAAGTAGTTTTGTGCCCAGGTCTGGCGCTAAGTATGAAATGATATTTACAGGCGTCCAATCTAGGAATACTAGCACCGGTCGACCAGCTAACACTATAAAAATATGGATGCCTTTTGACTCGGCGGCTGCCCATGTGAGATGTGACCCTCCGCCCGCGTCTGTTGGATCTTGTGGCACGAGTGTGCACTTCAACATAGCCAGTGGCGGCTCCAGGGTAAGAGTGTACGCGCTTAATGGCAGTCAGGCCCCCACCAACCCGAGAAGCGGGGCGCCTAGGGGTACATTAGTATATGACGAAGTTCATAACGCAACCGCTGAGGTCGATTTGGATGTTCACGTCGGGCTGGATAAATTGCTTAGTAATAATGGCTGGGAAGTCTTGGTTAAACCAAACTCCGGTGGTCCTAACCAAGAATTAGGCCCAAATTCCGAATATAGATTTTTAGATATAGGCCCCTGCTGGAATGTAAGCTGCTCAATCCAGATTGATGGCAATATTCCAGGTGATGAGCAGGCTAATAGGGTTATGGCCGGGTCAACAACCGAGGCTAGGGTAACAATAATCAACAACGGCTCGAACCGAATACCTTTAAATCTTAATGGTGTTGGGCAATTAGGTGTAAACACAGACATAGGTTTCGTGCCAATTAATAATCAAGGTAATTACCCTAATGGAGTAAATCCTGGAGAAGCAGCCACTTCTACCCCCTTTACCGTACCATGGCCGATCGGCAGTTATGGCTTTAACGGCTATCCAGATATGTTCGGTAAATTTGGGCTGGGTCCAGCATGCCCCATAACATACTCTACCTATCAACAATTTAACATTACGCCAATTGCTCAATCTCCTGTAATGGATGATGAAGATCCCAGAACCATTACTTACATAACTGGTGGAAATAATTCAGGTGCATCGGTAACACTAGGCTGGCAACGCCAATTGATTAGGAAGCGAGGCGGGGCGGTAACAACGTTGGATGGAATTTATTCTGGAGCCAGCACCTTTGGTAACTATACCGAGTCTCACGGAATCGGTTCGCCCGGAGTGCCACTCGTCCCAGGTACTTTACAGGCCGGTGATCAAGTTTGCTCGTGGGCGAATTTCTCAATAACTGATGGCTGGGTAGGTCCTGGAAATGATATAGCTGGGCCTAGTGCTAAATCCCTGCCCGCCAACCCAGCTGAAAGTGGCTGTATTACTATTTCCGACCGTCCATACCTCAGACTCTACGGCTCAGATGCCATGGCAGGCTCCGACTTTGCAGTTGGTGGAGTTTGTAACAACGCTAATTCTAGTGAGATCAAGACATACTTCTCCCGTCACGCCGACAGGAGTGGATCGGGCGTGCACTTTGCAGCTCTAGCTATGGGCCTAATCACCGAGTTTAGTAGCGCCAGTCTAAGAACTTCTACACCAATACCTACGAATGGACTAAGCTTTGCTAATACTGGAGCTGGATCACCAGGCAGCTACGCTGGAGCTAATATCTGCGGTGGTGACTTTTACGGTGAAACTCAATATGACGATCCAGCCAAGAAAAACACTAGATCAGGCTCTACTCTGCCTCTAGCTAGCCTAAACACTGGTCCAACTGACGGAATGCAAACTCTAGCTCAACCATCAGGTTCTCCAAGTCGGCTCACCCTAAACGGCACAACTGGCTTTAACAACCGGCACACTATCTACGTAGACGGTGACCTAAACATAAACAGTAATATTGAGTACTCGGCCTTCACTGATCCGACGGATGCACCAGCCTTGGCAGTAATTGTCAGTGGAAACATCTACATAAATAGAAATGTCACCAGGCTAGATGGACTATATGTGGCTCAGAAGCGGGCAGATAACACTGGCGGAACTATCTTCACCTGCAGCGATGGCTTTAACGAGTATGATACCGATAGCCCTGGTGCCGACGCAGCCCTATTGGCCAACTGCTCTAGCCAGCTAACCATTAACGGCGCCTTTGTAGCGGATTACGTTAGATTCCTCAGAACCATAAACTCCCTCAGGGACTCAAGAGTAAATGACCAGGAATTAACAGGCATTACAAAAGCCGCAGAAGTCTTTAACTTTACCCCAGAGATATATCTGTCTCCGCCACCCTTCAACAACGAAACCTCAAGCAACGGTCGTTACCAATCCTTTGAAACCCTCCCACCTATTCTTTAATACCCTCTTGCTAGTCATAACGCTTATGATATAATTTCTGCTGTAGCAATTGCCTCTATAAAGAGGGTGGGCAAGATGATGATAAGATTGCAAAATAAACAAAAAAAATCTACACACCGAATAAAGGATATTAACAGATGAGTCTTCTTAGTGGTGTATCTGATTTTTTTGGCTTAGATATAGGTACAACTGCTGTTAGAGTTGTCCAGCTTACCAATACTCCTGGCAACAAACAACTTCTTAGATATGGTATGGAACCAATTACCGAAAAATCTTCTGCCAGCGACTCCAAGGCTGAGCAGCAGAAGCTAGCACAAACTATTAAAGAGCTCGTATCCAAAACAGGCATAAGTACTAGAAATGTGGCTGTTGGACTTTCTTCTTCCAGGGTATTTTCAACTATTGTTGATATTGAGAGATTATCGCCTGCTGAACTCGGTAAGACAATTCATTTCCAAGCAGACTCAATTATCCCCACCCCACCAGCTGAGTCTAAGATAGACTGGGCCTTGATTGGTGATTCGCCAGTCGATGCCAACAAAGTAGAGGTGCTGATAAGTAGCGTGCCGAACGAATTTGCTGAATCGCGTCTAGACTTGCTGGAGTCTATAGGTCTGAATGTTATATCTTTTGAGCCTGACAATCTGGCCCTGGCCAGAGCTTTAGTGCCTGAAGGGACAACGGCACCACAGATGGTCATAGATATTGGCAACAAGAATACAGATATTGTAATCACGATGAATGGTTCTCCGCGCCTTACAAGATCTATTCCAACAGGAGCGGAGGCTTTAGTTAGGGCAGCCACACAAAACTTGAATATTGATGAACAACAGGCACAGGAATTTGTTTTTAAGTTTGGTCTAAGCCAGCAAAAACTAGAGGGGCAAGTTTATCATGCCATTGTCAGCACGGTTGATCTGCTAACTACAGATATAGCTAAGTCCATAAAGTTCTTTGAGAGTCGCTATCAAAATGCAAAACTAGAGAGAATGATCATGACGGGATCAGCCTCTGCCTTGCCAGAATTTCCTCTATATTTGGCCAATAAGTTTGGCGTAGAAGTAGAGATCGGTAATGCCTGGGGCGGGGTAAAGTATTCTCCCGAGAGACAAAATGAGCTCTTAACAGTCTCAAATTATTTCGGTGTGGCTGTTGGTTTGGCGGAGAGGAATGAGTAAATGATACAGCTTAACCTCCTGCCAGATGTAAAACTAGAATATATCAAGGCTCGTCAACGTAAGAGAATGGTCATAGGTACGTCTGTGATTGTCTCTGGTTTTTTTATAACTATTTTCATATTACTATTTATTTTTGTTAGATTTGCCCAGAAGGAGCATCTAAGCAACCTAGACGAAGATATATCCAAAACTACACAAGAACTTAAGTCAAAAGAAGATATAGATAAGATACTGACAATCCAGAACCAGCTTAACAGTTTGCCAGCGTTGCATGATCAAAAGACAATTAGCTCCCGGTTATTTGATTACCTTACTCAACTAACCCCTACACAGGCAACTATCTCTGAAGTCACACTAGATTTTAGTGAAAATACTCTAAGCTTAGAGGGAAATGCTGACCAGATAAGTACTGTAAATAAATTTGTGGATACTCTGAAATTCACAGGTTTTACTACTAGCGAAGAGGGTGTCTCGGATGATCAGAAGGATTGCGTGCTTCAGACTATAGATGTTCAGGGTGTAACAAACGAAAACACAAAAACCTGTAGAGCTTTTAGTGAGGTTGTCCTGCAAGAATTTTCGCTTGAAGCTGAAGGCGGATCATCTACCCAAAGCGGGAAGCCTGTTTCCTACCAAATAAAGTTTAAATTTGACCCCAAAATATTTGCAAACATTAAGGCGGACGCTGGGCAGTCAGCTGTATCTCTGAAGATACCGAACATAATTAGTACACGTTCTGCCACCGAAAAGCCCGGTGCTTTGTTTGTGCCAAAGTAATTGCCGTAGCAGCTGCTGCATTTGTAGTGGTATTTTCTCTAGTTGCTTCTAAAGCATTACTTGATCAAAGGGCCTACCAAAGCAAGGTTATATCTAAAAAGGAAGCTGCCTTAAAAACCCTTGAAGCAAACATCGTAGCAGCAGATAAACTAACCAGTTCTTATAAGGAATTTGTTGGTGCTACTACAAACGTTCTTGGAGGAAATCCTCAAGGTGATGCTGATCGTGATGGTGATAACGCCAGAATAATTCTCGATGCATTGCCGAGTAAGTACGATTTTCCAGCACTTACGACAAGCCTGGACAAACTCTTGAGAGATAATGGATTAACGCCGACCGCTATAAATGGCACGGACGATGAGATAAGTCAGACCGCTACTCAAGCAGATGGTGCTCCCCAGCCGGTAGAAATACCTTTTTCTGTGGAGGTTACAGCCAGTAATGCCCAGGGCAAAACACTCATGGGTCTGTTTGAAAGATCGATAAGGCCATTTAAGGTTCAAAAAATAAGCATTTCTGGCAACGATAGCCAGCTAGAATTTGTTATAAATGGAAGTACATATTTCCAGCCAGAAAAAACGCTAAATCTTAAGAAAGAGGCAGTAAAATGAAACAAAAAGACATAGCTCTGATTATAGTTGTGGTGTTTTTTGCAGGTATTTTCTCTCTGGTAATATCAAAAGTATTATTCACATCTGGGGCTAACAGAAACTTAACTGCCGAGGTAGTTGAGCCTATATCAGAGAACTTTGAGCAACCCGATAAACGAGTATTCAATGACCAAGCAATTAATCCGACCAAGCTAATACAGATAGGTGATTCAACTAATCCACAGCCGTTCTAGGCTATGAGTGTTCTTTCTGCCGCCAACCAAAAACAAGTAGAAGCTGATCTAGTATCTGACGGGTACTTAACTCCTGAAAAATTGGCTGAGCTAAAGGAAAAGGCTAAAAATTCATCTATGCCCTTCTTTAGTTTTTTGGTTAGTGAAGGGCACTTATCTAATGAAGCTTTAACCAAAGTCATAGCTAAAATTAATCATATTCCTTATGTGAATTTATCCGAAGCCCGCATAGAGAAAGAGGTTCTAAGACTATTACCCAAGGACCTTGCGGCAAGATATATGGCAGTGCCTCTAGGACAGATTAAAACCAGGTTAGTAGTAGCCATGCTAGATGCTGATAATGTCCAGGCCGTGGATTTCTTATCAAAGAGAATAGGACGCCCTCTAAAAGTTTATACAGCCAGCGAAGAAGGTATCCAAAATGTCCTAAAACAGTATGCCGATGACGTCGAAGCAGACGTGACAAAAGCTATGGGAGGCACTCTAACGGAGAAAGAACAGCAAGAAATTCTTGAAAAAGAGACTCAACAAGGCAAAAACATAAAAACCATTGTTGAGGACTCGCCGATTAGTAAAGCTCTTTCAACCATACTCGAATATGCTGCTAAAAACCGAGCAAGTGACATACACATTGAGCCGCTTGAAAAGGAACTAAAAATCCGCTGCCGAATAGATGGAGTCCTCAGGGAAATTATGAAACTTCCTAAGTCCACCGAACCGCCCCTAATCTCGCGAATAAAAATTTTAGCCAACCTAAAAATTGATGAACACAGGATTCCTCAAGACGGCGGTTTCGCCGTGGCTGTAGCAGATAAAACAATCGATCTGCGTATCGCAATATCCCCCGTTGTCTGGGGTGAGCAAGTCGTCATTCGTTTGCTGGATAAATCCGGGACAAGCTTAAAGCTAGAAGCTATGGGTTATCATGGCCGAGCACTTAGAACGATCAGAAAAGGCCTAGAGCGACCGAATGGAATGATCTTAACTTCTGGTCCGACTGGATCAGGAAAATCCACGTCCCTATACGCTCTTATACAAGAAATAAAGGACGACAGCATTAATATAGTCACCCTTGAAGATCCGGTTGAGTACAAAATGCCAGGGATTAATCAGATTCAGGTCAATTCAGAAGTTGGTCTAACTTTTGCTTCAGGGCTGAGGTCTATCTTGCGCCAAGATCCAGACGTTGTAATGGTTGGTGAGATTCGTGACCGCGAAACAGCAACGCTTGCTGTCCAAGCGGCTTTAACTGGTCACCTGGTCTTTAGCACGCTTCACACTAACTCAGCAGCCGGCATATTGCCGCGGTTGCTTGATATGGGTATAGAACCGTTCTTGATAGCATCTACCGTACACACCGTGATAGGACAAAGGCTAGTTCGACGTCTGGCTGATAATAAAGAAGCTTATGAATCAGACATTACTGAAAAACAGGCAGTGATAGATAATCTGGGGAGATTATTACCGAAGGATGAAGCCAGTCGTAAGAAAGTCGCTGAAGATCTAGGATATTCTGACTTGCCTCTAGCTACGCAAAACGCTTATACTTTGTACAAGGGTAAAGATAGCCCGGAAACCCCTGGTGGTTACAAAGGTCGTATGGGTCTGTATGAAGTATTCGAAATAGATGAAAAGATTCAGCAGCTCATACTTAAACACTCGACAAGCAGCGAAATTCAAAGAGCTGCAGTTGAGCAAGGAATGGTGACCATGCGAGAGGACGGATATCTAAAAGCCCTGGCAGGCATGACTACCATTAATGAAGTTAATAGAGTAGCGGCAGCCGAAGGCTAGGCATAAGAACGGTGGGAGGCAAGATACATAAAAATGAGCGAAAAAGAACTTAGAATAGAATCACTTCTAGAGGAAGTAATAAAAAAGAAAGCATCTGACTTACACTTGCAAGTTGGCTTACCGCCAATGCTCAGGGTTGATGGATCGTTAGTCGCCGTTACAGGCGCTACAGTTTTATCTGAAGAGTTAGTGGAGACATTAATCTTCGCAATATTAGATGACGAGCAAAAACAGATTTTACTAAAAGACAAAGAATTTGATTTCAGCTTTGCCTTTGGTGATCTAGGCCGATTTCGTGTAAATGCTTTTCACGAAAGAGGTAATCTAGCGGCAGCGCTTAGGTTAATCCCTAACGAGATTCTCAGCACCGATCAGCTAGGTCTGCCTAAAGTAGTGCAAGGTTTTGCTGATTATCCTAGAGGGCTAGTCTTAGTTACAGGACCTACAGGATCAGGTAAGTCGACTACTTTGGCTGCTCTTGTAGACAAGATTAATAACGAACGACCAACTCATATTGTTACTATTGAGGATCCCATTGAATTCACGCACAAGAGTAAAAAATCAGTTATAGTTCAGCGTGAAGTTCACTACGACACTTATTCTTTCTCAGCAGCTCTCCGCAGCAGTTTGCGTCAAGATCCAGACGTGGTGCTTATCGGTGAGATGCGAGATTTAGAGACTATCGCCGCAGCTATTACAATCGCCGAGACAGGCCACTTAGTTTTTGCCACTCTTCACACTAACAGTGCCGCACAGAGTATCGACCGTATGATAGATGTATTTCCACCACACCAGCAGCCACAAATCCGTGCACAGCTGAGCAATATATTAATGGCGATTTGCTCCCAAAGACTAGTTCCTACTATAGGTGGTGGACGTATTGCAGCTGCCGAAGTTTTGGTGGCTACTCCAGCGGTTAGAAATATCGTTCGGGAAGGAAAAAGCCATCAGCTCGACGCTGTTATTCAGACAGGAGCGGAGTTTGGCATGCAGTCCATGGACAAGACTCTTGTAGGGTTGATTCATGCAGGAACAATAACTTACGACGAAGCTAGGAATTTTGCTGTTGATATACAAGAGCTTGATAGACTAATGAGAGGATAAACCAGAAAAGTGCTTACTTACGAATATACAGCTAGGGATCCTTCAACTGGACAGAAGGTCACAGCTCAAGTTAAAGCTGATAATGAATCCGCAGCCGCGAAGCTTATTCAAAAGGAAGGCCTCGCCCCAATAGAAGTAAAGGTTCTAGGCGAGGGCGGTAATAATTTTCTAAGTAGATTCAAAAATCGCATCAAGACTAAAGATAAAATTATATTTTCCCGCCAAATGTCTACGTTGATTAATGCCGGGTTGCCCTTGGTACAAAGCCTTAGAAACGTAGGGTCCCAGACTCAGAACAAAGCATTTGGGGTAGTTATAAATCAGATTATTTCTGATGTAGAGGGCGGAAAGGCCCTGTCTGTTGCTCTGTCTGCGCACCCTAAAGTTTTTAACGCAGTTTATATTAGCCTTATTTCTGCAGGGGAAGCTTCAGGGACACTAGATAAAGCCCTAGAGAGACTTGCGAACCAGCAGGAAAAAGATGCAGAGATACTTAGTAAAGTTCGTGGAGCGATGGCTTATCCAGCCATTGTTATTTGTGTGATGTTAGCTGTGATAGGCTTTATGGTCGTTAAGGTTATGCCCCAGGTAGAAGTGATTTATAAAGACCTGCCGGGAGCAAAACTTCCATTTATCACAAAGGCGCTTTTGGCGATTTCACATTTTGTTACTGATTACTGGTGGCTTGTTCTCATAATATTGATATTCATAGGCTTTGCTCTAACTAGGTATGCTCGTACAGGCCCAGGCAAAGAAGTTATAGATAAGCTAAAAATGAATGCCTGGCCAGTAGGCCCGCTTTTTATGAAGCTATATATGGCTAGATTTGCTAGAACTGGCACTACGCTTGTTGCAAGTGGAGTGCCACTCATACAGATGTTAGAGATAGTATCAAAAGCCATAAATAACGTGCACTTAGAGCGTTCCATGAAGGCCGCCACAGAGAAAGTCAAAGGCGGTAAGTCCCTAGCAGATGCACTAGAAGGTGATCCAAACTTTCTACCGCTTGTTCCAAATATGCTTAGAATCGGCGAAGAATCCGGCTCGTTAGAGGATATGCTAGCTAAAACGGCAGATTATTATGAAAAAGAAGTTGATAATCAAATCAAAACTATAAGTACAATTATTGAACCAGTACTGATGGTCATATTGGGTGTAGTAGCGTTTATTGTGGTTGCTGCGGTGCTTTTGCCGATATACGGTTTAGCTGGTCAAAACATAGGTGGTAAATAGGGTATTGCATTTGTTTTTTGTGTAGAGTAATATTCAAAGCATAAGAAGTAACTTATAAAAGGGTGAGGAGAATTATGAAAAAACTAACAAAAGACCAAAAGGGCTTCACGATCATCGAAGTTTTGATCGTGCTAGCTATCGCAGGACTGATTATGCTAATAGTCTTCCTGGCTGTGCCATCGCTACAGCGGAATAGCCGTAATACACAGAGGAATAATGATGCTTCGCTTGTTGCCGCATCAGTTAATGAGTGTCTAAACAATAAGAACGGCCAAACAGGCTCTTGCCAAGCGACTGGCTCGAATGCTGTTTCAATAGACACATCTAAGCTCAGGCAGCTATCAAATACTCCTACTTATAACGCAGCCAGTGCCTATTCACTACAAGAAGCTAGGTGGAGCTTTGGGTTGAAGTGCGCAACCGATGGAGCAAGCACCGTAGCTGGGACTAACCGTCAGTTTACAGTTACATATGGTGTTGAGGATTCAAGCGGAGCCGCCGTACAACGCTGTATTGACGGATAAAGCGTGTCAATAAGTTGATGTAAAGAAACGGGGCTGAAAAGGCCCCGTTTTATTTATGCTAAGATTAGCTAGTGATAATTCTTATCCTTTTTATTCTAGGGCTTTGCTTCGGCAGTTTTGTAAATGCACTTGTCTGGCGACTCAGAAAACAGTCCACCATAAAGAATAAGTCAACGAAGAACAAGTACTCCATATCAACAGGTCGGTCAATGTGTATCAATTGTGGTCACGAGCTAGCAGCCAAAGACCTCATACCCGTAGTTAGCTGGGTTATACTGCGCGGTAAGTGCCGTTACTGCCGGAAGCCCATATCTTGGCAGTACCCACTCGTTGAGCTTGCTACAGCTCTTTTATTCGTAGCTCTTTATGTATTTTGGCCAGATGATTTAAGTAGTTTGGCAAATAAGATTGATCTAGCAACATGGACTATAGCTTCTATCGGGCTGATGGCGCTTTTTGTTTACGACGTACGCTACATGATTCTACCCAACAAGATAATTTTCCCTCTGACGGGCTTAGCAGTCATTAACGTACTAGCCCAAGCATTTATAAAAACTGATTATAATGTAATGCTCGACAGCATCTTCGGCGTCTTAGCGGGTGGTGGGCTCTTCTATGTTTTGTTCCAGATATCTAACGGCGCCTGGATAGGTGGTGGCGATGTAAAACTAGGTTTCTTGCTGGGGTTACTTTTGGCAGATCCTGTCCTAGCTCTTTTAATGTTGTTTCTTGCCTCTGTTTTGGGCTCTGTTTTTTCATTAATTTTGGTAGTTAAAAAGGGGGCGGGTATTAAGACAAAAATACCTTTTGGCCCGTTTCTAATAGTTGCAGCGATAATCACCAAGCTTTTCGGGCAGAACCTAATAGACTGGTATAATTCGCTGTTTATTTATTGAAGCCCTTTACCTCTGTTTGTTAGCTATATGCTTATGCTATAATCACCTTATGAAACCGCCACGCCACTCTGGTGGCTATACTATCGTTGAGGTGATGATTGTATTAGCCATTAGCGCAGCACTTTTTGCTACCGCAGTAATGGGGTATACAAGCCAGAATAGGAGAACTGCTTTTAACCAAACGGTTAAAGATCTGGAGCTGAAAATCCAGGATACATTGAATGATGTAGGAACGGGCTACTTCCCTAATAGCGGTAATTTTACATGTTCTCGTACGGGGTCACCTGCTTCGCCAATTGTTGCTGCGGGAGCCAACCAGCAAGGCACTAATCAAGATTGTATTTTTGTAGGAAAGGCCTTAGATCTAACCAGTGAATCAGGTGATAATAACTTCGAAATATACACGATAATGGGATTAAAAAATAGCTCGGTCAACTCAGAAGTACTAGCTAGCTCAGTCGAAGATGCTGCTAATCGTACGATCGCTGGTATATCTGGTGCAGTAGAATCCTATACGGTTAATGGCAGTATAGATATAACAAAAACATTGATTGGAGATGGCACCCTGGCTGATCAGAGCAAAGGCTTTGCCGTTGTTTCAGGGTTTGGTGGCGGAGCCCTTGGAGGTAGTGGAGCGACTACAAACCAAGTGTCGATTGCCTCTATAGATACATCATATAATTATGGCTCAACTTCCGCTCTGGCTGTTAGATCATCTGACCTGAACAAAACCATAACTATCTGCATAGAAGAAGGTGGTGGTGGTTCTAACGCCAGGCATGCAACTATTAAAATTGGTATGGGCTCAAAAATAAGCGTAGAATCAAATATAGACGATTGGCCAGCAGGATGTGCATGAAAAAACTAATAAAGCTTGGATCAAAAGGCGACACGATAGTAGAAGTGTTGTTGGCCATAGCTGTTATGAGCATGGTTCTAAGCATCTCCTATGGATTAGCAAATAGAAGTTCACAATCCAATCGACAAGCGCAGGAAAGGGCCGAGGCCCAGAAGGTCGGCGAAGAGCAACTAGAAATTCTGAGGGGTTATGTTAGCCCAGACCAGCCGTGGGGCACTAACGTATGCTTTAGAGCCGACGATCCAGCGACTACAACGGTTGATGAGACAGGACAGCCTACAGACCAGAATTCTGACTGCCAAGGACGAGGGCCTGGCGGACGTTACAACATTAGAATTAGCGTGACTGGTGACGCCACCGCCGGGTATGTTTATACAATAGATACTACCTGGGACAATGTTAAAGGCAGCACAGATCAGCTAGCCATGTCCTACAAGTTACCAGCCACAGGTGATATACCAAGAACTCCACATTTTGCTTGTAGTGATGGTTTAGATAATGATGGTGATGGAAGGATAGATTTTGGTGGCGGTCCCAGCAACGACCCTGATTGCACGAGTGCAACGGGCACCACAGAGACTACTCCATTACCGCCCCCTCAAATTGCGGTAGTGGTTAGGAAAATACCTCCTGGTCCTGGCAACACGGACCCCAGTTGCGCCACTCCCGCTACTCTAAATCGTGGGGGGTCACGTGTTACTTTGAACCCTGGTTCGCTAACGCAGTTTACATCCTCAAGTAACTCAACAACAACTTTTATAGGTCTAATCGAAAACACCACATACACTGCTGTTGTAACTCCTCCTTCAGGACATTTCATATGTCCGCCGGCAAGCAGAAGCATATCAAGCGGCCTTGCTGGAACAAGTGGACAACTTGATTTCAAAATAGCTCCAGACTGCTACCCAAGAATAATTGGCTATACTGCTGGGTACTGGGCCTGGGGCGGACGCCGAGCAGACTTAGATAATTGGTATCAACACGACTGGCGAGCTGGATGGAATACTGCTTTTGTAGCCGGTCATTACGCAGCACCGGGAACCTTCTGGTATCAATACAGTGGTACCAATGCTTGGTGGGCTCCAAACGCAGCATATTATTGGGTGTATCAGGCTTACTGGGTAAACGGTACGCCAATATACAGTAATTACTGCCCAAGCTAAAGGAGGGATTTTAGTTTTCCACTTTTTCAACTATAAAGGTTAGGGGTTTTCCATCCTCTAAAGCCTTTAGTATGCCTGTTACTGTGACAGGGCCTGAGAGCTGTAATTTATCCCTGTTTTCGTAACCAGAATTTTTATAAATATTTGGGTCAATTCCAGATTTACTAAAATCCAGTTCTATACTGTAGGGTTCGTCTGGCTGCTTTTGGCTAACAATAGTATATCTATTTGCACTTGCCTCAACTACTAATCCCCTCAACATGATCTGTTTTCGAAAATACGGATCTGGCTTAGTAGCTACTGCATGAGGGCTCAAGGTACCTTCAGGTAATTTATCGTCATATTTAATATTAGGTGGTTCACTAAGTCCTTCTGGCTTGGCTTCGTCTCGGTCAGGTTTAGGAGCATCAGAATAAGCTTGATTGGCACCGGAACCGGTTTCCCCAGAAGGCTTTCTAGCTAGAAAAATTGTTAAGCCTGAGCCGATAAGAATAATTACTAAAAAAGCTATTATGCTTTTTTGCTTTTTTGATCGTAGCATCATCATCAGTTCAATTATTATCCTCTATGACTTTAGGTCCAATTTAACACATAGGCTTAAGCAAGACCAGGGAGGGTTTACAGAAGGTAGCCGAGCTTGCCCTTATAACAGTAATAATATACAGTAATGCTAATGCTTGTAACCACTGTTATTCTTAAAATAGAAGATTAAAATCTAAAATGGGTATACATACTTATAAAAAATCCAACATCGTTAAGTCGACAGGTGGGTTTACTATTGTTGAACTAATGATTGCTACCAGCGTTTTTAGCTTTGTCCTTTTGGTGGCTAGCACGGGGGTGGTTGCCATCGGAAGGCTCTACTACAAAGGAATTACAAGTTCAAAAACTCAGGAGGCAGCTAGATCTATTATTGAGGATGTATCCAGGGCTCGTCAGTTTACAGGGGGTAATTTCTCCAGCGGAGGTTCGCCTGGAGGCCTGCAGTCATTTTGCTTTGGGCAAGATAGATATACTTATCAAATAAACAACCGTGTCACCGATGACACAACCGTCGGAATTAGGCATGATGTTAATACCGATGTGGGAAATTGTGACCCAATAGCTTCTGGCGGCACAGAACTTTTAGATAAAAACATGCGACTGCTTAATTTTACGGTTAGTTCAGTCGGCGGAGGGCAGTTCAGTATAAACGTAAGAGTCGCTTACGGTGAGAATGATCTTTTGTCTACATATGACAACAGTGGTGTCCCAAATGGCCAACCTCCAAGTAGTGGAGAATGTAAATCAGGTATAGCAGGCAGTAACTTCTGTGCGGTGTCAGAGCTTGCAACAGTAGTAGATAAGCGTATAGAATAGCTTATGGTAAGGGCAATACTATGAAAATCAAAATGCTTAAGAGATCACTCGGCCAAGACCAGTCAGGCATTGCTTCCATGGTAATAGTCATCCTTATAATGACGCTTTTGACTCTCATCGTTCTTTCTATGACGCAAAACTCAAATCGTGAGCAAAGGCAGTCTCTTGACCGCCAGATGAACACCCAAGCCTTTTATGCAGCCGAATCAGGTATCAGTGATGCGAAGGATTATGTAGTTCAAAATCCTACTACGGCTCCCGTAAAGAAAACAGAATGCGTTGGTGTTAGTGGAGCTGGACCTGGTCAGCAGTTCCCAGGAAAATCACAAACCATAATAAGCGCAACCGACGCTTCGATAACCAATGTTAGTTATTCATGCGTTCTTTATAACCGAATACCCAAAGAGCTAAAGTTTGCGAATGTGTCTGTAGGATCATCAGAAATTGTGCCTATTGAAGATGCCGGCGGAGCTGGTATCCAGAGTTTGACTTTCTCTTGGACTAGAGAAGGCGGAGGGAGTAATTTTGCTGGATGTCCTGCCCCTGGAGATTTTAGTTTCCCAGATAGACTGGCTGACAGCTGTGAGGCTGGAATGTTGAGAGTTGAGCTGATAGACCCAACAGTGGCAAATAGGGATCTGCTACTCTCTAGCGCATTTGTGGGCTTTTTTAAGCCAGCTAACGGTCCGGCATCTTCAATATCCTTTGGTTCAGCGGCAGGAACTGTTAATAATCAGGGAGCAATTGTGAATGGCGGGTGTGACGCCAATGGCTGCCGCGTCACTATAAACAATATTTCTAAAAATATGCTCTATTTACATTTGCGGTCTATTTACAGATCAAATAAAGTCAGTATTACCGGAACGACTATTACTGGGACAGAAGTTCAGTTTCGTGATGCTCAGATGGAAGTTGACTCCACAGGCAAGGTCGGGGATATCCTAAAGAGGATTCAGGTAATGGTGCCTCTAACTTCTAATAAAGGACCATTGCCAGAGTTTGTACTTCAGACTACCGGGGATATATGTAAGCAACTTCAGGTAAGACCTGGTGAAGTAGACGACGGTTGCTAAGAATTATTGATCATTCTTTTTACGATGAAATTTTTCGTGAACGCTTTTTAAGTGGGGATCTGTAACATGAGTATATATTTGGGTAGTAGATATATTACTGTGTCCTAGCATTGACTGGACCGAGCGTAAATCAGCACCGTTCATAAGTAAATCTGTAGCGAAGCTGTGTCTAAGGGTGTGTGGACTGACATGTTTAGTAATTCCAGCCAAAAGTGCATATCTGGCTACGAGCCTCTGGATGCTCCGTGCGGTTAACCGCAGGTGATTGCCGCTTAAATCAGCTTTTTTACGTCCTCCAACACGGACAAACAGAGGAACTGCATTATCGGTACGTTTTTCTAGATATTTTTCTATCCAGTTGGCTGCTTCTTCGCTGATAAATATTGGTCGGTCTTTTTGGCCTTTTCCTCTAACCATAAATTCGCGCCTTTTTAGATTTACGTGGTCTTTGTTTAGTGCGACTAACTCTGAAACGCGAAGCCCGCTCGAGTAGAGAAGCTCCAAAATCGCACGGTCGCGTAGGCCATTTTCAGACAAGGTGTCAGGCTCAGCCAGTAGTCTGGACATCTCTTCTTCATTTAAAAATGTCACTTGAGGACGTTTGGTTCGAGCAAGTTCTATTTTATCAGCGGGCAGAGTATCCAGCCCTCTTTTTGCGCAGAATTTAAGGAAGCTTCGGAGGGCAATTAGATGATAATTTTGAGTCGTTTTTTGTAATTCATCACTAGTGTTTGTGCCAAGTCGATTCAGCCAAAGGCGCCATTTTCTTATTAATTCGGGTGTTATGTCAGCAAGGTAGATGTCTCCAGCAAAATCAATCAGCCTCGTTAAATAATGGTCATAATTAGCAATAGTTTTCTGTGAGCGATTTTGCTCAATCTCAAGATATTCCAAAAAATCGGTAATTAGATCTTGGACTTTCTGCTTTTGCATAAATATATTGTACGACACTAATAAGCTAATACTTACATAATGGTTTTTAATCTGTTAGAATACCGTAAAAGTAATAAAAGGAAACTATGGAACGAACACTTATCATTATAAAACCAGATGCGCTTCAGAGAGGCTTGGTCGGCGAGATTACTAGTCGGTTAGAAAGAAAAGGGTTAAAGCTTATTGGCATTAAGATGATGCGCCTAGATGATGCGATTTTGCAATCTCACTATGCGCACATAGTAGATAAGCCTTTTTATAAGGGCATAGAAGAATTTATGAAAAGTTCGCCAGTTATAGTTATGGCATGGCAGGGTTTTGAATGTGTTGAATCTGTTAGAAATTTGGTAGGTGCAACTAATCCTAGAGAGGCTGAAGCTGGCAGTATAAGAGGTGACTTAGCCATAGGTCAGGGGCGCAACTTAATCCACGCATCTGACTCAAAAGAAAATGGGGAAGAAGAAGTTGCGAGATTTTTTGAAAAGTCAGAGATATTCACTTATGAGAAGCTAGATTATGAGCATCTCTATGAGCCATACGAGCGTAAGTAGAGCATATTTACGCATCACGCCCTGGTAGCTCAATGGATAGAGCAATTCCGTCCTAAGGAAGAGGTTGTAGGTTCGACTCCTACCCAGGGTACCAATAAGGGTTTACAATAAGCACAATGGCCGATAACAAATATTTCGAAGATCAGCTCGAGGGAGAGGAGCTTTTACTAGTTTTTCGCAAGCATCCAATAGTTATGCGAAAAGGTTTATTTCTGGGAATGATGGCAATTTTGCTAGGGACAGTTCCTTCACTAATCAAGCCTGAATACTCCTATTTATTCGGTGGATTAGCTGTTGGTTTTATCTTGTTTTTTGTAATAATGCTACCTTCCTGGATAACTTGGTATTACAGCGTTTACATCGTGACGAACAAGAGATTATTACAGATAAGCCAAAAGGGTTTCTGGAACAGAAGCGTGGTTGATATTAGTTTAAGCCAAATCCAAATGGTTAATTATGAAATTGCCGGATTCAACGAAACTATCTTAGGCTTTGGTACAATAATGATGCAGACATTTGTCGGAGACTTAGTGATTCATGAAGTTCATCATCCGGCGAAGATCCAGCAACAAATACTTGAAATATTAAGAGAAAACGGGGTAATCGCAAATAGCCCACCTATGGTAAAAGGGCAGGACGAAGGTGTTGATGAAGAATAAAATAAGAAAAAAAGTAACCAGTTTAGCGCCAATAAAAAAACAGGAACCTGAGCTGACACCAGCCAGCAGGATAACTAACGAGAATTTAGCCGAACATAGAGAAGAAGTACTGGGGAAGGCCAGAAAATTTATTTATCCCCTCAGGCACTCAAAGCACAAACTAGTGGTTATTTCGCTGAGTTTATTTTTGACCGCTCTAGTTCTATTCATGACATACTGCGTGGTTGCTTTGTATAAATTTAAGTCCAGCTCAGATTTCTTATATCAGGTTAGTAGGGTCATACCTTTTCCTCTAGCTAGGATTGGCTCTGACTTTGTCTCTTATGAGAGCTATCTTTTTGAAATAAAGCACTACACGCACTACTACGGGACCCAGCAAAGTGTAGATTTTGGTTCCGACTCAGGTAAGCAGCAATTGGCTGAGTTCAAGAAGAGAGCTTATCAAAAAGTTATCAATGATGCGTATGTAAAAGAAATCGCAGCAGAGAAAGGCATATCCGTAACTGATCAAGAAGTCGAAGACGAGATAACAATTTATCGTAATCAAAACCGCCTTGGTAGCAACAACGAAGAATTTGAGGCCGTACTAAAAGATTATTGGGACTGGTCGTTAGATGATTTCAAGCGAACGCTTAAACAACAGATTCTTAACCAAAAGGTAATTGCAGTACTCGATACATCAGCCAACGAGAAAGCCAATAAAGCTTTAGAAGAAATAAAAAGTGGTAAAGATTTTGGCACACTCGCCAAGGAAGTTTCAGAAGATCCGGCTACGAGCTCTAGTGGGGGTGATTTTGGCTTCCAAATAGATAAAAATAACAGAGATATATCACCTAAAACCGTCGAAGCTTTGTTCAAGCTAAAACCCGGGGAGACATCAGGCGTTGTGAATATTGGCTACGCTCTTGAAATTGTTAAGAATATTGAACAAAAAGAAGACAAGATTAAGGCTGCACACATAATATTTAACTTTAAAGACGTCAGTGACTACCTCGGCGAAATAAAAGATCAGCGCAAAGCCCGTAGCTACGTCACGTTTAACTAGATTGCTCTTTGTAGCGAAGTAGCTTTATCAAGGGTTTCTTTATATTCGTGCGATAACTTAGAGTCGAATACAATTCCACCACCAACGGGCAGAATCATTTTCTTGCCTTTTTTAATTATTGTACGGATCAATATGCTTGAATCCAGGTTTTTTTGAGGATCAATGACTACCATGCAGCCACAATAAATACCCCTGGATTCAGGTTCTAATTCATCAATTATTTCCATAGCTCGTTTTTTTGGACAGCCTGTTATTGATCCTCCGGGGAACATAGATAAAAGCGCTCGTGTAGGAGATATTTCGTCCTTAAGCCTGCCCGCGATCTTAGAAAATGTGTGAATAACATTAGATAGAATCTGGATGTCTCGTTCTTTTTCAACTCTGACCGATCCGGCTTCGCACACTTTACCCAGGTCGTTTCTGAGTAAATCGGTTATCATATTTAGCTCGCTTAATTCTTTTTGATTTGTCATAAGCTCAGCAATAGCTTTATTGTTTTTATCGTCGGCATTTCGCCTAGCCCTCGTGCCTTTTATTGGAAAGGTTTCAATGTGTTTTCCATTGGTACTTATAAATCTTTCCGGAGAAATACTCATAATCTCAAAATCAGGCCCTTCGAAATAACTCATCATTTTAGCCATATTATTGCTAGCTAAATCTGAAAAAATCATTCTGGCATTCTGGCCTGAAGCAGCCTCAAGATTATGCGCAAGATTCAACTGGTATATATGTCCTTTTTTTATATATTCTTTGGTTTTATTAAATAATTTCGCGTATTCACCACCGGTAGAAGTGGTTTCAAAAACTATATCTTTGCGATCATTCGTCTGTGGATTGCTATCTAGAATAAGCTTAAATTTATCTAAAAATTCTGAATTTTTATAAACAACCTTCCAGCCATCACTTTCTTGCACTACATATTCTTGATAAGCGCAGAAAAATATATAAGGAAGGTTCTGGGAATTTGACTTTGTTTTCTTTACCCCCTGGATGCAGTAACCATAGTCGTAGCTTACATAGCCGATGCATAATCTGCCTTTTGAATTGTTTTTTTCTATAAAACTCTCTCGTTGGTCATCTCGGCTGCACTCGTATGCAGAAAAAGTTTCTAAAGGATCCCAGGCGATGGTGCTCGTCCAGCTGTCTTGTTCCGTTCCAGTGAGTAGACTCACACATTTCACACCATTAAGTCTCTGGAGCAAGTCCGTAACCGTTAAAGATGACTCAATAAAGGTTTCTGCCATTAGCGAATACCCAACTCTTCTAGTTCTTTTTTGTGCATATCGAAAAATATTTGTTGTTGAGAGTGCAAGGGACTAGGCAATGTGCCTAGAGTAAACCAGCCACTATCATCAAACATATCAGGCTCATTGATGCGCATATTTTTGGGATCAACTAATATAGCAAAGTCCAAGCACAGCCAATGTGTAGGTTGTCCTTTATTTTCTCTAAATACGTCCCTATAACCCATAAATCTTACATCTTTTGGTAAGGCGTTATACTCTTCTTTAAGTTCCCGCTTAATATTATCTATGGCGGCCATGCCCCACTTTAGACCGCCGCCGCCCATTTCCCAGCGGCCTTGTTCATCCCGGGCTTTTTTACTTCTTTTTGCTAAGAAAAATTTGCCATCACTTCTGTAGCAGAAAAAGCATGTTGAGACGCCAACAAAGCTCACGCCTTTGTGCGCCCTCAGCACCTCACCGGACAATTTATCCATAAATTCAATATAACATCTTATTTGTTCTGTTGGTTCTTCACATTTTTTCTTATTCGGCGTTTTTTAGCATGTTTTCTGGCTATCTCAAAAGCGCCAGCCTGAGCAATATCAATAGCTGCCAAAGTATTAAATGCTACCGCTCCAGCTGGCACTGCCATTCCAACTCCAAATAATGCCACAGCACCTACCGCGTTTAAATTCCTCAGAAACCTACTGGCTTTTTCCGCTGCGGATTCTTTGTTTCCAAGCGGTCCTTTTTCTTGTTTTGCCACATCTATATCTTATAACTATATTGGTATACTACTAAAAGCTTATGAAAATTTTTATGATAGGTTTATTGGTATGCATAGTTTCTGCCGTGCAAGTTAATGCGCAGGGATCCTCATCAAACTATCGAATTGACGAGAGTTTTATAGGCCCAGGTGGAGCACTGGAAAGTTCCTCTACAAACTATAGTGTTGACCCAGGCCAACAATCTCTAGGAAATGCTGGCGGGGTAGGGGAAAGTACATCGACGAATTATGGTACACAAAGCGGAAGCACAACTACTTCTGACCCTAGGCTAGTGTGCACTGTTAATTCTGGGAGCCTCAACCTAGGCGCTCTTTCAACCAGCGTTACAGTTACTGGTACAGCTTCCTTTAGCGTACTTAACTATACGGCCTATGGCTATAATGTCACCATATTAGGCAACCCCCCAAATAATGGCGCACATTCACTTAATGCACTAGCCTCAAATGCCTCTTCTGCGACTGGCACGGAGCAATTTGGCATCAATCTAAAGGACAATTCCACGCCTGATATCGGGGCAGAAGCAGTTCAAGTACCTTCTGGCTCATTTTCATTTGGAGCGGCGGCAACAAACTATAATATTGCCGATAGTTTTAGATATGTATCGGGTGAGACAATCGCCCAAGCTCCCAAGAGTTCTGGACAAACTGACTACACAATTTCCTACATTGTAAATACTTCCATAGATACGCCAGGGGGCAGTTATTTAGGGAACCAAACATTGCTCTGTACGGGTACTTATTAAATCTAGCTCTAACATCATAAAATAGGCTTGATTTTTTAAAGTGCATATGCTATTATTCGTCCGAAGTTAATTTACTTTTAAAAGTAGGACAAAAATAAAAATGATTAATAATAATCTACATCTAAAGGCCCGGAGTGTTTCGAGCAAGTTTTTTGTTGTTCTAAGCTCGCTAATACTAACTGCAGTTAGCTTACAGGCTGCTTTTTTCCCAGGATTGGCATCTGCAGCACAGCTCACCACCCGCTCTCTAACTCTCGGTAGCTCAGCTCCTAATGCTTCTACAACCTATAGATTTGATTTTACAACTGCAACAACAGCCACCTTCCAATCTTTTCAGGCTCAAATTTGCGATGCAGCCTCAGGAACGTGCGTCTTCGTGGTTCTGCCACGGGAGCATCAAGTACTACCTCCGGTACTGCAAGACAGATCACATTCGGAGCAGTAACCAACCCTACTGCTACAAACACAACTTACTATGCAAGAGTGACTCTTTACTCCGACACAGGCTGGGCTACACCAGTAGACACTGGTACGGTGGCTGCAAGTACGGCGACGCAGATCACCCTTAGCGGGACCATGGATGAGTCACTAGTATTCTGTACAGGTACTTCTATAACTGGCACCAACTGTGGAACCGTATCTGGTAGCTCAGTAAACTTTGGCACATTCTCAAGCACTTCAACTAGCAGTGGTACATCAGTTATGGCTGCTTCAACGAACGGTACATCAGGATACTCAATAACAGTAAATGGTTCAACTCTTACTTGTTCTTGTGCTGGCTCGCCTACGATTGCTGCGCTAGGTTCTCAAACAGCCTCATCAACAGGTACGGCGCAATTCGGTGCTAACTTACGCGATAATGCTACACCAAATGTTGGGGCTGATCCATCCGGATCTGGCTCTGGAACCTACACCGCCAACTACGGTACAGCTGATCAATATAGATTTGTAACGGGCGACAGTGTGGCGTCTGCTTCAGGCGCAACGAATGCAAATACGTTCACCGCTAGTTATATTGTTAACGTGCCAGGATCACAGGCGGCTGGTTCGTACACAGCCACAATGACTTACATAGCAACAGCAACATTTTAGGAGGTATGAGAATGAGCGGAATTATTAACAGAACCACATCAGCCTTCTCGGCCTTCGTGCTTGTGTTTGCTTCTTGCCTTATTCTCTTATCCCCTTATGCCTCCGCCCTCCAGCTCACCACCCGCTCTCTAACTCTCGGTAGCTCAGCTCCTAATGCTTCTACAACCTATAGATTTGATTTTACAACTGCAACAACAGCCACCTTCCAATCTTTTCAGGCTCAAATTTGCGATGCAGCCTCAGGAACGTGC
>JACRNE010000006.1:35668-41174 GCA_016219345.1 Candidatus Saccharimonadota bacterium
ACCAACCCTACTGCTACAAACACAACTTACTATGCAAGAGTGACTCTTTACTCCGACACAGGCTGGGCTACACCAGTAGACACTGGTACGGTGGCTGCAAGTACGGCTACCGCCATAGATCTAACAGCTACAGTCGAGGAGACATTGACTTTTTGCACGGGGACATCAGGAATAACTAACAGTAGTTGTTCGGGTGCAACGGGTTCGAGCGTTAGCTTTGGCACTCTAAGCCCAAGCTCGACTAATTCAGGCGTTTCGCAACTTGGAGTAGGTACTAATGGTAGTAGTGGCTATGCCATAACCGTTAATGGAGCAACTCTTACATCAGGTGGCAACACTATCTCTGCTTTAGCTTCGCAAACAGCTTCGTCTGTAGGAAGCGAACAATTTGGGCTTAATCTAAGGGATAATGCTACACCAAATGTTGGTACGGACCCAGATGGTTCAGGTACGGCTACACCCACTGCTAACTACAACACTGCCGACCAATATAGATTTGTTACCGGGGACATTATAGCTAGCAAGAACACCTCAGACCAGTTTAGACGCTTCCATGCGGCATACATTGCCAATATAAATACTGCCACAGAGGCCGGTACTTATACAGCTACAATGACTTACATAGCAACAGCAACATTCTAAGGCTTTAGTCTCGAATTTTCCTTATTTGTTGGTATACTAAGTACCAAGTATAAATAGAGGGAATTTTATGGGGAAAAGGTTTGCATCTGCATTAATCACGCTTAGTCTTTTAGTGTTTTTAATATCACCACTGACAGCTACAGCGCAAGGTAGTGGCCAAGGCTTGGAGATATCGCCTCCGTTACTAGATCTAAAGGCTGATCCTGGGCAGACTATAAAATCTGAAATAAGAGTTAGGAATGTGACCAAGGATACTTTGGTAGTAAAGGCCCAATTCGAAGATTTTGTAGCTAGTGGAGAAGACGGTCAGCCTAAAATATTGCTTAATCCGGATGAAAAGAGCCCCTATTCCATAAAAGATTGGCTAGGAGCCACGCCAAGCGTTACACTGGCCCCTGAACAGCGCGAAACTATACCAATAACAATTACCGTGCCTCAAGATGCCAGTCCCGGTGGCCACTATGGCGTAGTTCGTTTTACTGGCGCACCTCCAGAAGTTGAGGGTACTGGCGTGTCGCTGTCAGCCAGCGTTGGAACGCTGATACTTGTAAATGTATCTGGTGATATCAAAGAATCTGCAAAGATTGCTGAGCTTTTTGTATCCAAGAACGGAAAAAGGGCAAACTTGTTTGAATATGGACCGCTCGATTTTACTCTACGAATAGAGAATAACGGCAATATTCACTTGCAGCCAAAAGGCACCGTTCAGGTTACAAATATTTTTGGCAAAACGGTTTATTTGAGTCAAATAAACCAAGAAGGCCGTAACGTCCTACCTTCGAGTATAAGAAAATTTGAACAATCTATGGGCAGCAAGTTAATGTTTGGCCCCTATAAATTAAAGGCGGACGTAGTCTACGGCAGCTCTAATCAGATCACATCTGATACAGTTACCTTCTGGGTGATTCCATATAAGGTGATCATTGGAACATTACTACTGATATTCCTAATAGTGTTTGCCTTCAGACGATACAACCGGTTTATAATTAACCGTGCAAGTAAAAATCATAATGTCGCGCCAAAAAAACCAAAGAAGAAATTAAATAAATTTAAAAAATAAGCCTCATTTAGATTCGACTTTTCGTGCTAAAAGAGTTCCCCTTAGAGTTGCTCATCACAAACACACTGGTCGTAGGCTGCCGTTCTACTGTACATCTTATGCGATCCTGTTCTTCATATTAGTTTTCACATCCACACTGGTACTGTTAATCTCAAGTAGTGCAAAGGCCGATGAGCAGGGCTCAATACAGCTAGCTGGCGTAGTAAATGGTCCACCGCCCGATACGCCTGCAGAAATTAACTACCCAACACATGCTGCTCATTTCACAGATTCAAGAGTAGAAATAAGAGGTACTTGCCAAGCAGATACTTATATTGAAATTTATAGAAAAAGTATTTTCGCCGGTATGACTACTTGTAGTTCGAATGGAGATTTTACTATAAATATAACTCTAGTTCCTGGGGAGAATGTTCTAGTTGCAAAGACAAGAGATTCCGTGGGGCAATACGGACCTGATTCTGTTTCAGTGACTATATTTCTAGACTCTAGGGCTATCGAAACTTCCCAAGCCACGCCACCCCAGGCAACTGTGGAGAATAAAAGTTCCTCAAAACCAATGTTGATATATATCGATCCTGTACAAAAGGGTATTTTAATTGGGCAGTCGATAACTCTGGATTACGAAGTGGATGGTAGTGAGCCGCCCTATACAATTGCAATAGACTGGGGAGATGGAACGCCTACGACACTTGTGAAACACGACGATGAGGGTGATTTTAGCTCATCGCATATCTACGATATATCTGGGCAAAGAACGGTTCACATAAGCGGCATCGACTCAAAGGGCAACAGAGCTTACATGCAAACAATTATTGTGGTTCATCCACAGAACCCTACCGGGGCATTGGTTTATGCTTCACCCGAGGATAATAATTGTAGTGAAGCTGGATCGACATTTTCTTCCTATTGCTTTAATTCCGACTCTACATTAGTAAAGATAACAGAGATGGCGTGGCCGGCACTAATTGTCGCAACTCTTATGACGGTGAGTTTCTGGGTTGGTGAGAAAATGATGCTGCACCAACTAAAACCTAGACATTAAAAGCTAGTCAGGAAAGCCTGAATATCTGCCTGTGGATAACTAAGCTTTACAGATGAAAATAATGGTATAATTTAGGTACATTTTCTAAAAAACAAAAGCAAAAACAAAAAGAAAGAAAATGTCCAAAATAAAAATTGTTAATCTGGCTAATTATTTATTGCCAGCCACGGTCTTGTGGCTTGGCTTTGTATTAGTTAGTTTGACTTTTTTTATCTCAAGAAACATCGGTGATACTCACCTGGCAACTGGTATAAATCAGCAAATAAACTACCAGGGCAGGCTCTTGAACAGCGCCGGTGCAGTTGTTCCCGATGGATCATACAACGTTGAGTTTAAGATATATCAAGACGGTGACGGTGTTATAGGTGGTGGTGATGAGACCTTAGAATGGACAGAAACACGTACAGGTAGCAATAAAGTGCTGGTAAAGAATGGCTACTTTTCTGTCTATTTAGGTAGTATTACTCCTTTCGGCTCAAATGTTGACTGGAACCAAGACACTTTATGGTTATCGGTCAATATCGGTAGTACTGGTGCACCTAGCTGGGATGGGGAAATGTCGCCCTTTACCAGATTCAGCTCAACCCCGTACGCACTAAACAGCAAGGCTTTGAATGGGCTTGAGAGTAGTAATTTTGTTCAATTGGCGCAGGGGACTCAAACTGACGCCTCAACGACTAACGCCTCAATATCCATCAATAAAACAGGAGGTACGGCCAATATTCTTGATCTGATGAGATCAGGAGTAAGCGTTTTGTCGATAGCTAACAATGGAGCCACGTCATTTAGAAACACAACTAACACAACCACCGCCTTCCAGATCCAAAACGCAGCTGGAGAACAACTCATCAACGTAGATACCTCTACCACCAATAACCTAATTACCAACAGCAACTTTGAATCTAACACCACCGGCTGGGCGGCCAAAGGTAGCTCCACTATTTCCCAGACCACTTCCCAGAAGTTCCTAGGCAACGGCAGCCTCTCCATTGCTAACGACGCGGCTAACGAGGGGGCTAAATATGACTACGCCTTAGCATCTCAAACAACCTACACCCTAACTTTCTACGCCAAATCTTCATCACTCACCGTTGCTGCTACCACCATAAACATCGGTCGTACAGAAGATGGTGCCACAGACTCTAACTGTGCCACCGGCCAAACCATCAACGGCGCTGGCTGGACTAAGATCAGCTGTGTCTTCACCACAGGCAACGTAACCGGTACCAACCATATCTACATCAAACAAACTGATGCCACTGCCAGAACCATCTACATCGACTCTGTGCAGCTGCAAACTTCAGCCAGCCTCATTGGTAATACAGATTTCGAAGTAAATACTAGTGATTGGGTAGGATACTCTGGGGCGGCCTTGGCTCAAACTGGCACTCAGTTCTACACCGGTGCTGGCTCAATGCAGGTTAGCACCTCCACGACCTCCGGTAGTGTAGAAGGGGCTTCCGCCAATGCATCACTAACTCCTAGCACAACCTACAGAGTTAGCTTCTGGGTACAGCTAGACGCTGGTGCCGCTGGCTCCAAAACCTTCTGGTTATACAAACGTTTTGATTCTACAGATCCAGCCCAAGGAACGGCTTACGCCTCTGCCAGTCTGTCTCCAGGTGTCTGGACAAACATAACAGCCGACATAACAACTTCATCGGTTATTCACGCCAATCCATTCATAGCCATTCTAACCACTGACCCAGGAGATTTCGTTACATCTGAAATATTTTATGTAGATAACGTTGGCATGGCACCAGTTAAGTATGATACCAACGACATTGGCCGGATCAGGCTTAATGGCATAATTGACTCCCCTGTAGTTATCCAGGGCCAGACTTCCACCAATGCCCTGCAAGTTCAGTCTGCAGCGGGGTCCATAGCCCTAAAGGTCGACACTCTAAACGGACGGGTTGGTATTGGCACAAATAGTCCTGCAGCATCTTTGCACGTCCAAGGGAAAACCTACATACAGGATACTAGCTCTAACACAGACACACTATTTATAGAGGGCTCAACTGGCTTGGATGCCCTAAAAGTCGGAGCTAACAGTAGGATCGTGACAATAGGAGACTCCACCTACAGTACCAGTAACGGACAGCTTAATGTATACGGGACGGCACTTGTCAAAAATCAAGTAAATTCCATAGTCGGTTTCAGAGTTCAAAACTCTTCTAGTGTAAACATATTTGGCGTAGACACTACTAACTCCCGCTTATTCTCTGGAATAGCTGACGGGGCTAGTTCTACAGGATTCACATTGAATACTTCAAACACCTATTCGACTTCAGGCGCTAAGTTATTATCAGTTCAGAACAACACTACCGAAAAATTCTCAATTGATAAGGACGGCAACCTAACTTTAGCAAGTGGGGCTGTTTTCAAGATTGATTCTACCAGCGGACTAAGCAGCTCTTGTGGCAGTGGGCAGTTCTTGCGGGGTCAGGTAGCGTTGGGTGGGCTTACCACATCAGGTACCTGTGCTGAAGTGACCGGTACTGAAATTACTGACGGTAGTATAGCTAACGGTGATTTGGCTAACTCGTCAATTAACCTGGCTCTAGGGACCTCTGGATCGGATATAAACTGGGGTGCTTCTTCTGTTTCTCTAGGCGGCACAGCCACCCTTTTTGGAAAGGCAATGTTTAAACAGAAACATTAAAGACGAAGCAATGCTTAGAAAAGAAGTGTTAAGCTGGCAGAATAAAAGAAATCGAATCAAAAAGAAAATTGAATGGAAATTCACCAAACAAGATGCT
>JACRNE010000020.1 GCA_016219345.1 Candidatus Saccharimonadota bacterium
GGTTGCCGAATCTTCAGAGGCTACATCGGATTTAGCCACCTCGACATTCACTACAGGCTGTGGGCCAACTTCACCGATGTGTGAGCGGACAATGAGTAAAGCCCATACAAAGAAAACTGTTGTTAAGGGCCAAAAAGAGTTCTTTAAATTGTTTTTTATTTTCATTTTTGTTTTTGTAGGATGTGGACACATTATATCAAAAAAGTATGAAAAAGTCAATAGGGCGACATCTGTTAATTGCGTTTTTTCTGTGGTATAGTTTTTCAAGTGAGAATTTTAAGTTCAGATATAAAAAAACACGTTGGTAAAACTGTAAAAATACAGGGGTGGCTGCATAAAAAACGCAAGCTCGGTGGCCTCAACTTTATTAATGTGCGAGATCGACGTGGTCTTACCCAGGTTTTGATAGAAGATAAAGACGAAGTTGAGAAACTTCGGGGGATGCAGATCGGCACGGTCTTAACCATTGAAGGTACGGCTGCTGATGATGATCGTGCCCCCGGTGGAGCAGAAATTCACGGCCCTAAATTGACCGTTGAAGTTCCAGTAACTGAAGAACCACCTATTGAAATAGATAAGCCGATTGATCATAAACCGGAAAACCTGGACACTTTGTTTGAATATAGAACTATAGGACTGCGAAACCTTCAAGAAACAGCGATTTTTAAGGTCCAAAGCACAGTGACTAAAAGTATTAGGGATTATTTTTATAAAAATGAATTCACCGAAATCCATACACCTAAACTTTTAGCGGCCGCTACAGAGGGAGGCGCAGAGGTCTTCAAGCTAGATTATTTTGGTAAAGAGTCGACACTAGCGCAGAGCCCGCAATTTTATAAGCAAATGATGGTAGGTGTATTTGAGCGAGTTTTTGAAATAGCGCCAGTCTATCGGGCTGAGCCAAGCGCCACCACAAGACACATGACGGAATACACTTCAATCGACGGTGAAATGGGCTTCATAGATATGAATGATCTAAAGAGTTTTCTCAGCGGACTATTAAATTATGTGGTGGACGAAGTTTGGAATGAGCATGAGACTGAGCTAAAGCGTTGGAATACAACAAAGCCTGTTTTGCCCAAGGAAATACCGACAATATCTATGGAAGAGATTCACGAAAAATACTCAAAAGCCAATAAGGAAAATAGTGTTGGTGAACCGGATCTTCGGCCTGATGAGGAGCGCTGGATTTGTGAATATGCAAAGAAAAATCTGGGGAGCGAAGCTGTATTTGTTAGCGATTGGCCGGCTAGTGATATGAAGTTTTATCACAAGGCTCAGGCCGATAACCCTAAACTAGCAGATCGCGTGGACCTACTCTTTAGAGGGATTGAGATAACAACCGGAAGCATGCGAGAAAATGATTATGAAGTTGTTCTAAAGCAGCTTAAGGACAAGGCTGGTGTGGATCCAAAGGATCCGGGCTTTAAGTACTTTTTGCAGGCCATGCAGGCTGGCATGCCGCCACACGGCGGATTCGGCATGGGCCTAGAAAGATTAACTGAAAAAATTGTTGGGCTTAAGAATGTCAAAGAGGCCACGCTATTCCCCCGCGATATTAACCGCCTAGCACCATAAAAAATATGAAAAAAATTATCCTCGGTTATGACCATAAGGCGATAGACTTGGGCCAAGAAATAGAAAAAATTCTTCAGGACTCTGGGCATGAAGTAATTAATATTGGGGCAAAAGACGCAGAAACACGATTACCACTACAAGATTTGATACCGGACTTTGTGCAGAAATTTAACGAAAATAAAGCAGATTTTGGAATAATTTCTTGCGGCACAGGAGTAGGCGTAGAGATTGGGGCTAACAAGTTCAAGGGCATTCGCGCGTCCCTTTGCCATACGGTAGAACAAGCGCAGTTAGCTAGGCAATATGATGACGCAAATGTGCTTTGCCTGGCATCCTGGGATGAGCTTGATGTAGAGAAAATACTTAGTACTTGGGTGGAGACAGCTTATGATGGCAATGAAGCAAGAAAAAATATGTTAGACATCTTTGATAGCTGGGGAGCTTAAAAATTTGTGATTAGTCAGAATTTTATTTTTTTAATCCCATTTATTCATATTTGGGGTCAGGTCAGTTATATCCTAACAACGGTAAGAGGAAAGACTAAACCGAATCGTGTTAGCTGGTTTTTGTGGGCCGTAATTGCTTTCATTATATTTTCTGCACAGATTGATGAGGGCGTAGGGGTTCAGGTTATCTTAACTTTTTTGGCAGGCTTTGGTCCGTTGATGGTTTTTCTTGCCTCTTTTGCGAACAAGAAAGCCTACTGGAAAATCTCAAATCTAGACATTGTTTGCGGAGTTTTGTCAGTTTTAGCAATCATACTTTGGTTAGCTACTGGTTCTGGGCTATACGCCATAGGCTTATGTATAATTGCCGATCTTCTAGCTTCTATACCAACAATTGCTAAGTCGTTTAATTTTCCGGAGTCTGAGAACTTTGTAATCTTTAGAAACGCAATGATAGGTGCAGTAATTACACTTCTGACAATCAATGAATGGACTTTTGCAGTATCCGCTTTTGCTATCTACATAGCCTTAATCAACCTATTGCTGGTCTTACTGATTAAATTTAAATTTGGGTTACTTATAAAAAATAAGTTAGCGACGCGATAACAATAGTCCAATAATTATTTTGCTTTTGCTTTTCTGTTATAATTGACGGTGATTACTAGAGTAAATTGAATATAAAAATGCCTGAAAAAAACGACTCAAAAGATAAAAAACCTTACGCAATGCGAGAGGTTGATCCTGAGGTTGAAAAAAAAGTTGATGAATTAATGATGGGAGAAGCTGCCAAGCCACCCGCAGCTCCTGCGATAATTAAACCTATTGAGAAGGGGGAGGCGAGCCAAAGTGCGCCGCTTCTGCCAGGAGAAAAACTACCAAGCTTCGATCAAAAAGTTCCGACTAATGAGCCGCCGACAGAAAAAGTCCCGGAACCGGAAGCACCAGCAAGTAAGCGTGAAGAGCCTCTAAAGGATGAAATAGGGGCAGAAGATCCATCAACTAGTGACGCTGTCGATGAAATTATTGCCGAAGAATCAAATAGGCTAATAGCGATTGATGATGCCAAAGCCGAGCTGTCTGCGGACGGTCTAGCGCTTAAAAATAAGGGGTTCCTAGCAAGAGTAAAAGCTAAGATTGCTGATTTTTGGGCGAATCCTTTTAAGCGAAATATGACCCTGGCTATATTATTCGCTGGCATTATAGCTATAGCCGTAGTCCCGACGAGTAGATATTTTACGCTTAATCTTGTTGGGGTTAGAGCTTCAACTTCGTTGAAAATTGTGGATGAAAAAACAGGTCAGCCTCTAAAAAACGTGGAAGTTTCTATTGGAGATAAAACATCTAAAACCGACAAAGAAGGCCAGGCTAAAATAGAAAAAATTAAGCTTGGACCTCAAGAAATTATTGCTAAAAAACCCGCATTTGCTGATACTACACAAAAAATTACTGTCGGTTGGGGCAGTAATCCCTTGGGCGACATCAAGCTCACCGCAGTTGGCAGTAGATACACATTTAACGTGGCTGACTTTTTGTCAGATAAGCCAGTTGAAGGCGCAGAGGCAGTGAGTGGCGAGTCAAGCGCAGTAGCGAACGATAAAGGCGAAATTGTTCTAGTCGTACCCGATGAGAAAGAAGGAACCGTCGACGTACAGATAGTAGCCGATAAATACAGATCTGAGACTTTATCGATGGCTGTCGGTGATAAAAATACTCAAAATCTAAAGCTAGTCCCTGCGCGAAAACAGGCTTTTGTATCAAAGCGTAGCGGCAAATATGATCTCTATAAAATCGATGTAGATGGTAAGAACGAAGAGAAAGTGTTCGCGGGAACGGGCAGCGAAAAGTCAGAAGGAATGATAATATTGCCGCACCTTGGCAAAGACATTGTAGCCTTCGTTTCTACCAGGGGCGATAAATATAACCAAGATGGATTTGCTCTAAGTAGCCTGAATCTAATAGATCTACAGACTAATGAGGCAATAAAAATAGCTCAATCAGAAAGAATTCAGCTAATTGATTTTATTGGCGATAAGTTGATTTTTGTAAAAATCACCGAAGGGGAAAGTGCCGCTAGCTCCAGTAGGCATAAATTAATTTCTTATGACATTGAGTCAAACCAAGAAAAAGAACTTGCAAGCACAAATTACTTCAACGATGTTACAAGCGCTAACGGAATTATCTATTATGCTCCGGCGGTGTATCAGGTGAATGGGTCTGTCGGTCTCTTCAGGGTTAAGCCGGACGGAACTGATAAATATTCAATTTTCGGCGAGGAAGTATGGAATCTGTTCAGGACAAGCTACGATAAAATTTCCGCGTCTGTACAGCAAAATTGGTATGAGTATAATCTTGAGACATCACAATTTAATAAAGCCAGCGGGGCGCCGCCAGTACTAAAGTCGCGAGTTTACGCAGATAGCCCCGATAAAAATAAGAGTGTTTGGGTTGACGAGAGAGATGGTAAGGGTGTTTTACTGCTCCACAGCTCTGAATCAAATGAAGATGATAAAATTCTGAAAACACAAAGCGGGTTAAGTAACCCGGTTCGTTGGCTTGATGATATGCACGTTGTTTACAGAGTCTCAAATAATTCTGAAATAGCTGACTACGTTATAAATATTGATGGTGGTGAGCCGCGTAAGATTGCTGATGTTACTAATACCGCCGGCCTAGACCGCTGGTATTATTACTGAAATACACACCACCTTTGCCTGCTAGCTTGCATTGCTCACCTCCCATTCTGTATAAATAAAAACGAAATGAATCCGCTTTTATTTATGAATTAAGAATATTAATATTTGAGCACCCAACTTCATAAGAGCAGGTTATTTCACAAGATGATTATGGTATAATTCCCAAGCTTATTATGAGAAAAATATCAATTTTTGTTTGCTTGGTTTTTAGTCTGGTGGCGATGCCTGTAGCTGTTTTTGCGCAGGAAGATCAGACTAATCCGCAGCGGCTTGAAATAGAGAAAAGAATCAGTGAGCGAAAAAGCCGTCTGAAGCTTCAGCTTTCAGAGGCCCAAAAGCAGATTGTAAAAACCCGTTGCAATGGCGCACAGACGAAGCTCGCGGTTCTTCAAACTAACGCCGAAAAGCATGCCGCCCAAAGTGACGACAGAACTAATAGAATAGTCGAGAAAATTGATAAAATAGTCGATCGCCTAAAGGATAATGGCTACAACACAGAAAGTCTCGAAAAGGCCAAAGCGATCGTTGACGAGAAAAATAAGTCTCTCCAGGAGGCATACCAAGCATATATAAATGCGCTTAGTGATGCGGCAAAAAATGACTGTAAGGCAGACGCAGAGGGTTTCAAAGCATCATTAGAGGAAGCAAAAACAAAGTTTAAAGATCTTAAAACTGCTAGAACTGAGCTGAGGAATGCGTTAAGGGAGCAGCTAAGACCAGCCCTGCAAGATATTTTAAATAACAAACCACAATAAGATGAATGACGACATAGTAAAACCAAAACCAGAACCTACCCAGCCAAAAGCAGTTGATGGTATTGTGCCAGTTCCACCTAAGCAGCCCGAAGAACAATCACCTCCTAGCGAGGAACAGATTGCTCCAGAAAAAACCGAAGCTCCTCAAGAAACTCAGAAGATTGATAAGCCGAAGAAAAAGAGTAAAAAACTGCCGATAATCTTAGCTATAATAGTTCTTATAACTTTGGCTGGCTTAGCAGTTTATATTGGTCTTTATTCTAATAAATCAGATAAAACCCAAACTAATAATTCAAACAATACTTCGCAGACAGTTGAGTCCACGGTTGAACAAGACAAGCAGCAGACCTCCGAAATAGTAAATGACATCAATGATCTTCAAGACGATGCGGATACTTCTGGCGATGGTCTAACCGACCAAAACCTAGGCCTCTAGCACGACCAATGCGCCAAACCAGCCTGCTGTCCAGCAGAGCTGGTCATACCGCCGGTGTTCTTGGATTCAGATTCGACCTTCCTCTGCGGTACCCTCTTCACCGTATTGCCTATACGGCTCGGTCCGTTCCTCAAGGAGAAATCGAACCTGGACCTCAAGCGCATAGGTCGTGGTTTGCTATAGTTATAAGCAATGAAAATTAGTGAAAAAGATTTATCAAGGGCTGTTGATGCTTTGTTGGCTGGGGAAGTTGTAGTTATGCCGACAGATACAGTTTATGGTGTTTGTGCTAGGGCACAGGATGAACAAGCCGTCCAAAAACTCTATGCTCTAAAACGATAGCTGATTATTGGCCAGGCTCTGTCAGTATAGAAATTCCACATAGCGTAAATTACTTAAACCAAGCAACAGGACGCCAAGCTTTTAGAGTTGTTGGTGATAAGCAGCTTGTGAAGTTATTAAATAAAACGGGTCCATTAGTAACTTCTAGCGCGAACCTGCCAGGGCAACCAACCTCAAATACGGTCGATGAAGCCAGAAAATATTTCGGGAATAAAATCTCAACTTATATCAACGGGGGTGATCTTTCAGGGGCTCAAGCTTCTACCTTAATTCGTGTGGTTGATGATATTGTGGAGGTTGTACGCGAGGGAGCAGTTAAGATTGATGAAAGCGGGAGGATAAGGACCTAATGAACCTAAACGACTATCAAAAACAAGCATCCACAACAGACACATTCGGCGACAAAAAAGTGGTTGATCTGTCAGCTAATGACCCAGCATATGTTGCAAAAATACTAGGGCTAGTCGGCGAAGCTGGCGAGGTGGCTGAAAAATATAAAAAAATTATTAGAGATAAAAAGGGCGTCATTAGTGATTCTGATAAGGATGATCTAAAGAAGGAACTAGGGGATGTTCTGTGGTACGTCGCTCTCCTAGCTAAATATTTAGGAGTTGAGCTAGAAGAAGTGGCTAAGATTAATCTGGATAAATTATCCAGCCGTCATAGCCGCGGCACAATCCACGGCAAAGGCGATAATAGATGAATGAAATTGATAGAGTCAAGAAAATCGTAAAATCTATTAGGGTAATGCAACTAGCAACTAGCCAGAATAAACAGCCTTATTTATGCACCCTTCACTTTTACGCAGACTCAGACTTTAACTTGTATTGGTTTAGCAGAGCAGGCCGTAAGCACTCAATCGATATTGCCAATAATTCAAAAGTTTCTGCTTACATCTTGATTCATGAGGACACTAAAGAAGAGCCATATGTAATATGGACTACTATTATGGGAGAGGCCAAGCTGGTGGATAAGCCAAACGAGA
>JACRNE010000009.1 GCA_016219345.1 Candidatus Saccharimonadota bacterium
AAAGTTAAAAAAGGCGACGTGCTGATTGAAGGTATGTCAATCGAAGGTGGCGAGCTAGCGCATGGACGTGATCTAAGAGTGGCATTCATGCCATGGAGTGGCTATAACTTTGAAGATGCGATTGTTATTTCACGAAAATTAGTAGAAGACGACACCCTAACTAGTATCCACATTGTCGACTACATGACAGAAGTCCGTGAGACGAAGCTAGGACCTGAAATTGTAACCAGCGATATACCTAACGTTTCTGAAGATGCGTTGAGGCATTTGGATGAAACAGGAATTGTAAGGATCGGTGCGGAAGTACATCCTGGCGATATCCTAGTAGGTAAAATTACACCAAAAGGTGAGCAAGAACTTTCTAGTGAAGAAAGACTTCTACGAGCTATATTCGGTGAAAAGGCAAAAGAAGTACGTGATACTTCACAGCGCATGAGTAACGGTAAGCACGGTAAAGTCGTTGGTGTTAAGATTTTCTCAAGAGAGAATGGGCATGAGCTTAAGGCTGGCGTGATAATGCAGATTCAAGTTTTCGTTGCACAAATGCGAAAAATTCAAGTTGGTGACAAGCTAGCCGGACGACACGGTAACAAGGGTGTTATTGCGCGGATCCTACCTGTTGAAGACATGCCTTTCTCGGAGGACGGCCAGCCTGTAGATATCGTACTTAACCCTATGGGTGTCCCTTCAAGAATGAACTTGGGTCAATTGTTTGAGACTCACTTAGGTATGGCTGCTCAAGCTCTAGGGCTTAAGATTGCCACCCCTTCATTTAGCGGTGTGCCTGTAGAAAAGATCAAAGAGCTGCTAAAAGAAGCTAAATATCCTGAAGATGGGAAACTCCAACTTTACGATGGCCGCACAGGAGATGCCTTTAAAGAAAAGACAGTAGTTGGTGTAATGCATATTCTAAAACTAACTCATATGGTTACGGATAAGATCCATGCCAGGTCAACTGGTCCATACACTATGGTCACCCAGCAGCCATTAGGTGGTAAAGCCCAAAATGGTGGTCAAAGATTCGGAGAAATGGAAGTATGGGCGCTGGAAGCTTACGGCGCTGCCAATACACTTCAGGAAATGCTAACTATCAAGTCTGATGATGTTTATGGACGATCAAAAGCTTACGAATCTATAATTAAGCAAACAGAAATTGTCGGTCCAAAAGTTCCAGAAAGCTTCAACGTGCTTGTTAAAGAACTTCAAGGCCTCGGCCTCAAGGTTGATTTGATCGAAGAAGATAAAGTTGTTGATGCCGAAGCTGTTCTAGCAGAAAACATTAAAGACGAAGCCAAAGAACAATCAGACGTAGTTGTCCCCGCACCGGAAGCAAGCAACGTAGATGTTACAGAAGACGCTAGCGTTGATGAGTATATGGTTATGGAGCTTGAAGATGACATCCCAGCTACAACGGTAACTGTTGCGAGCGGTGACGATGATTCAGATGATTCGGTAACAGATGCAGAAGGAGAGGAGGCCTAAAATGATGCGACGATACACAAGCGGAACAAATATTGCTGATTTTGACGCTGTTCAATTAAGCGTTGCCAGCCCAGAAGATATTTTGGAATGGAGTTATGGTGAGGTAACAAAGCCAGAAACTATTAACTATCGTACGCAAAAGCCTGAGCGTGATGGTCTTTTCTGTGAGCGAATTTTCGGGCCTGCAAAAGATATCAATCCACATGATGCTAAATATAAAGGTGTTCGATCACGCGAATCTGCAGTAGATAAGAATGGCGAACTAGTCACAAAATCTATTGTAAGACGGGAGCGAATGGGGCATATCCAGCTAGCTAGCCCGGTTGCGCACATTTGGTTCCTCCGCGGAACTCCAAGCGCTGTTGGTCTACTTCTTGGTATGACTGTTAAGAGTCTCGAGCGAGTAGCTTACTTTGCTAGTTATATAGTTAAGTCAGTAGATGTAGAAAAAAGAGATAAAATTCTTGCCGATAAAGAAGCCGAAGCGGCTGCTGCGCAGGAAGCTATAAAGGCTCGATATGAAGAAGAAGCTAAAAAAGAAGATGCAAATGTAAAAGCATTAGCCGAAGCTCAAACAAAAGAGTTAGAAGAGGTTCAAGTTGAGTTCGAGACTCTAAAAGAACAAATTGTAGCTCTAGAGAAGTACAACCTCCTAAACGAAAATGACTACCGAGCAATGCCTGACGAACTTCAGGATATCATTACAGTTGGCATGGGTGGCCAGGCATTGGTAGATTTACTTGAAGAGATTAACCTCAGCGAGTTAATTGCTTCTTTATCAAAAGAGGCTGACGAAACAAAAGGTCAGCGCAAGAAAAAGATCATGAAACGTTTAAGGCTGCTTGAAAGCATGGAGAGGGCTGGCATTAAGCCAACCAGTATGTGTGTAAGTGTCCTGCCTGTGATTCCTCCAGATCTTCGGCCTATGGTTCAGCTAACTGGTGGTAGATTTGCTACATCCGACCTAAACGACCTATATAGAAGAGTTATTAACCGAAACAATCGTCTTAAAAAACTGATTGATCTAAACGCTCCGGAAGTTATTCGTCGTAACGAACAACGAATGCTTCAAGAGGCAGTGGATGCCTTGATAGACAATAGCTCAGCTAGATCAGGACGTGCAGTAGCCGCAACCGGTCAAAGACGACGTCTAAAATCTTTGAGCGACATGCTAAAAGGTAAGCAAGGTCGTTTCAGGCAAAACCTTCTTGGTAAGCGTGTTGACTACTCTGGTCGTTCAGTTATTGTGGCTGGTCCGGAGCTTAAGATGTTCCAATGTGGTCTGCCAAAGATGATGGCTCTAGAGCTATTCAAGCCGTTCGTAATCGGTCAGTTGATCGCTAATGAATACGCCCACAACATTCGTAGTGCTACTCGCATGATAGAAATGGGAGAGACAGCTGTATGGGATGCGTTGGACGAAGTTATTAAAGAAAAATACGTACTTCTAAACCGAGCACCATCACTGCACCGACTAAGTATCCAAGCTTTCCAACCAGTTTTAATTGAAGGTAAGGCTATTCAGCTTCACCCACTAGTCTGTAAGGGCTTTAACGCCGACTTTGACGGCGACCAAATGGCTGTTCATTTGCCCCTTTCCGAGGAGGCCCAAAAAGAGAGCAGGGAAATTATGCTTTCAACTCTGAATCAGTTGAAGCCGGCCGTGGGAACTCCGGTTGTCACTCTTTATCAAGACATCAGTACCTAACCTACGAAAGACCTGGCGAAAGTAAAAAGACAAAGAACTATCGAGATCTAGCAGAAGCCCAGATGGCTTTCGATGCAGGCCAGCTCCAACTACAAGATAAAGTTAGTCTTGTCTTCCGTAGCGAAAGACGTGAAAGTACTTTCGGTAGATTCCTATTTAATGAGATCTTCCCAGATGACTTTAAGTTTGTAGATGAGGCAATGACCAAAAAGAAATTAGCGAGCGTTATGGCCGCTGTTTACCAGAAATTTGGTCAGGATAAAAGCGCAATAATTGCTGATAGTCTAAAAACTCTAGGGTTCGAATACGCTACAAGATCCGGCCTTTCAATGGGTATGAGTGACTTTGTGGACATTAAGAAACTAGATGAAATCCTAGATGATGCAGAAGATAGGGCGATTGCGGTTAGTGGCCAGTTTGACCAAGGTTTCATTACAGATGAAGAAAGATATCGTCTGACTATTGAAACATGGACAGATGCAGATTCTAAAGTCCAGAAAGCTTTAACAGAGCAATTTTCTGGTGAAGATAATGCTATGTCACTAGCGGTAACGTCTGGAGCAAGAGGATCTATTGTTCAGGTTAAGCAGGTTATTGGATCTGTCGGTATCCTTTCTGATGCCACTGGACGAGCCATGGAGCTGCCAGTTAAGAGTAACTATCGTGACGGTCTAAATCCTTTGGAATACTTCACCTCAACTCGTGGTGCTAGAAAAGGCTTGATTGATACGGCTCTAAAAACCGCTGACTCTGGTTACTTAACACGACGTTTGGTTGATGTTGCTCAGGATGTATTTACTACCGATGAAGAAGCCGATGATCCTGGATTTGCTATGTATCGATCAGATGCTGAGGAGATAGGTGTAAGTTATTCATCAAGACTTCGCGGGAGATTCTCCGCCGAAAAAATCGGGAGTTATGTTAAAAAGGGTCAGCTAATTAGCGAAGAAGCAGCTCAAGCTATCGAAGATGATAAGTCATTAGATGGTGTGAAAATCATGAGCGTACTTAGCTGCAGCTCTGTAAGAGGCATTCATCCTAAGAGCTATGGTTTGGATCCTGCAACAGGCGAGATTGTGAGTAGCTACAGCCCTGTAGGAGTAATCGCAGCGCAAAGTATCGGCGAGCCTGGTACGCAGCTAACACTTCGAACCTTCCATAGTGGTGGTGTAGCCGCTGCTGATGACATCACCCAAGGTCTTCCTCGTGTTGAGGAACTATTTGAAACACGTGTTCCTAAAGGTAAGGCTTTCTTGGCTGATATCCCAGGAAAAGTTGCGGTTTCTGAAGGTGAAGATCAGTATATAGTTGAAATCACAGATGATGAAGCTAAAGTATCAAAATTAAAGATTGGCGATAGAATAGTATCTGTTGCAACTGGCAGCGAAGTCGCCGTAGGTGATGTAGTAGCTGCTAACGATGGCGGTGAAAGTCCATTGGTTGCTCCGGTGGCTGGTAAAGTTTCTGTCACAAAACAAAACATTACTATTACGCCAGCTGGTCAGAGCGTAGTCAGATACGAAATCCCAAGCTATAAACAGCTTCTAGTAAAAGACGGAGATGTTGTAGTGCCAGGTCAAAGACTAACTAGTGGATCTATAAACCTACACGATCTAATGGCGCTCCAAGGAGTCGAAGCCACTCAGCGCTATATTATGA
This sequence comes from Candidatus Saccharimonadota bacterium, assembly GCA_016219345.1. Taxonomy (GTDB): domain Bacteria; phylum Patescibacteriota; class Saccharimonadia; order Saccharimonadales; family 2-12-FULL-41-12; genus JACRNE01. The sequence goes on from JACRNE010000009.1 coordinate 4,850, forward strand.
ACGAAATTCTAAGGATTTTTGCTTCTCAAGGTCAAAACATTGCTGATAAGCACCTTGAAATTATCGTCAGACAGATGTTCTCAAGAGTTCAGGTAGAAGATGCAGGAGACAGCGAATTTGTAACAGGCGATATCGTGAGTAAATTGGCTGTAGCTGAAGCTAACGAGGAGTTAGTAAAGGCTGGCAAGAAACCGGCTGTAGTAAACCAGCTACTTCTTGGAATAACCAAGGCTTCGCTAAGTACAGATTCGTTCCTAAGTGCTGCATCATTCCAAGACACAACTAGAGTTTTGATCGCTGCCGCTACGAGTGGACGTATCGATAGACTATTCGGACTTAAGGAAAACGTTATTCTTGGTCGCAAAATTCCTGTAGGAACTGGCGCTATCGAAGAAGAGGACGAAGAAGAGTTTGAAGAGGATATGATAGTCGAACCAGCCCAAGAGGTTGCAACAGATGAGTAGAAGTGTTAAAATGTACAACGAAAATAGATCAGACGACCAAAATAAAGTTGCTCTGACAAATAAAGTAAGAAATTAAAGAAGAGGATTTTGTATTGCCAACAATAAATCAGCTAGTTCGTAAGCCCCGCACCCGATCTGCGTCTAAAAGCAACTCGCAGGCTCTTCAGCGTGTAACAAATAATTTAAAGACAAAACACTACGAGAAGTCCTCTCCTTTTAAGCGCGGAGTTTGCGTGAAAGTTACCACGAAAACACCTAAGAAACCTAACTCAGCCCTTCGTAAAGTTGCTCGTGTTCGTCTAACCAATGGTTACGAAGTATGGGCATATATTGGCGGTGAAGGCCATAACCTACAAGAACACGCCGTAGTATTAGTTCGAGGCGGTAGAGTAAAGGATCTTCCAGGTGTTAGATACCATGTTGTGCGAGGAAATCTTGATCTTCAGGGCGTGGAGAATCGTAAACAAGGCCGCTCTAAATACGGTTCAAAAAAGGATGGTAAGTAGTATGTATTCTGAGGCAGAATTTGGTCTAGATGTTGTTGATGGATCTCATGAGACTTTCCCACTTGCTGTTACACCGGATGATCTTGACTCTGATAGTGTCAGTAAGTCTGTTAGACGTGCTATGTATCACCCGGATCTTTTAACTGAAGAAGACAGGTTTGTACTATCTGCGTTGGAGCAGGAAGGTATGGGAGGCGAACTATAATGCCACGACATAAAACCAAATCACTAGTTAGAGATATACAGCCAGACCGTTTATACAACAGCGTACCAGTCCAAAGACTAATTAACAGAGTAATGTTAGATGGCAAAAAACAGCTAGCTGAGCGTTTAGTTTATGGCGGTATGCAAAAGGCTGCTGACAAGTTAAAAGTCCAAAACCCTTTAGATGTTTTTGAACAAGCATTTTCAAACGTGAAGCCACACCTAGAGACTAGATCTCGTCGTGTCGGTGGCGCTAACTACCAAATTCCTTTTGAAGTAAAAGGTCAAAGACAAAATCACCTTACAACTATGTGGTTTGTAGAGGCTGCAAGGAACCGCAAAGGTATGAGCATGGAAGATCGAATTGCCTTAGAACTCGTTGATGCTTATAACGGAGTTGGTGAGGCTGTAAAGAAGAAAGAAGATACTCACAAGATGGCAGAAGCTAACAGAGCTTTTGCACATTTCGCGAGGTACTAGTATGGGGGTTAGTGTTGTCGAATCAATTGCTTATGCCGTAATGCCAATGCATGATCGTAAGTCTGCAATATCTCCGGATGGACCAAAGAATATTTTTGAGAAGCTTGGTGGTCGAACCGCCAAATGGCTGGGATTTCCTGAGGCTGAACAAATGGAACCTAATCAAGTAGATCATGAAAAAGAGGTGGTTATAAAACTATGAGCAAAACATCACAGGACAAAATACGTAATATTGGGATTATCGCGCATATTGATGCTGGTAAGACCACTACTACCGAAGGAATTTTATATAGAACTGGCTTAAAACATAAGATTGGTGCGGTTCATGAAGGTGAAACCACTACTGACTGGATGGCTCAGGAACGTGAGCGCGGAATTACCATCGTGTCTGCTGCGGTTACTTGTTACTGGAAAGATCATCAAATTAACATTATTGATACGCCTGGTCACATAGACTTTACTGTGGAAGTAGAACGTTCACTGCGTGTACTTGACGGTGCAGTTACTGTCTTTGATGGCAAAATGGGTGTTGAGTCCCAGTCAGAAACTGTCTGGAGACAGGCTGATAAATACGGCGTACCTAGAATCTGCTTTATTAATAAGATCAACCAAACTGGTGGCGACTTCTATAAATCTTTAGATTCTATCCATAATCGTTTAAGTAAGCGAGCTTTTCCAATCCACTTGCCTATAGGTTTTGAACAATCTATTAACGGAATTATTGATCTTGTCTCCATGAAGGCTTATACCTACAAAGAATTTACAGATAAAGGCCTACAAGAGGGTGAAATCCCTGAAGACATGCTTGATAAAGCGCAAAAATACCGAAGCCTACTTATTGAAAACGCAGTAGCCGAAGATGAAAAAATGCTGGAAAAATACTTTGAAGTTGGCGAAGAGGGCTTAAGCGAAGAAGACATCCGCCATGCTATTAGAACTGCTGTTTTGACTGGAAAATTCTTTATCGTATCGGGCGGAGATGGCCGTGGTGTGATAGTAGAAAAGTTACTAGACATCGCTACAGAATACCTGCCAAGTCCGATTGATCGTGGTGGTGCGACCGGTAAACATCCTAAAACTGATGAAGTTGTACTGCGCAAGCCAGATGCTAGTGAGCCACTTGCAGGTCTCGCGTTTAAAATCGCGACAGACCCATTCGTTGGAAAGTTAGCTTACTTTAGAGTTTATTCTGGAAAGTTAAGTTCTGGTAGCTACGTATACAACAGCTCAACAGGCGAGAAAGAGCGTGTTGGACGAATCGTTCGTATGCAAGCCGATAAACGTGAAGAAGTTAGCGAGGTTGAAGCAGGTGACATCGCCGCGATAGTAGGGCTAAAGGGCACAACTACTGGACATACTCTATGTGATCAGAACAACCCGATTGTGCTTGAAAGCATTACCTTCCCAGAACCTCCAGTTAGCATTGCCATTGAGCCAAAAACTAAATCCGACCAAGAGAAAATGAGTTTAGCTTTGCAAAGGCTTGCTGAAGAAGACCCAACTTTTAGAGTTAAGGTTGATGAAGAAACCGGACAGACGATTATTAGCGGAATGGGTGAGTTACACCTTGAAATTCTAGTAGATCGTATGAAACGCGAGTTTTCTGTTGAGGCAAACATTGGCCAACCTCAGGTAGCTTACCGTGAAACTATCCGAAAAGACGGTGTGGAAGTACAAGGTAAATTTATTCGTCAGTCTGGTGGACGCGGACAATATGGTGATGTATGGCTAAGACTTAGTCAAAATGAAGCTGGCAAGGGCTTTGAATTTATCAACTCCATCAAAGGTGGCGTTGTGCCAAATGAGTACATAAAGCCTGTTGAAGAAGGAATTAAAGAAGCAATGAACAATGGCGTTCTAGCTGGCTACCCAGTAGTGGATCTGAAGGCAGAGCTTTATGATGGTAGTTACCATGATGTTGACTCTAGTGAAATGGCATTTAAGATTGCTGGTTCAATGGCACTTCAAGAAGGTGTTAAAAAAGCTTCTCCAGTAATACTCGAACCTATCATGAAGGTCGTAGCAGTTACCCCAGAAGATTTCATGGGGGACGTAATAGGCGGACTAAATGCAAAACGTGGACGAATTGAGTCCATGGAAGACTTAAGCCAGGGCATAAAAGAAATCACAGCCTTCGTACCGCTTGGCGAAATGTTCGGATACACAACCGAACTTAGAAGTTCTACCCAAGGTCGTGCTAGCTCAAGCATGGAGCTTGACCACTACGCCGATGTACCTCCAAACGTAGCTGAAGCCATCATAGCCAAAAACTCCAAATAATTGCAAAACTTATCAAAAAAGTCCATAATCTTTTTCAATGGAAAGGCTGGAAGAACCTATAACACGTGTTGTAAAAGGAGGTGTGGACAGGTATTTAGCTGTTCAGCAAGACCTTGCGGATGGTAGCTCACAGGTTTTAGGACGTGTGGCAACAAGGGTTGGTGAAGTCAGGTACTATGACCCAGAGTTTAGTCCGAAGCCTGTTAAGGTTGCTGATGCCACGAGTGTGAGTGGAATAATAGGTCATACGATAATCTCCAAAAAAGACATACACCAATACTCATACGGATACAAAATCCCATTCTATGGCCTTCGAATAAAATTTGCCGAATGGAGAGCGGAGCGACGAGTATTAGATAGCTTGAATTTGACCTGAAGTACTACTCGAACAGAAGAAGCTCAGTCGGTCTGTGATTTGTGGCGAAGATAGTGGTCCATTAAGACCAGTGCGCTCATGGCATCTACGATAGGAATTGCCCGCGGTAAGACACAAGGGTCATGACGGCCGGTTGCTTCAAGCTCAACTTCGTTATTCTCGAGATCTAATGATTTTTGCTTTTTAGAGATAGTCGAAACCGGCTTAATAGCCACCCTGAAGTAAATATCCTCACCTGTACTTATCCCGCCTAGGGTACCCCCAGCGTAATTAGTACTTGTCCTAACTTTCCCTGATGCGTCTTTATAGAATTCGTCGTTGTGTTCGCTGCCGCGCATAGAAACACCTGAAAAGCCTGATCCAATATCAAACCCTTTTACGGCATTAATACTTAGCATGGCCTTACCGAGGTCTGAACTAATTTTGTCAAAAACAGGTTCGCCTAAGCCCACTGGACAATTTTTAATAACGCCAAAAACTACACCGCCAACAGAATCATTATCAGCCTTCACTTCTTCTATAAATTTAATCATTTGCTCGGCAACTTCTGGGTCTGGACAGCGGACAATGTTGGATTCTATCATTTCCATTGTTACTTTTTTGTAATCAATATCCGTTGAGATGTCGCCAACTTGCTGTGTGAAACTAAGAATTTCAACACCTAGTTTTTTGCCTAAGTATTTTTTGGCTATTGCTCCAGCAGCTACACGCGCAAGGGTTTCTCTGGCAGAAGCTCGACCGCTACCGCGCCAGTCGCGGATTCCGTATTTCTGCTGATAGGTAAAATCGGCGTGTCCAGGGCGGTAAAGCTTTTTTAGATCGTTGTAATCTTCTGGGCGAATGTCTTTATTGTGGGCTAGCAGGAGTATCGGCGTACCGGTAGTAACCCCATCATAAACACCTGATAAGATTGATATTTCATCTTGTTCTTTACGTGGAGTTGTAATGTGGCTTTGGCCAGGTTTGCGGCGGTCTAAATCTTTTTGGATTTCGGCTTCGGTAATTTTAATTCCAGGAGGGCACCCATCTATAACGCAACCTACTGCTCCGCCATGTGACTCGCCAAAAGTCGTAATTCTGAATAGTTCTCCGAATGAGTTTCCTGCCATTTTATTTTTTAATCCTATTTATAATTTCATCAAAATCACTGCGGCTGATCTGTCCAGGAGCAGATGCCTCTGTATCACTTTCTGGTATAAATATTAGCTCATTTCCCCAGAGAGCGCCAAATACTCTCGTGATTTTTCCTGCCTCACCCATACCTAAAACAATGTGCTTTTCCTCAGCCTCAAGAAGATCTCGCTTTACGCGCAGGAGCCTTAAGGAATCATCAGGCTTAATGCACATTGTAGATATTTTGATGATCGCGGGTTTGAAATCCTTAATTTCTTTTACGATTTTATCCAATGTTCCATTGTCAGGCGTTTCCTCATAATTATGGTAAGAGATTATAAGATTAAGATTTTCTGCATATTTTAAATCTTCCTTTTGATGATATATATCAAGATCAACATAGCATTTCTTGCTCTTCAGCTTATTAAATATCTCTAACTTTTTCGTTTGCTTGAGCATTGGCTGGCTCATATCATTGCGTCTAAATATAAAAACAAGCCTATCCTCATATTCTTCAAGTAGATCATCTACAAATTCATCGTCTAGATCCTCTATATAATCAATCCAAATCTCAAAATACCCATAGTCTGACTCCTTTTCTCTTAAAAGAGATATAACGTCAGATTTGGAGTTTCTAATTATCGGTAGGCAGTATTTACTTTGCATTAATTAACTCCATTACAAAGCTTCGCATAGCTTCTTCAGGGGCTTCGTGGCCGGTGTATAGCCTTATCTGCTCAAAGCCTTGGTAAAGATACATTTCACTACCATAAACCGTTTTCGCCCCTATAGATTCAGCATATTTCAAAAGCTCAGTTTTAAGAGGGGAGTAAACAGCGTCAAACACTATTTGGTTAGGGCTTAAATTTTCTGGATCAATTGGCATCTCAGCATCTTGCCCAACGAATCCAACGGATGTGGCGTTGCAAACTATATCGGCATTTTTAATTTCTGATTGCTCATCCAATGAGCTGTATTTGCAGTTAAATTGCTCAGCAAGGCTTTTTGCCTTTTCAACCGTGCGATTATATATAGTCACATCGCAGCCCTCATTTGTTAGTCCATACACGAACGCTTTGGCTGCTCCACCGGCGCCTATTACAGCTACTTTTTTGCCTTTAAGCTCGGTGACATTTTCTAAAGGTTTAACCGCACCGATCCAATCTGTATTGTAGCCAGTGAGGATCCCGTTATCATTAACAACAGTGTTAACAGCTCCAATTTTCTTAGCATGCTCGTCAATTTTGTCTAGGTGAGGCATGACTATTTCTTTGTGTGGCATTGTGCAGGTAATTCCGCGCAGACCCATAGCGCGGGCGCCTTTTATAAAATCACCAATATCATCGGCCTTTATCAGAAAAGACAGATAAACAAATTCATCAGCCACCCCTAGCTGTTCGTAAGCTTTGTTATACACTATGGGGCCGATAGATTGTTTTATGGGATCACCAATACCCACGCATAGTTTAGTTTTTGAGCTAATCATCTATCTATCTTATCAATTATTTGTTGTGTAACCTTTTTTGAGCTGGATCGATCTGACTTTACAACAAAATCGCAGGCTGAGAAGTATAGGTTTCTGCGCTCTTTCCACACCTCAGATAGCTCACCTAAAAGAGTTGGCTGCTCAGTGAGTCCTAAGCGATTTTTATCCTTCCTTATTCTTTTAGTGAGAATACGAGGATTAGCATTTATTAAAACGACGATTGAATTTTGTTTAAAATATTCTATGTTTTTTGGGTTTAGGACTATGCCACCACCCGAAGCGATTACATATCCACTAAGCTTACTAATTTCCGCAGCCGCGCTATGCTCAAGCTGCCTGAAGTAGTCCCAACCATTTTCAAGTACAATTTCTCTGATTTTCTTTTTTTCTTTATCTTCAATGTGTTTATCCATATCAATGAATTTCTTATTCAATTTTCTTGCTAGTAATTTACCTGTTGTGCTCTTGCCCGTTCCGCGCATGCCTATTAAAAGAACATTCGTGTAATCTCTTTCTAGTATTTTGATGGTTGAAACTTTACTAAGTTCTTCCCAGAAGCTCGGGAAAGTCTTGCTAACTACTTCTGGGTTAATTATCTCTATTCCGTCTAGTTTCGTACCAGCTATGGCAAATGACATAGCGATGCGATGATCATTATAGGTGTCAATACGGGCGGCTTTAGGCTTGCCACCAAATATAGTTAGACTGTCTTTTTTTGAGCGAGTGTTTATACCCATTTTGGCTAATTCGTTTTGAAGTGCCTCTATTCTCTCAGTCTCTTTTAATCGGAGCGAAGAAATACCTTTTATAATTGTTCTACCCGGAGTGAAACTGGCTAAAACTGCTGCAGTCATTGCTTGGTCTGGGCAGTTATTCATGTTGACGGTTATCGGTCTTAGCTCCTTGCCGGTAACAACTACGGAATTTTTGTCCAACTCAATATCCGCGCCGAATTGCTCTAGAACCTTCAAAAAGTTTTTGTCTGCCTGTTTAGAATCTTGCGATAGCCAAGATATTTCTACTCTGGACTTGTTCAGCGCAGCCGCTGCAAAGAAATAGCTGGCACTGGAATAGTCTGTTTCGACTGTGTATTCATCCGACCCATAGCTCTGTGGTTTGACAACATATTTTTTGTAATTGTCATTTTCTACCTCAACTCCAAATTTGCTCATAATATCTATGGTCATATCTATATATGGTTTTGAGGTTTGCTCATCATCCACTTCAATCACTAAGCCATTTTTTAGCAACGGAGCAACTAAAAGAAGGGCAGAAAGATATTGGCTGCTTGTACTGCCATTAATTTTTAAATTACTTTTTAGCAGACAGTCGCTACTAACCTTTATTGGCAGGCAACCATCCTTTTCTAAATATTCAATTTCAGCACCTAATTGTCTTAACCCGTCCACTAAGTCTCTTATAGGTCTAGAGTTCAAGCTGGGTTTTCCGTATATTGTCTGTGCGCCTGGACTTATGCATGCCAAGGCAGTTATAAATCTCGCGGTTATTCCAGACTCGTTAACGTAAATATCAGACTTACTATCTCGGAGGTCTTTAAGCGCTTTTTGCATGGCACTTGTATCATCGCTATCTAGAATATTATTTAGGATAACGGGTTGTTTGGATAATTCAGAAATAAATAAAGCTCTGAGTGAATAGCTTTTAGAGCCGGGAATATCCAGGTTATCAACTGCATGTTTGCTAATTTTTCCGACTTTGAGTAAATGCAAAAATTGCTCCTTAATATTATTGTTTAATGATAATGTAATAACCCCATCAAATAAAACAGTTGTGGCTTCTGTCTCTAATAAATATAATAAGGACTGAGTGAGTAGATTACTTTAGAGGCAGGTGTTATGGGCGAAAAAGATCCCAGCAGAAAACGGAACAGGCAACCAAGTGAAGTAACGGGGGAATTCCCTTTGATTGATCCTGTCGTGAGACAGATGCGTCGTACATTAAGAAGCGCTCAAGACAGGCACATAGAAGAGCTTGGACTTTCAGAGGACGGAGCACCTAAGGAAGATAAACCCTCGCGAACTTCAGACGAGGAAAACCACTGAACAACACTTTACATTGACTGATGACTATAGTAGAATTCATTGGTAACTCTCGTGGGTACTATTTATATTCACGTTTAAAATTGTCAAATTTATCAATTCATAAGGAGTAAAATTATAAAATGGCAGATTTTGATCGAACTAAACCACATGTGAACGTAGGAACTATGGGCCACGTTGACCACGGTAAAACTACACTAACCGCAGCAATCACGGCTGTACTAGCTAAGAAGCTACCTAGCGATGTTAACAAGCCTATCGCTTATGACCAGATTGACAACGCACCAGAAGAAAAGCAGCGTGGTATTACTATCGCAACTTCTCACCAGGAATATGAGTCTGAAAAGCGTCACTATGCTCACGTCGACATGCCAGGACACGCCGACTATGTTAAGAACATGATCACTGGTGCTGCTCAGGTTGACGGTGCAATTTTGGTTGTATCTGCTGCTGATGGCCCTATGCCTCAGACTCGTGAACACGTTCTACTTGCTAAGCAAGTTGGCGTACCAAGCATCATCGTATTCATGAACAAGATGGACCTAGCTGACCCTGAACTAGTTGAACTAGTTGAGATGGACATCCGTGAACTTCTAGCTAAGTACGAATTCGACGAAAATTGTCCTATCATCAAGGGTTCTGCAACAAAAGCCCTAGAAGGTTCAGCATCTGACGAAGACGCTATTATGGAACTTGTAGCTAAAATGGATGAGTACATCCCAGAGCCAAAGCGTGACCTAGACAAGCCATTCTTGATGCCTATCGAGGATGTCTTTTCAATTAAAGGTCGTGGAACTGTAGCGACTGGCCGTATTGAGACCGGAATTGTGAAGATGAACGATGAAGTAGAAATCGTTGGTATTAAAGAAACACAGAAGAGTGTTGTAACAGGTATTGAAGCTTTCAAGAAAAACCTAGATGAAGGTCGTTCAGGCGACAACGCCGGAATCCTTCTTCGTGGTATTGAGCGTGAAGATATTGAGCGTGGTCAAGTGCTTTGTAAGCCTGGTACCATCACTCCTCACACTGAATTCGATTCAGAAGTTTATATCCTTACTAAAGAAGAAGGTGGTCGACACACACCATTCTTTAAGGGTTATAAACCACAGTTTTACTTCCGAACAACCGATGTTACTGGAGAAGTAGAACTTCCAGCCGACAAAGAAATGGTTATGCCAGGTGACACAATAACTTTCAAAGTTAAGTTGCTTGCGCCAATTGCTATGGACCAAGGCCTACGTTTTGCGATCCGTGAAGGTGGCCGAACTGTAGGTGCTGGTGTTGTTACAAAAATTGTAAAATAGTAACAATCTGACTTAAGTCGTCACACAAAGTCCCGGTTTACCCGGGACTTTTAGGTTAGGAAGTGTTAGATTACTAAAGCCTATGGAAGAATGTGAGCCTGTCTCTTCATGTGCTGGTTGTCCAAAGCCAGAAGTATTCAATAGAATTAATGAAGCTCTAAAAAGTGATATAGAGCCAGTCCGAGACGCTGGAAGGCTTGGGGTGAGCTTGCTAAGCTTAGTTGAGGCAAAAGGCCCTTCAAGTATTACCACGGGAGAAACCGGTAATTTACCGTACTGCTGCAAACAAGCGGTACTAGGGTTCGTAAATGATACGATCACAAGAACAGAGCATGCGGTAAGAAAAAACAATTAATATAATTAACTTTACAAAATTAAAATAATAGGTAGAATAATCTTTATGAATATTGAAAAAAGAAGAGAAGTTTGTCCCGGATTTGGCGATAATGCAAAAGGGATCGCTCCCTATAGCGGCGGAAAATTTGATGAAACAATCATAGTTGCGAGAATTTCTGATCCCGTTTATGGTGAAGAACCTCAGCCGACCGAGGAAGAAGAGCCATCAGAAGGCACTCCTGCTGGAGTTTATTAAAATTACAAGCTTTATCTTCTAACCTACCTCTGTTATAATATCAGAACTATAAAATATTGCTGACTAAAAGTCCGCCCAGGCGGATGTTACAGCAGATTCGCTAAAACGAAGAAAGGAATAACACCTTATGGCAGAAGACGCCAAAGAAACTAAATCAAAAGAAGCAGCAGCTAAAAAGCCAGCTGATAAAGAAGTGGCAACAAAGCAGCGAATTCGTATTCGCTTAAAGGCCTACGATCACAAAGTAATTGACCAGTCGGCAAAACAAATTGTTGATACGGCAATTAGAACTGGCGCTACAATTGCTGGTCCAGTTCCATTACCAACTAGACGCAGCACCTTTACGGTTGTTAAAAGTCCTCATGTGTACAAAAAAGGGCGAGAACAGTTTGAAATGCGAGTTCATAAACGCCTGATTGACGTCTTAGAGCCGACTCCAAAGACTATTGATTCATTGATGAACCTCTCGCTTCCAGCTGGCTGTGACGCCGAAATCAAAATGTAATTACGCCTCTATGGGAAACATAGTCTTTATAGACGTTAGGGAACCGCAGGAATTCGCAAGAGGTCACGTGCAAGGGGCTATCAACATACCGCCAAGCGACCTGATGGCAGGTGCTCCTCAATTAAAAGATATTCCAAAAGACTCAAAATTGATTGTTTACTGTATAACAGGCAGTAGATCGAATGCCTCGATCAACATATTAAAAAGTCTTGGTTATGAAAATGTCGAGAATGGCATCAACCAAAAACATGTTGAAGCCAAGTATTTTAGCTAAGTAGGGCTCCGCCGTCTACGACAATTTGTGATCCAGTCATATAGCTAGACATATCGCTCGCTAGAAATAGTGCGACTTTTCCAATATCGTCTGGTTCGCCCATTCGATGCATGGGGATCTTGGCTAAAAATGCGTCCGTAATAGCTTTCATGTCTACGCCCGGAGGCATTTTACTAGGGTCTTGCATGGCAGCTACTCCAGGGGTGGCAACACCGCCGGGGGCGATAGCATTGACCCAGATTTTATGCTGGGCAAGTTCGAGCGCGGTATTTTTAGTGAAGCCCCAAAGCCCGTGCTTGCTGGCATCATAATGCGCCAGACCGATCATGGAAGGATGGAGCGAATCTATAGAAGTAATATTTATAATTTTTCCACCTTTTCCTTGCGCAATCATTTGAGCACTGACAGCTTTTGTAGTTAGGTAAACTCCGCGTAAATTTACATTTACGACTTTCATAAAATCATCTTCGGACATTTCTGATAGCGGTTGGTTTGGAAAAATACCAGCGTTATTAACTAGGATATTTATCTGCTCAAAAGTTTCTATGGTCTTTGCGATTAGATTATCTATGTCTTGCTTGCTGCTAACATCTGTTTTGACAGCTAGGGCAGACTCAGGTCTTAAATCATTTAATTTGGCCGCTCGTTCATTAGCGTTTTGTTCATTCCAGTCGGCGATTACGATATTTGCACCTGCCTCATGCAGTCTGTCGGCGATTCCTTGCCCGATACCTGCCGCTCCGCCTGTAACTATAGCTACTTGGTCATCAAGCAAAAGAAGCTCAGAGATTTCCTTCATATATATAAGTATGTTGCTTGTGCTAAAAAACTTCAAGTGAGTTTTAGCAGACTAGATATGTTTTTTACAACGGATTACTTCTTAGAAGTAAAACTTGACATAAAATTTGGCTGGGGTATGATGTCTTTTCGTGCCTTTTCATTTTGTGAGGTGGAAAGCACGCATTCTGGGATTCCAACACATGTTTCCCAAACCATTTATGCAAGCAATTAAATACTAATTTGGAGGTAATAAATATGCGATTAACCGCACTAGCGGGGATGTTTTTGTGTGTTGCAATTTTTGCAGCCAACAGTCCCGAAGCACACGCTGAAATAGACAGTCAAAAACTAGCACTTGGTGAAATTAAGGTGGCTGATGCTCTCGATGAGCAGATGGGGCTAAATGATATGCCAGAACCATCTAAGCCAAAGGTCAGCCCAGTAGAATATGTCGTAAAAGAAGGCGACAAGCTTACTTTGATAGCAGAAAAGCACAATACAACTTGGCAAAGAATATTTGCGAAAAATTCAAATATTGCTGACCCTAACATGATAAATGTTGGTGAGAAATTAATAATTCCGGATGCTAGTGAGCAGCTTTCGGAGAGACAGACCGCTGCAAGCGTAGTAGAACCGGCTGCTCCACTAAAGAAGAAATCTCGCTCAGTAGCTAGTAGCCAGCCAAGCGCAAGAGTGTCAGCTAGAGGATCTTCTACTGGCAATACGTATACTGCAGGATATTGCACATACTACGCAAAGCAGCGTAGACCTGATCTGCCAAATAATCTTGGAAACGCTTCAACTTGGGTATCAAGAGCCAGAGCACAAGGCATTCCTACCGGTACCACACCACGTGCTGGAGCTATTGGTCAAAGCGGTAATCACGTAGTTTATGTTGAGCGCGTAAACGGCGATGGTACGATCACAATTAGTGATATGAACTGGGGTGGACGCTGGAAAATTTCTACCAGAGTCGTGCCGGCTAATTCACACACATACATCTACTAAAACTAAACGTTTGTAGAATTTACAGCATATTGACTACTGTTGCTAAAGTGTGCTAAAGTGTATGGATAGTTCTAAAAAAGTGGCGTGCTCTGCAGGTCATCCGTCTCGGCGGAAGAAACCACAAGTCGCCACGATTTTATTGTCAAAAGTTTAGATACAAACTAGAGCTAGATAGGTAATAAATAACTGTAGCCAGGAGGCTGCCAAGTGAAAGCATTGATCACCCGAAAACTTGGAATGACTTCTACCATCTCTGAAGACGGTGGTGTTGCTGCGGTTACTCTACTTTCAGTACCAGAAAATGTTATTACCCAGATTAAGAACCTAGAAAATGATGGATACACAGCAATTCAGCTCGGTTGTTTTGAGTCAAAGAACGTTGCAAAGCCTCAGGCGGGACATATGAAGTCTGCTGGCGTGAACGCTAAAGTGATGCGTGAAATTCGAGTAGACGAAGTAGATGATCTAAAGATCGGCGATAAACTAGACGCCGATCTTTTTGATTCCGGAGAAGTTGTAAGTGTATCTGGCGTTAGCAAGGGTAAAGGCTTCGCTGGCACGATTAAACGACATAACTTTCACCGTCAGCGTAAAACCCACGGCGGCAAAGGCAATACTCGTAAACCCGGCTCTATTGGCTCTATGTATCCTCAAAAAATCTTTAAAGGCAAGAAAATGTCAGGCCAAATGGGTGCAGTTAACGTAACAACTAAAAATCTAAAAGTCGCTTTAGTCGACAAAGAGAACAGTGTCATTGGGGTTTTTGGTGCAGTTCCAGGGCCTAGAAAAAGTATTGTCATTTTGAAGGGGGCTAAATAATGCCTAGTATCAATGCCTACACTGCTACTGGCGCTAAGTCTGCCACTAAAGTAAACCTTAACAAGGACGTATTCGGTATAGTTCCTGAGAATCATCAGATACTTAAAGACGCCTACGTTGCTTACTTAGCGAATGGCAGGGTTAATTTAGCTAAGACTAAAACTCGCGGCGAAGTTTCTGGAAGTACCAAAAAACCCTGGAAACAAAAAGGCACAGGCCGCGCTCGTTTCGGATCGCGCTATAACCCAATTTGGCGTGGTGGCGGTATAACTTTCGGTCCGACTGGCAATGAGAATTACACGAAGAAAATTCCAACCCAAACAAAGCGTTTAGCCGTAAAACAAGCATTGAGCCTAGCCGCTAAAGATGGTGTGCTGAATTCAATAGATTCTCTAAGCGTTAAAGATGGGAAAGTTAGCGAAGTCGTAAAGGTTCTAAAGAAAATTGATGCTAAGGGCCGTACGCTAATCATCGTCGAGGAAAAGACTGAAAATATTGATCGTGCGACTAGAAATATTGCAAATGTTAAGGTGACGCAAGCCAAATACCTGAATGTTTTCGATATTTTAAATGCTGATATGATTTTGGCCACAAAAAGCAGCTTGGAAGAAATTTCGAAGTGGCTGGGAGGTAAGAAGTAATGCCTAAAACTATGCCTCTCAAACCAAGAATGAGCGAGAAAAGCTACAGCCAAAGCCACAGTGATAACACTTATACATTTGACGTTCCTTTGGATGCCAATAAAGTTGAAATAGCTCGCTCAGTCGAAGCTCAGTTCGATGTAAAGGTTGAGACAGTCAGAATATCTATTCTAAAAGGTAAGCAAGCTCGTTCAATACGAATTGGCGGCACAAGAAAAGCTGTTAGCGGCAATCGAGTTGATGTAAAGAAAGCCTATGTTCGCGTTAAAGAAGGCGATTCTATTCCAATTTTTGCAAGTATTGATGAGGCCGAGAAAAAACAAGAAAAACTAGAGAAGAAATTAGCCAAAAAAACCAAGAAGGAGACGTCTAAATGAGCGTAAAAACTTACAATCCGACTACTCCAGGCCGAAGAGGCATGTCTTCTCAGGATTTTGACACAATAACTACCAAAAAGCCTCTTAAATCTTTAATTTCAAAGCAGCGAGTAACATCTGGTCGAAATAACCAAGGTAGGATTACAACCAGACACAAATCTGGCGGTGCTAAGAAGTTTTACAGAAATGTTAGTTTTATCCTTGCTGAGGGTACGAAGCTCAAGGTAGAACACATAGAATATGACCCAAACAGAAGCGCTAGAATCGCTCGAGTAAAAGATGAAGACGGTAAATACTATTACATTTTGGCTACTTCTAAGATGAAACAAGGTCAAAAAATAAGCGTTGGCGAAGAAGCACCTATTGAAAATGGCAATCGCTTAAAATTAAAGAATATTCCAGTTGGTAGTGTTATCCATGCTATAGAGCTAGAAGCTGGAAGAGGTGCTCAGCTAGTGAGAAGTGCCGGTGCAAATGCGCAGTTAATGGCCAAAGAAGAAGGCTACGCCCAGATCAAGCTACCTAGCGGCGAAGTTAGAAAAGTTAGTGTAGAGTGTAGCGCTAGTATTGGTGTAATTGGTAACGAACAGCACCAAAACATTAAATACGGCAAGGCTGGACGCATGCGTCACAAGGGTATTCGCCCGACTGTTCGTGGTGTTGTGATGAATGCCGCTGATCACCCACACGGTGGTGGTGACGGTGGACGTCACGGTATTGGTGGTGGTAAGAATCACGGTTCAGCGCCTAAGACGCCTTGGGGCCAAAAGACACTTGGATTTAAGACGCGTCGTCGTAAGAGTACAACTAAATTTATAGTAAAGAGCCGTCATGAAAGTAAGAGGAGATAGGCAATGACCGAAGTATTAGAGGTATTAGAACAAAGAACTGAGCCAGTTTTTCCTGCAGACGCTAAAGAAGTCGATACTTTAGTGGAGTTACTTGGTATAAAGCGAGCAGGAGAACTTATCGGTTATTCTGCAGTAATGCTTCAAAAAAGTTCGATAGGAGACCCGGTATACGGTATTCCATCATCTGCACATAATCGATATTCAGAGTTGAGATGGGAAGGGCCCGGGCATAGTGATTTTAATGATTCTCAAGCCAGAGGTTATACATCTGCACTGGCCGATCAGAAAGAAAGGGGTCTGTATGTCTAGGAGTCTGAAAAAAGGACCATTTGTAGATCCAAAATTGATGAAAAAGGTACTAGCCTCTGGAGATGGACGTACTCCTATTAAGACATGGGCTCGCTCTAGTGCTATTCCACCTGAATTTGTTGGCAAGACCATAGCTGTTCATAACGGCAAAGTTCATGTCCCTGTATTTATCACTGAAAATATGGTTGGCCATAAGCTTGGTGAGTTTTCGCCGACACGTAAGTTTAGAAGCCACGGCGGCAAACTAGCAAAGGGGCAGAAGTAATATGGAAGTCAAAGCGTCAGCTAAAGGAGTTCGTATTAGCCCTCGAAAAGTAGAGGTTGTGGCTGCTTTGGTAAGAGGTAGAACAGTGCAAGATGCTCTTACTATCTTGGAACATACCCCAAGGCGCTCTGCTTTAACTGTGTCCAAGGTCATAAAAAGCGCCAAGGCAAATGCAGAGAACAACTACAACCTAAAGCCAGATACCCTAAGCCTAAGTTTGATTAGTGTAACTCCAGGGCCGCGCCTAAAACGATATCGTCCTGCTGCCCACGGCCGAGCACTACCTTATCAGAGAAAATCAAGTCACATATTTGTTTCAGTTATTGGTGAAAAGCGAGCTCCTAAAAAGCCGGCTGCCGCCAAAACAAATAAGAAGGAGTCCAAATAATGGGTCAGAAAGTTAATCCAATAAGTTTCCGTCTTCAAGTCAATAAAGATTGGCGTAGTAAATGGTTCGCAACCAAAAAAGACTACGCTTCTTACCTAACTAAAGACCTTGAAGTTAGACGAATGATCCAAAAAGAATTGGGTTCTAGAGCTGCCATTAATAAAGTAGACATTGAGCGTTCACCTAATTTGGTAACCGTTACTATCACGACTGGAAAAGCCGGTGTGGTGATTGGCCGCGGTGGTACGGGCGCACAAATCCTAAAAGATAGGATTGAAAAAATTTACGGTGTGCCGTCTAGAGTAAATATCGAAGAGATTAAAAAATCCGAGCTTTACGCTAAGTTGGTTGCTGAGAACATAGCGCATCAACTAGAAAGACGAATTTCATTCCGTCGTGCAATCAAGCAATCTTCTGCCGCAACCATGCGAGCAGGTGCTAAAGGTATTCGTATCGAGGTAGCTGGAAGACTAAATGGTGCTGAGATGTCCAGGCGCGAAAAAGAAGTTGCAGGCAGCGTGCCTCTACACACTCTTCGTGCAAATATTGATTACGCAGGTGTACGTGCGCAGACTCCAGCTGGTGTAATTGGCGTTAAAGTATGGATTTATAAAGGCGAGGCTCTATAAAATGTTGATTCCGAATAAAATGAAGCACCGACGAGTGATGAAAGGCCGGATCAAAGGCCCTGCTACTAGTGGTGATAAAATTGCCTTCGGTCAGTATGCATTGCAGTCACTTGGTAATGAGAGAATCACCAGCCGACAGATTGAATCTGCTCGCCAGGCGATGACCCGTTACATTAAACGTGGTGGAAAAATTTGGATCAGAATTTTCCCTCATACGCCTGTGACCCGTAAGCCTCTGGGTCTTAAGATGGGCGGTGGTAAAGGTTCACCAGAATTTTTTGTTGCGAAAGTACGTCGTGGAACTATTTTGTTTGAAATGCAAGGAGTTAATGAAGAAACTGCACGTGAGGCTATGAGACTTGCTGCTCACAAACTACCTGTTAAAACAAAGTTTGTTATGCGTGAGGTAGAATCATGAAAATTACTGAGATAAGGAAAATGGAAACTAAAGACTTAATAAAACAAGTTAGTGATGTGAAAGTTGAGATTGCTGAACTTCGACGCCGAATGCACATGGGTGAAACAACCAATGTACGAGCCATAAGAGTTAAGCGCAAACAACTAGCCAGAATGCTAACTGTCATGAGCGAACAACTTGCGAAGGAGAAGATCTAATGGCGAAAACAATTACTGGTACGGTTAGTTCAATAGCTGGAGATAAAACAATAGTTATAACTTGTCAGTGGAGATTGACCCATCCTCTATATAAGAAGCAATACACAGTTTCTAGTAAGTATATGGCTCATGATGAAAAGAACGAATGTAGGGTTGGAGACAAGGTCGTAATTTCTGAAAGCAGACCGCTGTCGGCCAGGAAACGATATGTACTAAACGAGATTGTAGACCGAGCTACATTAACCACAGAAGATAAGAAGATAATTGAAGGCGATGATACAGCCAAAGAAAAGTCTAAGAAAGACGACGAAGAAGAGGAAAAGGAAAGTAAATGATACAGCAAGAATCAAGACTAGTTGTATGTGACAATTCAGGAGCAAAGGAAATTCTTTGTATCCGTGTACTTGGTGGTACTCGTCGTCGTTACGCTAAAGTTGGGGATCAGATAGTAGCTACCGTAAAGCAGGCAAGTCCCACTGGTAACGTCAGGAAAAAGTCAGTCGTTAGAGCTGTTGTTGTTAGAACCAAGAACGTTATAAAGCGAAAAGACGGTTCTACTATTTGTTTTGACGATAACGCTGCTGTAATCATCGGGGATGACAAACTTCCTAAAGCTACCAGAATCTTTGGTCCTGTTCCTAGAGAGCTGCGCGACCAAGGCTACGCTAAGATAATCAGCTTAGCTCCGGAGGTACTGTAATGAGTAAAACTATATTCAAGATCAAGCTTAAAAAAGGCGACACAGTAATGGTGCGTTCTGGTAAGTACAAAGGTCAAACTGGGGTTATAGAGGCTGTTCATCCAACAGAAAACAAAGTTACAGTCAAAGGCATAAATGTAGTTAAAAAAGCCATCAAGCCTGATAAAAAACATCCTCGTGGTGGAATTATAGAAGTTACTAAGCCAATTTGGGTTAGTAAGGTAGGGATTGTTGGAACTGGTGTTAAAAAGCCAAGTAGAGTCGGCTTTAAGTTAGACAAAGCTGGTAAGAAGACTCGAATATTTAAAAGCAATGGAAAGGAGATCAAGTAATGTCAGAAACTAAAACCAAGACTGATTATGCTATGCCTCCATTGAAAAAAGCTTATAAGGAGTCCTACTGCAAAGACCTTCAAAAAGAACTGGCTCTTAAGAATATTCATGATGTGCCACAGCTAGAGAAAATAATTGTGGCTGTTGGTTTGGGTAAGCAAAAAGACGACAAACGAATGTTCGAGGTTGCTGAAAATACGCTAACGAAGATAACCGGACAAAAACCGATTAACACTTACGCAAAAATGAGCATAGCGAGCTTTAAACTACGTGAAGGTAATAAGATTGGCATGAAAGTCACTCTACGTGGTGATTATATGTATGAATTCTTAGACAGATTAGTGAATCTAGTACTTCCAAGACTCCGAGACTTCCACGGCGTTAGCGTTAAGTCTTTTGATTCTCAGGGCAATTACAGCATTGGCCTAAATGATCAGTCAATCTTCCCAGAACTTAGCTTTGAAGAAACATCACAACCACACGGAATGCAGATTACGCTAGTCGTGAATTCTAAGGATAAAAATCATTCGAAGGCATTGCTGGAGAAATTTGGCATGCCATTTGAGAAGGAGAATAAATAATGGCTAAGAAATCGATAGTCGCAAGAGACAAAAAACGCATCAAAATGATTGATAAATATGCCGAAAAACGAGCTGAGCTAAAAGCCGCTGGTGACTTCGAGGGTCTGCATTTATTGCCTAGGAATTCTTCACCGACAAGACGCAAGAATCGTTGTAGTGAGACCGGTCGTCCACATGGCTATATGCGAACATTTGGTTTGTCTAGAATTTCATTCCGTGAACATGCATCAAAGGGCGAGATCCCAGGTGTAACGAAAGCGAGTTGGTAGGAGAGTTTATGGTTTCAACAGATCCAATTTCAGATATGCTAACAAGAATACGCAATGCTATTGCGGTAAATAAAAATGAGGTTAGCATGCCTTATTCAAAAACCAAGCACGCCGTAGCTGAGCTTTTAGCTAGTAATAATTTTATTGATAGTGTTAAGCAAGACGGCGAAGGTATTGAGAAAAAATTACATGTAAAGATCAATGACGACGCTAAAAATGCAGCGATCACTGAGATTACAAGAATGAGCCGCCCAGGGCGAAGAATGTATGTACGATCTAAAGACATTCCATCCGTTAAGAATGGCCGAGGTATTGTAATTGTTTCAACTTCAAAAGGTATTATGACTGGAGAAAAAGCTAAAAAAGAACATATAGGCGGTGAGCTTATTTGTAAGGTGTATTAAATATGAGTCGAGTAGGTAAATTACCAGTTAAATTACCATCAGGAGTTACTCTTGCTGTAGAGAATGGCCAGGTTGTAGTTAATGGCTCTAAAGGCTCACTAAGCCAAGCTGTTATGCCTCAAACTAGTGTGACCGTCGAAGGCGAAGAGATCTTAGTGGCTCGAGCAAATGATGAAAGAGAAGCTCGTTCAAACCATGGTTTAATGCGGGCTTTAATCCAGAACATGGTAACTGGTGTAAGCACCGGTTTTGAAAAAAAGCTTGAAGTAAATGGCGTGGGTTTCAGAGTTAATCTTGCAGGATCTGACTTAAAGATGAATCTAGGCTTGTCCCACGAGGTAGT
The DNA here is from genome assembly GCA_016219345.1 of Candidatus Saccharimonadota bacterium. GTDB lineage: Bacteria > Patescibacteriota > Saccharimonadia > Saccharimonadales > 2-12-FULL-41-12 > JACRNE01. The sequence goes on from JACRNE010000009.1 coordinate 25,805, forward strand.
ATTTAAAGTTCCTCAGGACGTTACCGCTAGTGTCGAGCAAAATACTATAACTATAAGTGGTATTAGCAAGCAAAGAGTCGGGCAGGTAGCTGCTGAGATCCGTGCACTTAAAAAACCAGAGCCATATAAAGGTAAAGGCATAATGTACGTTGGCGAACGAATTATTAGAAAAAGCGGTAAGTCTGGTAAGGAAAAATAGGTTAGATATATGGGAAGATTAGAATTAAAAAGAAATAACATACTTAGACGCAAGAATCGTGTAAGAAGCGTAGTCAAGGGAACATCGGATCGTCCAAGACTTTCTGTAAATATTAGTAATAAAAATATTTCAGCTCAGATTATTGATGATGAAAAACATATTACAATTGTTGCTGCTAGTACTATTGATAAAAAAGAAGCTAAGGGCACAATGACTGAAAAAGCGGTTCTTGTAGGTAAGGATATTGCCAAGAAAGCTAAATCGAAGAAAATTTCTCAGGTTAAATTTGACCGAGGTTCAAGGCTATTTCACGGTAGAGTAAAAGCTTTTGCTGATGCAGCAAGAGAGGAAGGACTAAAGTTCTAGTATGGATCAGAAACAACAGAGACAGTCAGGAAGAAAATCACCAAACCAACAGTTAGTTGGGGAAGAGAAACAGTTCGACGAGAGAGTTCTTCATATTGACCGCGTTGCGAGAGTGGTTAAAGGTGGACGACGTTTCAGGTTCCGCGCATTAGTAGTTGTAGGTGATCATAAAGGTCGTGTTGGCGTTGCAACCTCAAAAGGCGCTGACGTAACAGCCGCCGTTGCAAAGGCCGTAGATACAGCTAAGAAAAATCTGATGACCGTCAATCTTTATAATGGAACTTTCCCTCATGATGCGCAGGCTAAAGTAGGTGGTGCAAACATTTTACTTAAACCAGCGAGTGCAGGTACTGGCCTTATTGCCGGTGGAGTTGTACGAACAATTTTGGAGGTAGCCGGAGTAAGCAATGCGTTATCTAAGTCGCTTGGTTCATCAAATAAAGTAAACATTTCCTACGCAACTGTTGATGCCCTAAAAACAATGGAATCTGCTGATAAATGGGTTACTAGGTCAACTACTCAGGCTAAAAAACCTGTAAAAAAAGCTGAGGAAGTAGAGAAAACACCAGAAAAGTCCGAGAAAAAAGCCCCAGCCAAGAAACCGACAGTTAAGAAAACCACAACAAAGAAGGCAAAGTAAATGAAGTTCAATGAATTAAAAGTTAATAAGCTCAAAAAACCTACCCGAAAAGGTCGCGGTATTGCTGCTGGCGAGGGTAAGACAGCTGGTCGTGGTACAAAAGGCCAGGGCGCACGTAAAAGTGGTGGTGTTAGACCAGGCTTCGAAGGTGGCCAGATGCCACTTTATATGAAGTTACCGAAGCTTCGCGGCTTTACATCTCATAGGCAAAAAGTTTACAACGTTTACACAGGTCAGCTAGATTCGATTAAAAAATCTGTTATTGATACAGATGTGCTTACTGAAGAAGGCCTCATAGAAAATCCTTACGTGAAAGTCAAAGTTGTTTTAAAGGGTGACCTTAACAAAAAATTAACTGTTAAGCTGCAAGGTGCTTCATCTGGCGCTATAAAAGCAATTGAAAAAGCTGGTGGCAAGTTTGAAAAAACACAGCAACTAGGCCGACCTGCGAAAAAGACAAAAGAACAACAATAACTGCCTATTTTGGGTCAGGGCTTGTTGTATAATGATTTTAGTAAGCTGATAAAAAGCGAGGGGAAAATAAAACTAGAATGAATTGGAAGTTAATTTGGAAGTCTCTCTATGACTCTGAAATGCGTCGCAAAATCCTGATTGTTCTAGGTATCATTGTAGTTTTTAGAATTCTTGCCCACATCCCAATTCCGCTAGCCGATTCACAGACACTAAGACCTCTGCCTCTAGCTATTATCCAGTCAATCGGAATTATCTACATAGTTAAACAACAAGCTGGCTCACTGGCTGGTCTGGGTGATATCACAGCCAATAGTTCGCTCACGCAGTGGATATTGATGGTCTGTGCTCTTACTGGTGGCTCTATGATCCTTATGTGGCTAGGAGAGCTGATAACAGAACAAAACATAGGTAACGGTATATCACTGCTTATTACAGTCGGTATTGTTAGTACATTGCCTCAGACAGTAGCAGGGCTAGTAAGCGGCGTATTCAACACGTCTGAAGGTAAGTGGCAGCTATTTGGAAATGAACTTCCAATTAACTTTGCTAGCTTTAAGTTGTTCCTGATCCTGGCGACGGTAACCATAGCGGCCATTGTAATTGTGGTAAAGCTTAACGAAGCCGCCAGAAAGTTAACGGTGCATTATGCTAAACGTGTTCAGGGAAATCGTACTTACGGAGGTGTTACGACTATTTTGCCTGTTAAGTTGATTGGTGCCGGAGTTGTACCTATTATCTTTGCCGTCGCTTTTTTGAGCGTTCCTAGCTTTATTGGACAGATTATGACCTCAAGTTCTTCGCTTAGAATGCAAGAGATCGGCGCGCAGCTGGTGGCTTGGTTCCAGACACCAACGGCGGACACATTCGTAGCCAATAGTTGGGAATCATATATTTATCCGATTACATACTTTCTTTTGGTATTTGTTTTCACATTTTTCTATACCAGTATTACCTTCAACGCTAAAGACATTGCCGAAAATCTTCAAAAACAAGGTGGCTTTATAGAAAATGTTAGATCAGGCCTCCAGACAGAAAAATACTTATCAAA
>JACRNE010000012.1 GCA_016219345.1 Candidatus Saccharimonadota bacterium
TTACTTGTTCAATTTAGCAATAAAGTTATGAAAAATCAAATAACTTTTACGACAAACCTTGGTATCATTAAGTTATGACTTTCGCTTATGCGTATTTAGTAGCGTTAGGACTTTTCGGGCTATTTGATGCAATATGGCTTTCGGTGGTAGCCAATGGTTTTTATAAGTCAAAGATAGGTCACTTGCTAGCGGATAAACCAAACTTTACAGTGGCGATAACCTTTTACCTTATATACATCTTTGCGATTATTTATTTCGTTGTTTACCCGGCTATAAATGGACAGAGTAGCATCTGGGAAGTTGCCCTGAAGGGAGCTATCTTGGGCTTTGTTATGTATGCGACGTACGACCTGACGAACCATGCGACTCTTAAAAACTGGCCAGCTGTTCTTACCGTCGTAGATATGGCGTGGGGAACTATAGTTACTGCCTCAGTGGCAACCATTACATACCTAATATTTAGATAAAACAGATCGGGAATAATTATGTTAAATTTTGCTTAGGCTGATTCTGTTTGTATATTTTTTTCTACAAATTCAAGAGTTTGGTTTCTCAGGTCTAGTGCTACAAGGTCTAGTCTAACGCCTGGTTCTAGCCAGTTAGTAAAAATGGAGGATCGGGGGACATGCTGCGCTGTTCTTAGCACAATCTTTTCTCTCTCCATGGCTGCTTGCCTTAAAGGGTTTTGGCTAGCTGAATTTTGTTTAATTGCTCCGCCCCCAATCCAAAATTCAATAGGTATGTTTCCTTGCATTGTGGCTTTTACTTCTTCCATCATGTCTTCATAGGCTTCTTCGTCTCGTCCGGCGAGTTCGAATACTCCCATGTGAGCACTTTGAGCCTCTGAATCGCGAGCAATAATAACAAAAGAATTAATAATATCTATAGCAAAAAGACCGTTTTGCTTTGTTCTGGCACTTGCAAAGTTGGAATTGCCGTTTTCAACTAGCACAAACCCTTCGGCAGTGTGCGGGTAGGCCTCGAATTGTCTTCCCAGCGTCATCGGTATAATTATAAAACTTATTTAGAAAAAATACAATTATATTGAACTAAATAATGCTAGAATTAGAACTGTGCTAAATAGGATGTTTTCAGGCAAGGTAGTGCCGAATCGGCGGAATGGAACCAGATTTGGTTATCCTACGGCTAACATGATGATCTCAGATAAAGAGGTTGATGGTTTATTTGTTGGATATACTTCTCTGATTTCGGCTGAGAATAAAAAAATTGAAGAATTATTTTCAGGAAAAATGCCATCGCTTGTATTTATTGGAAAGGCTCAGACGGTAGGGGAGGTAGATCATAGGCTAGAAAGCCATATACTAGATTTTCCGGAAATTGATCTTTACGGCTGTGAGCTAAGTGTAGAAATTGCTGAAAAGCTGCGTGATAATCTAGTTTTTACGAGCGAGGCGGAGCTTGTAAGTCAGATGAAAAAGGATGAAGTAGACGCAAGGAAATGGTTTAATAAATAGATGTTTACTGGGATAATACGTGCCACTGGGAAAGTTATAGATAGGCAAGACGGAGCAAATGTTAAATTTGTAATTTCCATTCCTGATGATTTTAAGGTTAGTGCAGGTGACTCGATTTCCTGCAATGGAGTTTGTCTGACTGTAGCAAAAATTTTGGGTGGGGCTTTCGAAGCAAATGTGATGGATGAGACACTCAAAAAATCCAATTTAGATGGCCTGCAGATTGGCGGAGATGTAAATCTTGAACCTGCCGCAAAGTTAGGCGAGAGTCTAGATGGCCATATTGTGCAGGGTCATGTGGACACAATTGGTAATGTGTTAAAGATTCAGAAAAATCCAAATGGCACAGTAGTAATAATTTCTTTTCCAGCCCAAAATAAGAACCTGATAGTAGAAAAGGGCTCGATATGCGTTGATGGAATTAGCCTGACGGCTTTTGATGTGGGGGAGGATAAATTTAGCGTTAGTCTAGTTGATTTTACGCTTCAAAATACTACTGCTGGCAATTGGCAAGAAGGCCAGAAAGTAAATTTAGAATTCGACATCATTGGCAAATACGTCGCTAAAATTATCTCCAAGTAAGCTATACTGAATATCAATGCAGTATGCGAATACGGGAGATTTTGAGGCTTTTGACGCTAGTAAATACAGCGTAGGTATAGTTGTTGCTCAATTTAATAAGCATATTACGGAAGAGTCTCTGCAGAGCGCTCTAAAAATTCTGAGAGAATATAAAGTTACAAAAGATAATATTAACGTTCTGAGGGTCGCTGGGAGCGCCGAGATACCGGTTGCCCTGCAGGCCTTAGCAGAGTCTAAAAAGTACGATTGTTTACTAGCGATCGGAACTGTTATCCAGGGCGCAACGCCGCATTTTGATTACGTGTGCAAGATTGTAACGGAGGGAATACTCAGAGTTGAGCTAGATTATAATGTTCCGATCGGTTTTGGGATTTTGACTTGCGCTAACGAAGAACAAGCTAAATCTCGAGCGAATCTAGGAGGTGAGCATATGGTTGCAGCCTTGCAGCTCACCAAGTCTATCAATGAAGATATCTGAGTTTGGTGATCCTGTTCTTCGGACTGTTGCAAAAAAAGTTCCTATAGCAGAGATTAAATCTGAAAGAATTCAGAAATTAATTCTAGATATGACAGATTTTTTGTCTTCCAAAAAACATGGGGTTGGCCTAGCGGCACCACAGATGGGTGAAAGCTTAGCAGTCGCAATTATTTTAATCAGGCCAACACCAAATAGACCCGAGGAAAATAAGGTTAAACTCACGTTGATTAACCCAGAAATAATTACTAATTTTGGTCAGCGAAAACAGATGTGGGAGGGGTGTATAAGCGCCGGACCTATTAACAGCAGTTTATTTGCAAAAGTACCTAGATATAAAAAAATAAAATTAAAATATCATGATGAAAAAGGCGCAAAACGTGAAAAGATTTTTGATGGCCTACTTGCCCAAGTAATCCAGCACGAAGTTGACCACTTAAATGGAAGGCTTTTTGTAGATAGGGTAAAAGACCCAAAAACTTACACTACATTTAAAGAGTACATGAGGCTCGTTAAAGCCAAATCTAATTCGTGATAAACAAGTCAGCTGCTAGCCTGCCATGTGCATCTAGAATGGCTAAAAAGAGCATAAAATCTATAGCTAAATGTACTGCGATTAAAAATCCTAAAGAGTGAGTAACCTTAAAAGTGTAGCCCTGGATAAGTGCGAAGATGAAGATTAAAGGAGGAATCCATCCGACAAATCCTAGCTCGTACAAAAATACCGTCCATAAAATAGCTTGCAGAATGTTAGCAGCCCAGAACTTCACATAACGTTTAAAAATGCCAAGTAAGGTATTAACAAAAAATAGCTCATCCCATATACCCAGGGCATTTGTGCCAATAAATAATAATAAAATTTGCAGATTATTTTCAGGATTTGGCCAATTCGTATAAGCACCCGTGCTTGAAAAATAAAATGGAAAGATTAAATAGCCGATGATCGCTGCGAGTAAAACGTAGCTGTAATTACTTATATTCCACCCAGAATCTAAGCGGTAGTGAAACTTTATGCGCGCCGCCGCATCATTTTTGTAGATGTAGTATGGAATTATTATGGCAAGGCTTAGAGTTAGTCCCATGAAAAGCATATGACCGATCGATATATCAGTATTTATGGGGGTCAGGATCAGCAATAGAAGAGTAAGTAAGATTGCTATAAGATCTCTTTTTTTGGTCGGTCCTTTTATCTTTTTGCCTGCTCCAAACATGTTGCTTGTATTATAGACTTAGTACATATGAAATATGAAGATTTTGTCGCAGAGTTGGCTAAATATGCCGATGATCAAATATCGGCACATTCATCACGATTCTTTAAAAGTGGTGAGGGTGAATATGGTGAAGGCGATCAATTTATCGGAGTAAGAGTGCCCATAACTAGAAAGGTCTGCAAGGATTTTAAGGATTTACCCTTAGGCGAGGTTCAAAAATTATTAGATAGTCCTATTCATGAGCATAGACTGGCAGCGGTCATTATACTTACAGATCAATTCCAAAAGAACCAAAAACAAGTGTATGATTTTTATCTCAAGAACGTTTATAGCGGCAGGGTGAATAACTGGGATATCGTAGATACTTCAGCACATAAAATAGTTGGTCCATATTTGCTTGATAGGCCGCGTGATTTGCTTTTTGTGCTGGCCGAGAGCGAAAATATTTGGCAACGGAGGGTGGCGGTTATATCGACATTTTATTTTATAAAACTGGGCGATGCATCGACCTGCATAGAAATAGCTGAGAAGCTGTTAAATGACGACCATGATTTAATACATAAAGCAGTCGGCTGGATGCTAAGAGAAGTAGGATCTCGCGACGGCGAAGAAATTTTACTAGATTTTTTGAACAAAAATGCTGTTCATATGCCACGGACTATGCTCAGATACGCTATAGAAAAACTACCTGAAAACAAACGACAATATTACTTAAGACTTAATTAGTTTTCTTCGGAAGCTATTTGGTCTAGCAGTGCCATTCTGATGAATAATCCGTTGCCCGCCTGGTCGAAGTATTTGGCTCTAGGGTCATCGTCTACACCGATAGTTATTTCATCAACTCTTGGCAGTGGATGTAGCAGTATAGAATCTTTTTTCATGAGTCTCATGGCTTTTTTATCTATAACAAAACCGCTGGCTAAATGTTTATCACTTTCAGCCAAGCGCTCCTTTTGTAGTCTGGTCCAATAAACAACATCAGAATCTTTAATACCAGATTCTATATCTGTTATTTCTTCGAATGTTGTATCGTTTTTCTTTAAGAAATCTTTAATATCTTTGTCAATTGCAAGTGATTTTGTTGATACAAATTTAATGTGATTACCATCAAATTTAGAAAGAATTTTGGCCAATGATCTTGCGGTGCGTCCATATTTTAAATCGCCACCTATAGTTACCGTCAAATTATCAAGACGATTGAAGTTAAAGTAGATTGTATATAGGTCTAGAAGAGATTGAGTAGGATGCTCACCCTTGCCGTCACCAGCATTAATTACGGGAGTTTTGGCTACCTTAGCAGCACGTCCTACCATACCGGTTTCTGGATGTCGAATAATGATAGCGCTAAACTTGTATTCATCTAGCACGTGGATTGTATCTTCAATAGTCTCACCTTTAGAAGCGGAAGAGAATTCACCAGCGCTTTCGGTGCTGACCACTCCAAAACCTAATTTGTAACCTGCTGTTTCGAAGCTCAAACGGGTACGGGTCGATGGTTCATAAAATAGAGTGCAGATCTGCTTATCACGATGCTTTTTAGCTAGCTCTAAACGACCGTCCTTAGAGTAAAATATTTTTTCTAGTTTCTTTGTTCTTTCAAATAACTCAAACAGATTTTCGCGATTGAATTGATCTATGGAAATAACGTGCATTCAAAAAGCAATTTTACAGTATAATATGGGTTTAGTGAATATTAATACAAATAGAGATAATCAAAATATTAAATGAAAGAAGAAAAAAACACCGACGTTTTTCCAAAACACTTCTTCTGGGGAGCTAGTACAAGTGCGCATCAAGTCGAGGGAGGGAATCATAACCAATGGACGGTGTGGGAGCTAGAAAATGCTTCAAGATTAGCTCAGACGCTGAAGAGCCTGGTAACTACGTTTCTGGCGAAGGAGTTGATCACTATAACAGATATAAAGAAGACTTCGATCTATTAACTGAACTTAACATGAATGCTTTTCGTTTTTCCATAGAGTGGTCCAGGATTGAGCCAGAAGAAGGGAAGTGGAATGAAGAAGCAATCTATCACTACAAAAACTATATAAAAGAGCTTAGAAAGCGCAAGATCGAACCGTTCTTAAACACCTGGCATTGGACTTTACCTGTATGGTTTACAGATAAAGGTGGTTTTGAGAAAAAACAAAATCTTAAATATTGGGATCGGTTTATTAAGAAGGTTGCTGCGGAGCTAATGGATGATGTTGAGTACGTTCTGACCCTTAATGAGCCAAGCAATTATGCTAGCTTTGGTTACATATTGGGTGAGTGGCCGCCCAACCAAAAGAATTTTGATAAATTTGCAATTGTATACTGGAACTTAGCCCAGGCCCACAAACGTGCTTATAAAATATTTAAGCGACAAAAGCCATCAGCGCAGATCGGTATGGCTGCCATCCTAGCCAATATTCAGGCTAAACGTCCTCATAACTTTTTTGATGAAATGTCGACTAAGGTCATGAGGTATGTTTGGAATTGGTGGTTCCTAAAACGAATTAAAAGACATATGGATTTCGTGGGTGTAAATTATTATTTTAGTGATTATTACACCGGTATTGGTAAGCGCGACAACCCCAAGGTGCCAGTAAATGATCTAGGCTGGTACGCCGAGCCAGAAGGGCTTTACCCAATAATTCTCCGGACCTGGGCTAGGTTTAAAAAACCAATTTTTGTTACAGAGAGTGGAATAGCGGACGCAGACGATACGTCCAGACAGTGGTGGATAGAGGAGAACGTTGTGGCTATGGAACGAGCCTTGAGTGAGGGCGTGGATGTACGAGGTTATTTCCACTGGAGTTTATTAGATAATTTCGAGTGGTCATTTGGTTGGTGGCCTAGGTTCGGACTAGTGCATGTAGATCGGGAGAAAAATATGAAAAGAACAATTCGTCCTAGTGCAAAATGGTTCGCCGAGTGGCTAGATAGGTTAAAATATTAAGTATGAAAAAATTATCTGACTTACCAGATAAATTATCAGAACTTAATCTCCAAATTGGTGTTTTTAAAGCAGAGGAATTACCAGTAGAATTTGTTGACCAGCTGATTAACAAATCGCTTCAGCCGCATATTTTAGAGTTTGAAGGCGATGAGGATGCTAAGGGTAGATTTGCCAGCCGAGAGGCATATAAGAAATGGACTTCCAGTAAAAAACGCATAATTTATCTTTTGCTTGATGGCGGGGAAGTGGCTGGAATTATTTGGTTTGGTGAGCGCATAAACCCAAATATTGATTCTGAATATAATATTACTTTTGGCATTAGGCTTTATGAAGGTTATGTTGGCAAAGGGCTGTCAAAGTCGTTTATGATTTCGTCTCACAAAGACGTGGAACAGTATTATCCTGGGCAGAAAATTTGGCTCGACTTTAAGTCAGAAAATGTTGCCGCCAGAAGAGCCTACGAGTCTTTTGGCTATAAGTATATTGGCGAAGAGGGCGAGCGAGTAATTATGGGTTACGACCCAAAGGTTTAAATTGGCGAAAAAAATCACTGTAATAGGCGGCGGTCATGGCAGTAGCGTAGTTTTGTCTGCCTTGAAGGATTATGACTTTGATCTTTCTGGAATCATATCCATGGCTGACAACGGCGGTTCAACTGGAAGATTGCGCGACGAGCTTGGTGTTTCGGCCGTTGGCGATATTAGACAGAGCCTGGCTCGCTTAACAGATTCAGAGGAGTTAAGGGAATTATTTTCTTACAGATTTTCTGGTGGTGAGCTGGATGGTCATAGCCTAGGCAATTTATTTTTAGCAGCTGGACAGCTGATGAGTGGAAGTATCGAGGAAAGTATAAATATTGCTAAAGAAGCCCTTGGAGTGAAAGTAAATATAGTGCCCGTGACAGACTCAAATCCTAATCTAGTACTGGAACAAGATAGTGGAACTATATTTGGTGTCCATGATATTGCTACTGCTGAAATTAACAAAAAATCAGTATTAAAATTGGCACCAAATTCAACACTCAGCTCTCAAGCATCAAAGGCGCTTAATGAAGCAGATTTGATAGTTATTGCGCCTGGTCATTTTTATTGCTCAATACTTCCAGCGCTACTTGTAGAAGGTGTTGGCCAGGCCCTTAACGACTCAAATGCCAAAGTTGTTTTCATGTCCAATCTTACAAACATTAATATCCAAAATGAAGGCTTTACTCCGCTAGATTATTTATCAGAAATTGGGAGGCTAGTAGGTGCGGATTTGGTTGATATTGCTATATACAACACTGCGCTTATATCGGAAGATAGGCTAAAACCGGGTGAATCGCAGGTTGAATTTACCGAATTACCTCAAACCTCCAATTATGAATTAATAGGGATAGATATACTAGATGACGAAGAGGCGAAGCCAAACCCAAACGATAAAATTGCAGCATTAAGATCAAAATTCAGGCATGATAAGGATAAGGTTGCAAAGATCCTAACCTCTCTGGCAGGAGAAGAAAATGAATAGGAACATTCTTTACATATTAGATCTAGATAGAACCATTTCAGATGTAAATAAAGTAATGGAGATTACAAAGCAGGTTTGCGAAGAGCTTGGAATTGATTTTGATCAGATATATAAAGACCAGCAAGATTTGCAGGCTAGAGGAACAGCTTACAGTCCATTTAAATTTATAGCCGATCACCACTCCGATACTGAGATCTTTAAGGCCAGATTTTGTGAACTTGCGGCCAATAATAGATTATTGTTTCCTGATTCCGCTGATCTGTTGAAGAGGCTTAATTCAGGAGGATATGATTATATGTTCCTGACTCATGGTGTGGATGATGATTGGCAAAAGCTAAAACTGCAGGCTGCAGGACTGATTAAAAAGCCTTATGTGATCGTAAAGGATAGGTATAAATCACGAGTGATCGCAGGATGGGTGCAAGGAAATTATCTGAAGCCTGAATTAGATGGACTTCATGAATATGAAAAATTTGTTTTTGTAGATGATCGGGGAGAGGCCTTCATAGACTTTCCTAGCCAAATCGGTGCTGGTTTTTTGATAGATCGTTTTTCTAAATTCACCGAGGACCTGAAATTGCCAAAAAATGTAATCAAAATTAAAGATCTCTCAGAAGTAAACGTTTCATAGAAGAACAGTAGTTCTAGTGTCCTTAACCCACCACTAACGCTATATATAGTAGTATCTGTTATTTCTGTGGAAAAGTGTGGGTATTTTCTCTTAAAAACACCTAAAATACTCTTGTCTGTGGGGAGCCGTGGGTAGTAAACTCATGAAAGTGGGTAATCGTAGGTAATCAAAACCAATTATCTTGCGATGGAAGCGTTTACAAAACTATAGCGCCAAAAATAAAAACCACTACGTAAAAAAATATCTTATGGCAACAGTAGACTACTTTGAGAGGAAACTAGACGAGAAGCGCAGGCTGACTATTCCGCCTGAGCTACGTGATCAGTTTGCCTCCGGAGCAGTCCTCACCAGAGGTTTTGGCAAATATTTGCACCTATATCCCAAGAACGTTTGGGATATGCGAGTAGAGCCAAAGCTAGACGGCGATATTCTCGATGAGAAGATTGCTGATCTGAATGTTAGGTTTCGGACCGGAAAGGTCGCGACATCTCTGGATGAGAAGCAAGGTCGTATCACTATTGAACAGCACCTGCTGGACTACAGTGGTATCGATCGTGATTTAGTTGCTGTTGGAGTGGGTCAGTACTGGCGTCTTATGACACCAGAAGAGGCCAACAAGTCAGTCAGGTGATCCTGGTACATTAACAAAAAATAGCAAAGTAAAAACATACGTCCAAGTTACGTATTCGAGCGTAGTGCAAGGAAGATTCGAGAAATGGACTGAATCGTATACTAATACGACGAAGGAATATCGCAGAATCTGACGCAGCAATACATCGAAAGTATAATCGTGTGGCCGGCTAGCCGGACAGCAGGATTATATGGTACGAAGCTTGGGGTCAGCTATTCGGCAGTCAGTAAGTGGAAATTAAAGGGTAACCACTTAAAAAACCCTCGCTCTTTCTATTTAAAACACCTCCCAAAACTCCACCTCACACATAAGTCTCTAATATGTTTTCGTTATCAGTCGTCTGACATTCTTACGATTTTTTAAATCGAATATATAAGTCAAATGACGAGAAAACATATAAACAAAAACAAAAACAACAAAAAAACAAAAAACTGACTGCTGAGTAGGTGACCTTGTAAAAAACAAAAACAAAAACAAAAAGCAAGACACCAAAAATGCCAAAACAAAAACACATTCCGGTTTTAGCGTCGGAAGTTCTGGATTATCTTCAGCCTAAAAAAGGCGAGAGATACCTAGACTTAACGGCTGGTTACGGAGGCCATTCATCTCTAATCTTGGATAAGATTGGGGAAAAGGGTCAGGCCGTGCTAGTCGACAGAGACGAAGAAGCTATCAAAACGCTGAAAAGCGTGTTTGCAGGTAAGGAGAACGTCCGTTTTATACACGACGATTTTCTAACAGCCAGCAAGCAGCTTGCAAGCGAAGGGGAAAAGTTCGATGTTATCTTGGCAGACCTGGGCGTAAGCTCAGAGCACCTTAACAATCAAATGCGTGGATTTTCGTTCATGAACGAAGGGCCATTGGATATGAGAATGGACCCACGCGAAAAAACAACAGCAGCAGACTTAATAAATGAGTCTTCTGAGGATGAAATGGTCAAAATTCTTAAAAAATATGGGGAATTAGCCAACGCCAAGAAGGTTGCGAAACATATTATCGAGAATAGACCCTATCAGACCACTACTGAACTGGCTGAAACAGTCGCTCAGGTGGTTCGAAGGAAAAAACGCACTCATCCAGCCACAGAAGTCTTTCAGGCCATTAGGATAGCTGTAAATAAGGAACTAGAGCTTTTGACCAGCAGTTTACCTATATGGATAGAATTGTTGAATACAAAGGGCAGGCTAGGGGTTATATCGTTCCATAGTCTTGAGGATCGTTTGGTTAAACAAGCGTTTCAAGAATATGGAGGAGAACGGTATGACGCCAGGCTGCAAATTGTGACAAAAAAACCTGTCATGAGCAGCGACAATGAAGTTGTTTTTAATCCGCGCGCCAGAAGCGCTAAGCTTCGTGTCGCGCAGCGAAAATAAAAACAAAGAAAGGGAGCCAATGCCAATACATATAAAAGGTACCTCCCGAGCCTACAAAGTACGCGTTCGCGTAATCTAGGCGAGAGCTCAGTCCGCCCCTGAGGCGGGCTGGGCGCTAAGAAAAACAAAAATAAAAAGGATAGACAAAATGACATACTCAAGTTCGGTAGCAGTAGGCAGAAGACGTTTCGCCTCCCGCCATCAAAATGCGGTTAGTATGGCTAATCAAGCTAAGGTAATTGGCCCAGTCAGCAATACGATCGTACTGGTGATTTTAAGTTGCCTGCTTGGCTTAATGTATTTAACTCAAGTTACAAAAACTAACGCCAACGGTTATACAATAGATAGCTTGCAAAAAGAACAGGCAGCTCTGCAAAAAGAACATGATCAGCTGGAGTTAAGCGCCGCAAGGTTGCAGTCCATGGATAGGGTGGCTAATAGTCCGGTCTCACAGAGCCTAGTCACGGTAGCACCAACGGCAACTGTTCAGTAGAAAGCTCTGAATAATAAAGAAAGGCGGTTATGCGACCCCAAAAACGAGAAATCTCCCGCATTTCATTCAGCAACCTAAGATTCGACATCTGGTATGGGTTGTTGATTTTCGTTTTGGCTACTTTTGTTGTTCGATTATTTTACATTCAAGTAATTGAACATCAGCAGTACAAAGAAGCGGCCTTGAGAGGTCAGCTAAAAGAGTACGAAATTCCGGCCGAGAGAGGTGTTATTGAGGCTCATGATGGCTCAAGCACAGTCCCAATAGTTCTAAATGAAGAGGTGTATACCTTATTCGCAGATCCGGTTTATGTTAAGGATATCAAGGGTACAGCTGAAAAATTGGCTCAAATTACTGGTGGTAATCCGAGTGAGTACGAGTCAAAGATGAATGCAAAAACTCGTTATGCTGTGCTGGCCAAGAAATTAGGTTCAGATAAAAAAAATGAAATAGAAAACCTTGATATTAAAGGTGTTGGACTCAGAACAGAATCGGTTAGAGTCTATCCTCAGGGAGTTCTAGCTGCGCAAATACTTGGTTTTGTTAATGATGAAGGCCAGGGCACATATGGTGTTGAGCAATTTTTGGACGAGAAACTAAAAGGTAAACCAGGACAGCTGAAAGCTATTACGGATTCTCGAGGAGTACCCCTCGTATCTAATCAGGACAATATACTAAAGGACCCAGAGCCGGGCCAGCGTATAAAGCTAACTATTGATATTGGTATGCAAAAAAAGGCTGAGGAAATACTCGGTGAGCACCTAAAATCGGTTAAATCAAAATCTGGTAGCGTCATAATAATGGATCCAAATACTGGAGCGATTAAGGCAATGGCCAATTTACCTACTTATAATCCTAGCGAATTTTCGAAAGTAGAAGACGCAAGTGTTTTTACAAATGACGCGGTCAGTTCACCTTTAGAAGTTGGTTCAACCATGAAAACCCTCTCCGTTGCGGCGGGACTAAACGAAGGAGTTATAAACGCTAATACTACTTTTTATGACCCGGCAAAATATGAGATTGATGGAGCGACAGTAAGGAACGTTGAAGAAGATGGTGGCCCACAAACCCGATCTATCGCAGATATTTTAAGATTCTCTCTAAACACCGGCGCTATATATGTTTTAAAGCAGCTTGGCGGGGGCGAGATAAATGAACAAGCTCGAAAAACTTGGTACGAGTATATGCATAATCGATACTTGTTCGGACAAAAAACAGGTATTGAGCAAGGATACGAGGCCGAAGGAGTTGTACCGGATCCGATGGAGGGATTTGGTAGGAATATTAAGTATGCCAACTCTGTTTTTGGGCAAGGCTTTACAGTTACACCCGTTCAGATGGCAGCAGCGTTTTCATCAACCATTAATGGCGGTAAATACATGCAGCCTCACTTAGTTGAGCCTGCAGACGATGAGAATACTAACTATCTGAAAAAAGACGGGGTCGTGAGCAAGGAAGTGTCTGACACACTCAGGTCAATGCATGAAAATAGTGTCGATAAAAGATATCCGTATGTTGACCAGGCGGGCTACCGCGTTGGGGGTAAAACTGGAACAGCAGAGGTCGCCAACCCGAATGGTGGTTATTATGAAGATAGATTCAACGGTACTTTTGTTGGATATCTCGGCGGCGATACTCCACAGTATGTAATTATGATCAGGGTAGATGAACCGAATGTTCCAGGTTATGCCGGATCGGCCGCAGCAGCTCCATTATTTGGCAAAATAGCAAAGATGATTGTAGATAATTTTTCTGTTCCAAGAGCGGGCTAAATAGAGGTATAATAAAAGAGTAATAATGAATAAAAAACCAAAGACAAAAAGAAGTTAAAATATGGACAATATATTTATCAGCATAGATAGCGCTAGAGTAGCAGAGCTTTTATTGTTGGCTTTTTTGGGATTCTCATTGAGCATGGTGATAACACCGCTATATACAACCCTCGCTTACCGCGGAAAGTGGTGGAAAAAGCAAAGAACTGATGCCACAACTGGTGAGAAGGCCAAAATTTTTACAAAACTTCATGAATCAAAGCACAAAAGACTTATCCCAACCATGGCTGGTTTAATCTTTTTAGTTTCTGTAACCCTTATAACGCTGACTCTTAATCTCTCCCGCGAGCAAACCTGGCTACCGTTGGCAGCATTCGTTGGTGCTGGTTTAGTGGGTTTGCTTGATGATGTTATTAATTTACGAGGGACGGGGAAGGGCGTGGCAGGACTGCCAGCAAAAGCTAAACTATTATTCATCAGTCTTATATCCTTGGTTGGAGGACTATTCTTTTACTACAAACTTGATATTGATAGTGTAAATATCCCTGGATTTGGTGATTTTGGAATTGGATGGTTAATAATTCCTTTCTTTGTTTTAGTGGTTGTTAGTACAGCCAACGCTGTAAACATAACTGACGGACTAGATGGGTTAGCAGGCGGGTTGGCTACTTCTGCATTTGGTGTTTATGCAATTATTGCGTTTATGCAGGGGCGCTATGGTATAGCCGGATTCTGTTTGACACTGGTCGGCGCATTACTTAGCTACACCTGGTTTAACGTATATCCAGCGAGATTCTTTATGGGTGATGTTGGCTCGTTTTCTCTAGGCACAGCGCTTGGTGTGGTCGCGATGCTAACCAACACAGTCCTGCTACTACCCATTATTGGAGCTGTGTTTGTTATGGAAGCTGGCTCTTCACTTATCCAAATATTATCTAAAAAATACAGAGGTAAAAAAGTATTTAAAGTTGCACCGATCCATCATCATTTTGAAGCCTCAGGTTGGGAAGAAACCAAAGTTACCATGCGGTTTTGGATACTAGGGCAAGTTTGTGCGTTTGTGGGACTGATGATCTTTATCATAGGTAATTATCATGTTTGATCTACGTAGAAAAAAACATAGAAACCGGCGTGCTCAACCAAGTCTAAGCACTTCAACTGGCGAGAACTCTAGTCTAATTTCTAGAAAGCATAAGCCAGACTACGGGCTACTCCTTATCTGCATAGCCCTATTAATAATTGGCATGGTCGTGATGTATTCTATTAGCCCAGGACTCGCGGCTGCACAAGGTGTCAGCCAGCACTACTATATAGGTAAGCAGTTTATTGCTATCGCGGCAGGGCTTATCGCTTTTGCTATATTCAGTGCGATTTCTTTGGACTTTTTAAAAAGGTCAAAAAGAACATTAGTCTGGCTGTCGTTGATCATGATCATCGCTGTTCAAATATTTGGCGAGAAAGTAAATGGCGCATATAGATGGATTCAGTTTGGTGGATTTTCGTTCCAGGTGGCTGAGCTTCTTAAGTTTGCCTTAATTGTTTGGCTAGCCAGCTTTTTAGTTAGTCGATTAGTAAACAAAGAAATAAATTCTAACCAAAAAACTCTGAATCCAATAATGATATTGCTAGGTTTAATAGCCGTGCTAGTTGCCGGTATGCAAAGCGATTTTGGTTCAGCAGGAGTAATGTTTGCGATAACTATTGTTATGTCTTTCTCCGCTGGGCTTCCTATTAAAAGGATATTAATGATTGGCGGAATAATTGCGGCTATTTCTGTCATTGCGGTCGTTTCAACTCCTTACAGGCGTGACAGGTTAGCGACTTTCTTAAATCCGACTAGTGATTGTCAGGATGCTGGCTACCAGTCTTGTCAGGCTTTGATTGCCGTTGGTAGTGGAGGTATTTTTGGCCTTGGCCTAGGTAATGGAGTCCAAGCATACGGGTATTTACCTGAGGCCGAAAATGATTCTATCTTTGCAATCCTAGCTGAAAAGTTTGGTTTCATTGGTTCAACGGCGATAATTGCTCTATACGCTATCTTATTTGCCAGAATGAGACGGATTATCATCTGTACAAAAGATACGTTTTCGCGTCTTTTTGTAATTGGCGTTTTGGCATGGCTTAGCACTCAAACGATTATAAATATAGGTGCTATGATAGGGCTCCTTCCACTTAAAGGCATTACCTTGCCCCTGATAAGCTATGGAGGAACTAGCATAGTCTTTATTATGGCGGCTCTTGGCGTTGTTTTTCATATTTCAAAATACACTTCATTTGCGCCACTAAGGAACGTTGATATAAGCGAAAGCGAGGTAAATGGTGAAGATTCTTCTGGTCGGCGGCGGCAGCGGCGGCCATATTACGCCACTGCTAGCGGTCGCTAGCCAACTAAAAAAGGACAAACCAAATGTCCAGGTCGCTGTCATAACAGAGCGACTTGGGGTTTTTAATCATTTGTTCGATGATGCGGATCAAATCGATTCGCTCTATTTTATAAACGCCGGCAAATTCCGTAGGTATCATGGTGAAGCTCTTCACCGGAAAATATTTGATATACGAACAATCCTTTTAAATATAAGGGATGCCTTTAAGCTGATGGTTGGTACTGCCGAAAGTATTTGGGCGCTTATGAGGATTAGACCAGATGTAGCCTTTATCAAAGGAGGCTATGTGGGTGTTCCTGTCGGATTGGCTTGTCGGTTATTCAGGACTCCTTATATAACGCATGATTCAGATGCCGTACCAGGCCTAACTAATCGAATTATTGGAAAAGGGGCAAGATATAACGCGGTCGGTATGCCGCCAGATAACTATTCTTATAAAAAAGAAAAAATGGTTTACGTAGGTGTTCCAGTAACTGATGATTTTATAGATCCAGAACCAAGCATAAGAAAATCAAAGAGATCTGAGCTAGATTTAAAAAAAGACGATTTGCTATTACTAATTACTGGTGGCAGTAACGGTGCGAGACGAATGGATAAAATTATTCATGATTGCCTGGAAAAAATTTTAGACAAGAATCCAAAATTAAATATTGTTCATCAAGTTGGGAAAAATAACGAAAATATATACGAAGATTATCCTCTTAAACTTCATTCCAGGATAAGAGTGGCCTCTTTTCTTCAGCCACTATCCTCATACGTTGCTGCGGCTGATATTGTCATAGCTAGAGCGGGGGCTACCGCAATTGCAGAAATTGGACACATGAAGAAACCGTTAATTTTAGTACCCAATCCCTATCTTACAGGGGCGCACCAAATAAAAAATGCAAAAGTCTTACAGAAACTCAATGCAGTTTTAGTGATCGATGAGCATAAAGCCTTGGAAGATTCTAGTCTAGTCTCCAAGGCGATATATGATTTGATAAAAAAGCCTGATCTCAGGAATGATCTGGAAGAAAAACTCTATTCTCTTACTCAAAAAGATGCGACTAAAAAAATTTCTAATTTACTTCTGAAAGTGATTGGTGAAAATGCTGGGTAGGCGAAAGCGAGAAAACCTGAACAAGCGGCAGCCCGCTCCAGAATATAAAAAGCAGCCAATTTATTCTTATAGATCATCTAGGAAGGAATCAAAAAGACAGTGTAACAGAGGTGAAGATGAAGAAGGGAAGAGCAGTGCCTCTCCCGGATTTATGCTAAAAGCAACCAGGCTAATCGTGGCGTTAATAGTGGTTGCAGGTGTTTTTTATTTTCAATCGCTGAGTTCTAGCGCAAAAGTAAAAATTACAGGGAAAGAGAGCCTTAGAAGCGCTGAGGTTTATGAAAATGCTGTTAAGTCTGAGATGAATAGTTCTAAGCTAAATATTAGTAAACTTACATTTAACTCAACTAAAATTGAAAATGATATAAAATCTCAATTTCCAGAGATTGAAAATATAAAAATAAGTCTGCCAATATTCTCACACGAGCCGACTTTCGATATATCTCTTGGTGAGCCAGCTGCATTACTGGTAACTTCAGAAAAAACTTACTTTATAGATGGCTCAGGACGAGCGTTATTTACGCTAGCGGATGTTCCTAGCTCATTCGATAAAAAAGGCCTCATAACAGTAAATGATACCTCAGGACACGGTATTATACTGGGTAAACCGGCATTAACTTCCAGTCAGATTAGGTTTATAAAGGAGCTGCGAGGCCAAACATCGGCAAAAGGTATAAATATAGACAGTATGACTTTATCTAACGGTGGCTCTGTTCTTAATGTAGCTTTCAGTGAATCCAAATATACTGTTAAATTTAGTTTCATGGCCGATGCCAGGCAGAGCAGCGGGGCATACTTGGCTATTCGGGATCAAATATCCCAGGGAAACATAAAAGTATCAGAATACGTAGACTTACGAATTCCTGAACGTGCCTATATAAAGTAGCTCTACTCTCCTCTACTAGTTCGTTTTTTGTTCGGTTATTCACTATTTAGTAATTTATAAAAAACATACTAAATAAACAAAAAAATCAAAAAGTCAAATTTTTGTAAAAAAGGGGACAAGAGCAGGGCAGTAAATAAAATCTACAGCTTGAGCGTGAAAACTATATAAATGCAAGTAAACTGTGGAAAAGTCAAATATGGTTATATTAACAATTAGCGACACTAGGGCATTCTAGATCGAGGTACCCAAAACGCATGTCGCCAGCTAAGCAGTAGTGTACCAACGTGCTAAAACAAAAGTTTATGGTTTATCGAGTAATTTACTCCCCTCCCAGGGGGTATAAGTAATTACAGATGGATAGATATATACATGTCGCAAAATATACATTGTACGACGTTATATCTATTGAGCGTTCTGACTAATGATACGCCTACTCCTCCAGGTTCTTGCAGTGTTTTTATCTTTTTCGGCTACGAACCAATTTTCTCACCTGCCCCTTCATTCGCGTCATGCTAGAAAAATAAAGATATACAAACTTACCTAAAATAATATATCAGCGCAGAATATTGTATGTTCGCTTTTTGTTCTGATCAGTAATTTAAAAGGATTTTGGTATGAAGACTCTTAGACTGTTATCTCCATGCTCTGGGTCGGTAACTGAGTGGAAGCCATTACCGATTTTAACGGTATCACCGGGCTTGATATCTAAATCTCTTAGACCTATGTATCCTATATAGGCTTTGTCTGAGAAAGAATTATCTCCTTCTAGGGGTATAACAATTCCAAACTCAGTGGTGTGCCTATCAAATTTTTCAGCTAATGCCTTTTCACCATTGCCAATGAATTCTAATTGCTCTTTGCTTGGTTGAAAAAAAATACTACCCATATTTACTATTACTCCGCTAGGGCGTAGGTAGCTTTAGCAGTTCGTTGGAACTGTGGTTTACCCTGTAAGTTTAGAAGGATTGTTGTCTCTTTTACGTAACGGCTTTTTAGGACGCGCTTAACTATTTCGTCTCTGTGAAGGGGTTCACCTGCCTCTTTAAGAACTTCGGTGATTATGTCAGCGACTGTTCCCTTCTTATAGCCCCACTCTTTTAGAGCATATATACCACGACCGATTAGAACGAATCTGCCATCTTTGATCAGTTCATTGTGGATTGCCTGGGTAGTTACGTCTTTACGTTTGAATTCAGACTTTTTGATAGCGGCAGCAATTTCATTAAAGTGCATGTGTTTGCCGTTTTGCTGCAAAATAACGTAGATTTTATCTCTAATGTTCTTCGGATTTACTAGTGGCCATTTAACTAAGCCCCAAAGGCCGTTTAACGTGGCCAAATGCTTGGAAGTGCTTGAAAGAGCTGCAACTTGCTTCGGATCCTCGTGAGCGATTTCTTTGCTGATTTTCTCGATTTTATTAGGTTTGCCAAGGGCCTTTACCGCATCAACGATCTTAGTAACTTCTTTTTGGACTGACTTTTCGTCGTGAACTTTAGCTATGGCGATTGATAAATGGAAATGATCATTGTCAGATACAACACTTAGTCCTGGGCTAAGTTCCGCCAGGAAAGCGATTCTGGATTGTTCGATTTTTTTAG
>JACRNE010000014.1 GCA_016219345.1 Candidatus Saccharimonadota bacterium
AAAATCAAGAAACTGCTGGAGTCTGACAAGACTTTCTGGATCATAATCGCAGTATTTTTAATACAAGCATTTGTTTTCGCGGTCTCAATTAATAGGGGAATACCACCTGATGAAGACTATCACGTCGGTTTTATCCAGTACTATAGCCAGCAACCCCTTACGAACGGGCCTTTCATTGACCAGCAAACATCTCAATCTTTAAGTTTAGGCGATATACAGAGAGCTCCAAGCTACCTATATCACTATCTCCTGGGCAATATTGCTAAGGTAGCCCATATTTTTACGAACTCCGAGGCTGCTCTCACATACCTGATGAGGTTCTTAAACATAGGCCTAGTAGTCTTGGGCTTAGTAGTTCTAAGAAAATTATTCAATGAAATTAAAGTAAAAAAAATCCACCAAAATCTTACCTTTATTGTTATAGCTCTAACGACAATGTTTGTTGGGGTATCAGCAGCTGTTAACTATGACAATGCAATATTTCTCATCGTCAATTTATTTTTACTAGAGCTCATAAGATTTATTAAGAAGCGTTCAGCAATTGACTTCATGCTATTAGTTATTTTTGGCGCTTTGGGGATGTTGGTAAAATATGCATTCTCGACGATAATAGCCGCCGCTTTTATAGTATTGCTAGTCCAGATCGTAAAAGACAGGAAGATCTTAGTAGATCTGAAGAATAGTTTTAAGCTAATTTTTAAACAACAAAAACTATTAAGCGCAGGGTTGCTCTTGTTACTTGTTTTGTCACTTGGTCTATTTACAGAGAGATATGTGATGAACGCTGTCCAATACAAGGCTATAACCCCAGCCTGTACAAAACTTCATACCGAAACAGAATGTAGGCTGAATAAAATATACAGACGTGATGCTGATCAAAAAGCCGCCTTTGATAAATTTATTCAGGAAGGTGGAGAAGTTATTTATAACCCATTTGGCTTTGTTGGTAACTGGCTTTCTCAGATGTATGAAGGACTTTTCTTTTATCTAGGTCAGGTTTCTATCTATCCAAGTTACAGACTAAAAAATTTAACTGCTATATTCTTCTTGATATCGTTCGTAATCATTCTGATTTATTACCGGAGGGGTAGTGTATTGACAGGTCCTGAGGATAAGATAATTGCTTTCGTAGTTATTTTTTATGGGTTGGCTCTGTTCGTTCATAATCTCAACGCATATCTTAATAGTGCTTCGTTTTATGGCTTTCAGGGTCGATATTTGATTCCAGTTGCGCCATTCTTGTTCTTATTTTTTGTTAGGGCGCTCTATAGTTCAGGTGAGACTTTGATCAAAAATGGTCGTAATAAATTAGTTTACGGATTTATAATATCGGCCTTAATCCTAGGATATCTTCACATGCCAGCTCTGGTGTTATACAGAGGGCTAGATAATACTTGGTCTCCAGGCCCTACCAGAAGTTTAAATGCGAAGATTCAGACTGTATTGACTGAATTAAAAATTGCTCAGAAGGGCTCTTTGCCTAATTCGACCACTGTTTCTCACTAGACTATAAATACCCACGTCCGATGCCGCGGTAAACAATGTCCCGCTTAGAGAAATCTTCTTTTTCAAATGCATTTTTACCGTCGATAAAGACCTTTGCATTGGTTTTTTCATTTGGGAGGTTCTTGAATTGATCATGGTTGGTCGCTAGTACGATTGCGTCGACATCTTTGATAGCCTCTTGTAGGTTTGGTGTTGTTGAGCTTTCAGGAAAGTAAGGATCGTAAGTCGCCACTTTTACGTCCTTGGACCCAAGTATTTTTATTAGTTTATAGCTTGGGCTTTCGCGGTCATCAGCGACGTTAGCCTTATAGGATAGCCCTAAAACGGCGATCTTAGCACCTTTCAGGCTTAAGCCTACTTCCGACAAGGCCTCTGTGAGCCTATCGATGGTAAAGTCTGGCATCTTGCTATTTATCGAACGAGCTAGTGAAAGAAATTCATGATCAAAACCATGACCACGAGCATACTCGATCAAATAGTAAGGATCTACTGGGATGCAGTGCCCCCCAACACCTATGCTTGGGTAGTGGGGCATAAATGCAAAAGGTTTTGTTGCGGCCCCATCTATAACGTTTTTTACATCGATGCCTAGTTTTGTGAATGACATAGCCAGTTCATTGACGAAAGCTATATTAATATCACGGAAAGAATTTTCAACAATCTTTACGGCTTCAGCTTCTTTTAAGCTAGACATAGGTTTTACTGGAGCTTCTATAATAGATTCATAAAAATCAACCGCCTTCATTAGGCCGTCGTGGCTGCTCGCTCCAACTACGCGTGGGATGTTGTCTACAGACCATTTAGGGTCGCCAGGGTTAATACGCTCTGGGCAATGGGATAGAAAAAAGTCTTTATTAATTTTTAAATCAGACTTTGACTCAAGCAATGGTACTACTACTTCGTCACAAACACCGGGGTTTATAGTAGACTCAACTACAATCAAAGTGTCTTTAGTCATTTTCTCTGCTACTGACTCAACAGCGCTCTTTAAATAGGATAGATCTGGCTTATAGACGTCTTTAACAGGAGTGGGCACACATATTAGAACTACTTTACTACCAGCGATCGATTCGTAATTGGTAGTCGCAGTGAAGGGATTTTCTTTAATTTTGTTAGCTACATAAGAATCACCAATAGGATCTTTGCCTGCATTTATTGCTGAGACTCTTTGTTTATTAGTATCGATTCCAGTTACGCTGTAACCTTTCTCAGCAGCCAAAAGCGCCAGAGGTAGCCCAACATAACCGAGCCCTATAACAGACACATTATTATTTTTAGACATTAAGAAATAATTCCCATCAAATATTTGCCGTAGCCGGATTTTTTCAGTGGTTCGGCAATCTTTATGAGCTGGTCTTTATCAATAAAGCCTTGACGATAGGCAATTTCCTCAGGACATCCGATTTTGAGCCCTGTTCGTTTTTCCATAACACGAATGTACTCGGCTGCATCGTTCATAGACTCAAACGTTCCTGTGTCTAGCCAGGCGGA
This sequence comes from Candidatus Saccharimonadota bacterium, assembly GCA_016219345.1. Taxonomy (GTDB): domain Bacteria; phylum Patescibacteriota; class Saccharimonadia; order Saccharimonadales; family 2-12-FULL-41-12; genus JACRNE01. The sequence continues at coordinate 2,998 of JACRNE010000014.1, forward strand.
GCCTCGGTCTAGAGTCTCGACCTTTAGTTTTCCGCGGTTTAGATACTCTTCATTAACTGAGGTTATTTCTAGCTCGCCGCGATCACTTGGTTTGATATTTTTAGCAATCTCAACCACATCATTATCATAAAAATAAAGTCCTACTAGAGCGTAGTTTGACTTTGGATTTTCTGGCTTTTCTTCCACCGAAATTGCTTTCATGTTTTCGTCAAACTCAACTACGCCATAACGTTCTGGGTCAGAAACCGGGTAGGCAAATATTATTCCGCCTTCTGGGTCAGTGCAGGACTTTAGGCTTTGACCAAAACTATGTCCATAAAAGATATTGTCACCCAATATCAAAGCAACCTTATTATCGCCAATAAATTCCTCGCCCAAGATAAAAGCTTGGGCTAGTCCATCAGGAGAGGGCTGTTCTTTATACGAAAGTTTAATACCCCAGTCAGATCCATCGCCAAGCAGATTCTTAAAACTTTGCTGGTCGTGCGGGGTAGTAATAACCAAGATATCTTTAATGCCGGCAAGCATTAAAACGCTCAATGGGTAGTAAACCATCGGTTTGTCGTAGATAGGTACTAGCTGTTTACTTACGCCTTTGGTGATCGGGTAGAGTCTAGTTCCGCTACCGCCTGCTAAAATTATGCCTTTCATGATTTTGATAACTCCTTGTTGATGTATTCCCTTAGGTTCTCTTTCCAGTCCCTTGGTTCAAAACCAGTTGATCTGATTTTATCAAGATTAAGGGTGCTTTTTAAGGGACGGGACGCAATATTCTCTTTCCCGGCGAAGTATTCTTCTGTGGTGGTATCTGTTACGGACAAATCATCTCTGCTTAATAATTTGAATATTTCTCTGGTAACTGACTATGATGTTGGCGTTTACGCTCAAGGAAAAGAAGAGCCGGTTTCGGTTGAGCAAGTCCTGGAAAATTTCAAGAAAAACACTGAAAAGTTAAAAAAACTGATTTTTGCAATCATAGAAAAAAAAACAAAAAAAA
>JACRNE010000010.1 GCA_016219345.1 Candidatus Saccharimonadota bacterium
GCTGCGTAAATATATTCCATTTTTACGAGCCTTGTGGTTTTCAAATCTAAATCTCAAGGATTATGACATAGTAATCTCGGCTAGTGGCGCGGAAGCTAAGGGCGTAAAAACCAAAGGCCATACAAAGCATATTTCATATATACACGCACCTACTCACTACTATTGGTCACGTTACGACCAATATATAAATGATCCTGGCTTCGGTAGATTTGATCAGCTGGCAAGATTTGGGCTGCGCAAGCTAGTTGGACCGATGCGCAAATGGGACTTTAGGGCCGCTCAAAGACCCGATGTTTTGCTGGCAAATTCCTCGCACACTCAAGAACAAATCTTAAAATACTACCATCGCGATTCTAAGATCATTCACCCGCCAATCCGGACTAAAAAATTTAATAAATATTGCAAGAACAAAAAGGATCGCGCAGGCTTTATAGTAGTTGGGCGACAAACACCATATAAAAGAATTGATCTGGCGGTTAGGGCTTGCTCTTCGCTAGGGAAAGATTTAACTGTTGTCGGTAATGGGCCAGAAAACACAAACTTAAAACAGCTCGCCGGGCCTTCTGTGATGTTCATTGATCAAGTTAATGATGATGACGAGCTAGCCACACTTCTAGGTACTGCCGAGGGTTTTATTTTCCCAACAAACGCAGAAGATTTTGGCATAGCACCTGTAGAAGCTCTGGCTGCAGGAACTCCTGTGATTGCCTACAAAGCCGGTGGACCTTTAGACTACATAAAGCCTGGTGTTAACGGCGACTTCTTTAACAGGCAATCGGTTAAAGCGCTTAAGGAAGTTTTAAGCAAATTTAAACCCGAAAAATACACCCAAAGTGATATAAAACGTTCAGCCGATTCATTTTCAACAGAGAGTTTTCGTAAAAAAATAACAAAAGCGGTAAATAGTTTATAATTTATACCTATCCGAATAATGACAGAAAGGACCTTTAAATGTGCGGAATAGTAGGTTATGTAGGTAAAAATGAATCCTCCACTGATTTTGTTATAAACGGCTTAAAAGCTCTGGAGTACAGGGGCTATGACTCAGCTGGGCTGGCAACAATTGATAAAGGAAAGCTAAAATACTTAAAAGATGTAGGGCGAGTTGCTAACTTAGATAAACTGATTAAGAATAATGGCGATAACGCCCTAAAAGAAATTGGCTCTGCTAAGATATCTTGCGGTATCGGCCATACCCGTTGGGCAACGCACGGAAGTGTTACGAAGCCCAATGCTCATCCTCATACAAATTCTGCCTCTGACATTTTTGTGGTATGTAATGGAATTATTGAAAATTATCAGGAAATCCGCGAGAAACTTGTCAGCGAAGGCTACAAATTCAAATCAGAGACCGATACTGAGGTAATCCCTCATTTGATAGATTTCTACATGAAAAGTAAAAAGGCTGATTTTTATCCGGCTTTTAAGACGGCAATTTCAGACCTTCGTGGAGCGTATGCGGTCGCTGCAGTTTATGCAGATAACCCAGAAACAATCTATGTGGCTAGGCTTTCTAGTCCAATCGTTATTGGCGTAGGCGATCAAGAGCATTTCATCGCTTCAGATCCGAGCGCCCTAATTCATAAAACCAAAAAAGTTATCTTTCTTAATGACTACGAAGTAGCCCAGATTACCGCCAAGGAAGCAAAGATAGAAAGCCTGGATGGAGCAAAAGCAGCTGCTCAGCAAGTTGTTGAGCTGGATTATGAAGCCGAAGAGAGCGAAATGGGTAAATACCCTCACTTTATGCTTAAGGAGATTCATGAGGCACCTGCCACCATCCAAAGCGCCATCAGGGGTCGTGTTAAGCCGGCTATCAATACTATTAAGCTGGGTGGCCTTGAATCAGTCAAACAACAACTTGGGCTTATAGATAGAATCATCATTACTGCGTGTGGAACTTCCTACTATGCCGGTCTGATTGGAGAATATTTGATAGAGGAAATAGCCGGTGTGCCTGTAGAAGTCCAGCTTTCAAGCGAGTTCAAATACCGTAACGAGCCATTGTCACGCGGCACGGCAGTCATTGCTATATCACAGTCAGGTGAAACAGCTGATACAATAGCCGCGATTAAAAAAGTTGAAGATTATGGAATTTTGAAATTAGGAATCGTTAACGCTGTTGGCTCTACCCTGGCCCGGATAACCGACGCAGGTGTTTACTGCCATGCCGGGCCTGAACAGTCCGTCGCCAGCACTAAGGCTTTCATAGCCCAAGTTACTATCCTGACTGAAATAGCCCTGCATCTTTCCAATGGCAAGTCCAAACTTTACTCACCGCTTCTAAAAGAGCTTGTTGATCTACCCTCAAAAGCTGAAGAAACCTTGAAATTAGAATCAGATATTAAAAAGTTAGCTCAGAAGTATGCAAAAGCTCGAGATTTCTTATTTATAGGCCGAAACTACCTATATCCTTGCGCCCTAGAAGGAGCGTTAAAACTTAAGGAAATTTCATACATACACGCTGAAGGATGCAGCGCGGGTGAGATGAAGCATGGTCCATTAGCTATGATTGATGAGAATTTCCCTACTATTGCGCTAGCTTGCAATGGACCATTACTAGAGAAGACTATGTCTAATATTGAAGAAATTAAGGCGCGTAAAGGCCCAATAATTGCCATCTCTACCGAGGGTAACGAAAAAATTAAAACCCTAGCCGATGATGTAATCTATGTACCGAAAACAGTTGAACAGCTTCAGCCGCTGTTGGTCACAATTGTAATGCAATTATTTGCCTATTTTGTGGCTGTTGAAAAGGGTCTAAATGTTGACCGCCCAAGAAATCTGGCCAAGTCCGTAACTGTAGAATAGGTTAAGAAACCTTGACTATGCCCTCTATGGCGTAGGCTGTGTCGTGCCAACTCCTGACCGCGATGCAGTCTATACCCATCTCCTCTACGGCATAATCATTCCCGCCTGGCACAATCCTGTCTCCCATGAATAAAATGTCTTCCTTTGAAAAACCGGTGTATTCCATGAGCTTTTTCATGCCGTAAGCCTTATCTATCCCAGGACGAGTTATATCTATTGACGTTGCACCAGCCGCTCGAACTTCAAATTCTGGAATTTTCTTAGCGACAATATCTCTAATCTTTATTTTTTTACTGCCGTCTGGGTCCCATTCTTCCTTTATGCGCACGCCCTCCTCTCCAAGCTCGGCCACAATCTCCTGCCCCAATATAGAGAGTGTTATCTGACTGTCACGATCTTCAATAGTATCGCCATAAGTTTTATCAACTTTATAGCCGGACTCTATGATTCCTTCTTCTAGAGCTTTGATGATTTTCTTTTTCTGCTCAGGCGTAAAATTCTCAGCATACTGCTCCACCCATTCGCCTTTCTCAAACTTATAGTAGCGAGTTCCGCTAGTAGGCATAAGGTGCAGTCTTCCAAGACTATCCTCGTCTTTAGTTATCTGAGTCAAAAATTGCCTTTGGAATAATTCATACTTGCCGCCCGATATTACGCAGACATGATATTTTTCTAGAAGTCGATCGAAAAGATTAACCATACGATCATGAAAATGAGATTTGCTAGGCGCCAACGTTCCGTCTAGATCAAATGCTATTAATTTCTTATTCATTTGTTATCTCCGCCATTCTTATTCCATTCATTTAAGAACCAACTGCTAGACCATTTTTTCTCATGTCCAACGCCTGAAACAATTTTTATATTATTTTTTTTACAAGTTTCCCACTCTGGGATGCTTTTTTCATCCACTCTATCACCGCCTTTAGTAAAGACATCGGGCTTTAATCTCTCCAATGCTTTATTAACTGTTTGATCATCTTTTATTTCAAAAGGTATGACATAATCTACCCCTGCAATGCCGCTAACTATTAGGCAGCGAGTTTCAAGATCTTGGAAGGGCTTGCCCTTTTTTGCGGTCAAAAAGGAATCCCCATTTACAATAACCACAACCGTATCACCATATTTCTTGCTCTCTATAATACAGCTGATGTGACCTGGGTGAATCGGATCATAGCCACCGCTGGTAACAACTACTTTCCCGAGGTTTGGTCTGAGTTTTTCAAACTCTTCAAAAGAGACGATCTTAGCGCCCCATTCTTGATTCATGCCAGCAGTATAGCAAATTTTGCGAACAAAGGTTTTCCAAACAAATGACTAGAAGTTATAATTCATATAATGAGTAAAATTCTGGTTACTGGCGGCGCTGGTTTTATAGGTTCAAACTTTGTCCACCTAGCCCTGAAAGATCGCCCTGATTGGCAGATTACGGTAATTGATAAGCTTGGATATGCAGGCAACAAGGCAAGCTTGGATGACGTTCTAGATAAAATTGAATTTGTTAAGGCTGATATTTGCGATCAATCAGCCATAGATGAGCTGGTTAAAAACCACGATCATGTGGTGCACTTTGCCGCCGAAAGCCATAACGATAACTCCTTACACAGCCCCTGGCCTTTTGTGGAAAGCAACCTAATTGGTACTTTCCGTATCCTGGATGCGGTTCGTATCCATGGCAAGAAACTCCATCATATTTCTACGGACGAAGTCTATGGGGATTTAGAACTCGATGATCCAAGCAAATTCACACCTGAGACTCCATATAACCCGTCTAGCCCCTATTCCAGCACAAAAGCCGGTTCTGACCTGCTTGTAAGAGCCTGGGTGCGTAGCTTCGGCGTACATGCCACAATCTCAAATTGCTCCAACAACTATGGCCCAAGGCAGCATGTCGAGAAATTTATTCCTCGCCAAATCACAGAAATTTTAGAGGGCCGCCGGCCAAAACTTTACGGCACGGGAGAGAATGTACGTGACTGGATACATGTAGACGACCATAACCGTGCAGTAATCGACATTATGGAAAAAGGTAAGTCTGGCGAGACATATCTAATCGGAGCTGATGGGGAGAAAAATAACAAAGATGTAATTGAAATGATCCTAGAAAACATGGGACAAGATCCTAGCGCTTATGATCACGTGAATGATCGGCCTGGTCATGATCTGCGCTATGCAATAGACAACACTAAATTGGTTGCTGAACTTGGCTGGCAGCCCGTTTATACAGACTTTGAATCCGGGCTTAAGGCAACAATTGATTGGTATAAAGCTAATGAAGCCTGGTGGCGACCAACTAAAGAAGCCACCGAAGCTAAATATAAGGAGTTGGGCCGATGAAGTTGTTGGGAAGAGCAGCCGGAGCGTCGGATTCATTCCGCGCACCGCGCGATGAGAAACCCGCTTGCGGGTGTCTCATGGGAGCTAAATACAAGGAGTTAGGCCGATGAGTGATCTAAGAGTTCAAGAGTCAGAAATCCCAGGACTTTTTGTGGTTGATCTAGTTCTTCACGGTGATAACCGCGGATGGTTCAAAGAAAATTACCAAAAAGCCAAAATGGAAGCCCTTGGCTTGCCAAGTTTTAATATTGTCCAGAACAATTTTTCATTTAATGCCGACGTTGGCGTAACTAGAGGATTACACGCGGAACCCTGGGAAAAGTTTATCTCTTTAGCAAACGGCAAAGCCTTCGGTGCTTGGGTTGATCTGCGTAAAGGTCCAGGCTTCGGAAAAGTTTTTACAGCCGAGATAACACCTGAAAAAGCATATTTTGTCCCAAGAGGCGTAGCTAATGCCTATCAGACCCTGGAGCCTAATGTTACGTACACCTACCTGGTTAATGAACATTGGTCTGCTGAGGGCAAATATTCTTCTGTTCATTTGTTTGATCCAAGCCTAAAAATTGAATGGCCAATAGGATCCGATCAAGCCGTTGTTTCTGACAAAGATCTCAAGAATCCTTTTATCGAAAATGTGGAACCGCTGGAATTTTGATGGACTCCACAAAATTTTTGGTAACGGGCGCAAATGGACAGCTAGGTAATGCTCTGCGGCAACAATACCCAGACGCGCACTTCACTGACGCAGCCGAACTAGATATTACAAATAAAGAAGTAGTTGAAAATTTCGATTGGTCCAATATCACACACATTATTAATGCAGCCGCCTATACTAACGTTGATGGCGCAGAAGTTAATCAAGATCTCTGCAGAAGCATCAATGTTGACGGTGTAGCTAATTTAGTTGCTGCTGCCAACACACATAACTTGACGCTTGTGCACATTTCTACTGACTATGTTTTTGACGGGACGAAAGATAATCATACAGAAGATGAAGAACTCTCACCTATCTCCATTTATGGACGGAGTAAAGCGGATGGTGACAAGGAAGCTTTAAAGGCATCCAAGCACTATATTCTAAGAACTTCCTGGGTAATCGGTGAGGGACATAATTTTGTAAGAATCATGATGGGCTTGGCAGAAAAAAATATTTCCCCGACGGTTGTCAAAGACCAGGTTGGACGGTTAACCTTTACAAGCGAATTAGTA
>JACRNE010000011.1 GCA_016219345.1 Candidatus Saccharimonadota bacterium
TGTCGTCGTTATGAAAAGTTATTGTTATAGAATCTTGAGCGGTGGGCATATGCTCAATCGAAATATTATTCTGACCCAAAATATCTAGTATTTTTGCTAGGTAAACCTTAGAATCACGCATTCCCAGGTCATGAATCGTAAGGGCTAGGAGATCGTCTCGGGCTGACAATGCGATTACCGGTTTGCTCCCATCAAAACTACGTGATTTCTTTATGCGGGTCCCAGGTGCTGAAGGGTTAAATGTGTTCTTTAAGATTACATCGCCCTTGCCGTATTCAAGATCCAAAATACTATCACCCATTAATACACCCGCTCCTCCGTGAGCACCTTCACGGACTTCCTCATAAGTAAGTTCGGATAAGACTTTTGGGTTTTTCACTGCCTCTGGGTCACCACTTAGGATTCCGTCCACATCTGTCCAGTTTTCATAATCTGCATTGAGACTGGCGGCGATTATAGCACCGCTGCGGTCTGAACCACCCCTACCAAATAAATGGATGTTACCGTCCTCGTCAGCTCCATAGAAACCGGGTATAACGGCTCTGCGGGAACCTGCTAACTTTTCCTGAATTTTTTTGGAGGATGCTTCTCTATTGAATGTACCATCGTTATCAAACCGAAAGACTTTCACTGCATCGATAAATTTAGTGTTGAGTCGGTATGAGAGCGCCCACGCACTGTAGTATTCTCCTCTGGAAATCAAGAAGTTCGGGTCATTGTTTTTGGTTAAATCTTTTCTAATTTTTTCCAAGAATTCTTTTTTAAAGTCGCTTGGTAGATCAATAACGATTTTTTCAAATCTTTCCAGAATCCTTTCTATCTGCCTATCCCGATTTTTCGTTTTCAATAAATCAAGCAAAAGGTCAGTGGCTTTGGTTTTTTCTGAAACTGATTTACCTGGTGCGGAGCATACTATAATCCTACCTTCGTCCTTATCTGACTCAATAATCTTTGTTACGACTTCAGGGTAGGCCATAGAGCTTCCACCGAATTTACTAACTATCATTACTCAGTTACCTTGTTCCCTGAAACTATCTTGCCCAATTAGTAATTCGGCAATCTGGATGCTGTTTAAGGCAGCGCCCTTGCGTAGGTTATCGCTTACAATCCATAGCCAAAGTCCGTTTGGATTTGATAAGTCTTTTCTAATTCTGCCAACAAAAACTTCGTCTTTCCCGGCAGCATCAATCGCTGTTGGATAGTCAAGATTACCGATATCGTCGACTAATTTAACCCCAGGTGCGCTAGACAGCAATTCTCTAGCTTTCTCGGGTGAAATGGGTGATTTTGTCTCAATCAGCACAGCTTCGGAGTGTCCGTAAACAACCGGAACACGCACCGTGGTAGCACTGACCATTATGTTGTCATCGGCAAAAATCTTGCGTGTTTCATTGTGCATTTTCATTTCTTCTTTTGTTTGGCCATTTTCAGTGAAGTCATCAATATGAGGTAGCACATTGAAAGCAATCTGTTTGGGGTAAACTTTTGCTTCTGCATTTTCGTCGTTCAGAATTTGTTTGGATTGGGTCGATAGTTCATCAATAGCTGCAGTGCCGGTGCCAGAAACGGCTTGATATGTCGAAACAATAACACGATTGATTGGACTAAAATCGTGTAAAGGCTTTAGCGCCACAAGCATCTGAATCGTTGAGCAGTTAGGGTTAGAGATAATGTTTTTATTTCGAAATTCACTAATAGTTGCAGGATTCACTTCTGGAATTATCAGTGGTACATCCGGATCTTGACGGAACTCAGAGGTATTATCTATTACAACGCAGCCTTGGCTGGCGGCTTTAGGTGCGTAAATTTTAGAAACGCTCGAACCAGGGGAAAATAAACCTATATCGACTTTGGAGAAATCAAAGTTCTCTAGGTTTTCTACAATCAATTTTTGATCGCCAAATTCTATTTCGCTTCCGGCAGATCTCTCGCTAGCAACGGCAAAGACAGCAGAAGCTGGAAACTTTCGTTCCCATAAAATTTTCAACATTTCTCTACCAACGGCGCCGGTCGCACCGACTACCGCAACACTAAATTGGCTCATAGTGCTGAATATTATATCAAAACAGGGGTATTTTGATAGAATACATTCATGATTAATAGGCTGCCAAGGTGAGTGCCCCAAAGAAATCTTTAGGGCAGCATTGGCTTCGTGATACCTCAATACTCTCTGCAATAGTTGAAGCTTCAGAGGTTAGCCAGGGAGATAACGTTTTAGAAGTTGGCCCAGGCCAGGGTACTTTAACCTCCGTTTTACTTAGTGCGGGAGTTAATCTTACGGCTGTTGAATATGACTTTGAGCTATTTGAAGAACTTGGAAAAAATATAAATAGGTTTCCAAACCCTCATAACCTAAAAATTGTTAACGAAGATATTTTAAAATTTGATCTGACGAAATTGCCAAAGGACTACAAAGTGGTCGCCAACATACCTTATTACTTAACTAGCAATCTGATAAGGCTTCTAAGTGAGTCAAAAAACCCTCCGAGATCAATTACCCTGCTAGTTCAAAAAGAAGTTGCTGAGAGGATCTGTGCGGCGCCTGGGCAAATGTCGCTTCTAAGTGTTAGCGCGCAAAATTATTACGAGGTTAAACTAGATATCATTGTGCCGGCGGAGGAGTTTATACCGCCGCCAAAAGTGGATAGCCAGGTTGTCCATATGACAAGACGTAAACAGCCCATTTCTAGTCCTTTAAATGAGAAAACATTCTTCAGGATCGTTAAAGCTGGTTTTTCCAGTCGCAGAAAAACCCTTCTTAACTCACTATCGGGAGGACTTAATCTGCCGAAAGATACGGTTTCAAATACTTTAAGTGAATACAACATAAATCCTAGTAGCCGTCCGCAAGAGCTAGATTTACTGCAGTGGAAGAAACTAGCGGAAGCTTTTGGAGGTGGTGCGTGAAGATTGAAAAGATAAGTATAGACGGAATCATAAAAGATGCAGATGAGGCTACACTACCCGCGACTAATCAAGGTTTAATGTCTGGTCTGGGTGTATTTGAAACATTTCGAGTTTGCGACGGAAAAGTTTTTCTACTGGATGAGCATTTTGCTAGACTGCAAAAAAGCCTTAGGGCAATAGGAATTAGTCAGGTTGATGAGACGCAGGCTATCGAAAATATCTTTGACATAGCTAAATTTGCTCAACCAGGCCAAGACGCTTTTATTCGTTTCTTTGTCACTACCGAAGGAGGTGAGCTGGCTAATTTTAACCACAGCCAACAACCCAAAATTGTTATTTATATGAGCTCCATTCCAGTTCTTGAGCCTCGCGCCATTTCTGCCAAAATCCTTTCTGGCATTGTACGAAATAAGCCAGAATATTTTGATCAGATTGGATTTCGTATTAAGTCTTTGGATTATCTGCACGCAATTATTGCACAAAAACAATTGAGTGATGAGGCTGGGATCATGCTTACCCACGATGGTTACATTGCCGAAGCCTTAACTGCGAATATCTTCTGGTCTAAAGACGGAAAAATCTACACACCACCACTTAGTCTTGGGATTCTGCCCGGGATCATGAGACAGTTTTTAATAGAAAATTTGGAAGTTGCAGAGAAGAATGCCCAAAAAAACGAAATATTAGATGCAGACGAAATATTTTTAAGCAGCAGTGTCAACTTCATAACGCCTCTTGATAAAATAAATTCAATTAAAAAACCGGGCCTTGAGGGCCCAGTTTCTCAATCTTTATCTACTAAGTTTAGTAAATTGATCTAGTAACGTCGGTCGTTATAACCACCGCCACCACGGTTTCCGCCGCCGTAGCCACCGCCACCACCACCGCGTGGTCGCTCTTCGCGCGGTCGAGCTTCGTTAACCACAATGCTGCGGCCATCTAGCTCTTTACCGTTTAGCTGATCAACAGCTTTCTTTGCGTCATCATCAGATGTCATTTCAACAAAACCAAAGCCTTTTGATCGGCCTGTGTCTCTATCAAAGATTACATTTGCTGAAGCTACTTCACCGATTTGGGCGAAAAACTCTTTTAGTTTTTCATCATCTACGGCGTAGGGTAGTGAACCTACAAATAATTTAGTTGCCATTAGTACTTAGTACTCCTTGTTCTGCCTGGGAGTATCTGACAAAAAGTCGTTAGCTGCTCTCTCCAAACCTTATTTATTTCTCTAGAACCCTATCTCAGCTACAAAAAGGAAAATTTCTAGTCGCTATTAAGTGTACCATGACTAGTATAAAAAGCATCAAAACAAAAAAACACCAGCGAAGGATGCTGATGCGTTTTTTAATAATGGTGGTGGAGCTGTGGGGAATTGCGCCCCAGTCCGCTAGATTAACTAGTTAGTCTGTCCTACAGGTTTAGGTTGTTTGAGGTTGCAGTTTGGTTCTAGAAACAGCCAAAAGGCCAAACTGTTTGTCCCTAAATCTTAGTACGTTTTGGGGGACACTAAAACGCAAGCAATCAGATGATATAACACCTATAAACACTATCTGATGTCGTGATATACGTGGCTTACATTTTTAGGCGTAAGCTGGTGCGTAGCTAGGAGCCAAGAAATTCTTAACTGCAGCTACTGCATTACGAAAAGTTGTTGCACTTGTTCGATTTTCCCGAGTAACGTTCAGGAAACGACCTGCTGAGCTAACCTGTTAATGTCCAACGTCGAGCTAAATTCAGCCCCCTCGTATTCTGGATCGCAATTTTGATAATGATGAAGTGAATTCATCATTCCAATTGCTCTAAGCGCATAACGGCTTCAGTAATTTCGTTGCTCGCTCGAAGTATCCAATATACATCTCGCTGCGCTACTCATTACTTCATTGTTCTGCATCTTAGTCCAGAACCTGAGGCGACCGGATTTTCAAAGAACTACTGATCTTTATTTTAGCATAAACTAAAGCATTTTGCAATTTCTGGAAAGGGATGGCTAAATGTAATAAACTAGAGAAAATGTTTGCTAAAGACTCTTTGTTTCGTATTTACGGTTTTTCGGTAGTAGTCTCTTTAATTCTATTATTTTTCGTCGGTATAGAATTTGGCCTGACTGCTTTGACGATTGCTTTAATGTTGTGTGCACTTGAAATAACTTTTAGCTTCGATAACGCAGTTATTAACGCCAAAATTCTGGAGAGGATGAGTCGTGGCTGGCAGACGGTCTTTCTTACTGTAGGTATTCTTATAGCGGTTTTCGGAGTTCGGCTGATTTTACCTATACTGTTGGTTTCGCTGGCTACAGGGACTGGATTTACGCATATAGTTGACCTTGCCCTTAACAACCCGGAAGAATATTCTCATCAATTAGAAAAGGCGCATCCGTTTATTGTTGGTTTTGGTGGAATTTTTCTTTTAATGATATTTCTTGATTTTATGCTGCACGACCACAAGATTAAATGGCTGTATAAGATTGAAGAATTCTTTGCTCGTCTTAGCCGTTTGCAAAGTCTTAGTATCATGGCGGCCATAATTATTTTGCTAGGCACGAGCCAACTGGCTCACGGTGAAGAGCAAAATCAATTTATGACAGCTGGTCTGGTGGGACTTTTGATTTATCTTGTTATCCACTCGCTTGACAAATTATTTCACTCGAAAAGCGTTGAGGACATGGTTAAGAGTGGTGCTGTTAAGCAAACTTTTAAAGCAGGTTTAGTCGGTTTTATATATCTTGAGATTATTGACGCTAGTTTCTCGCTTGACGGTGTTATTGGTGCATTTGCCATTACCAAAGATATAGTTTTAATAGCAGTAGGTTTGGGCATTGGCGCTTTGTTCGTGAGAGCCATAACTGTGCATATGCTAAGGCGTAACGTAATAGGTAAGTACCGCTACCTTGATCACGGTGCGCACTATGCTATCGGCGCTTTGGCTTTGATAATGTTAACTTCCATAAAGTACGAAGTGCCTGAGGTTGTAGTAGGGTTAACCGGTATTACAATTATAACTATCACGCTGGTTCACTCATGGTTTGCAAATAAAAAAGATGTAAAAGGACGTATTAGTGAATAAGCCCTTAGACCATTTCTATGTAACCACTTCTATTCCATATATAAATGGTGAGCCGCACATTGGCCACACATATGAACTTCTAACAGCTGATGTTTTGGCTAGGTATGCTAGGCAACAGGGCAAAAAAACCATTCTAAGCACAGGAACGGATGAACATGGCGGTAAAGTCCAGGAAAAAGCTAACGAGCTTAAAAAACCGACGAAAGAATACGCAGATCTTATGAGCGCCCGTTGGCGCGAGCTTGGCCCAATGGTGAATATGAGCAACGATAGATTTATTCGCACGACTGATCCAGGGCACGAGCAACGAGCCGCCTTGATATGGAAAGCCTTGGAAAATGATATTTATAAATCGAAATACACCGGCTGGTATTGCACGGGCTGCGAAGCATTTGTAACTGAGTCTACGGCCAAGGACAATAAAGGGGTTTGTCCGCATCATAACCGACAATATGAGAAAATCGAAGAAGAGAACTACTTCTTCAAACTAAGCAAATATCAGAATGAAATAGCTGAGAAAATATCAGATGATTCGTTTAGAATTATTCCAAAAAGTCGACGGAATGAAATATAACAGGTTATAAAAGAGGGCTTAGATGACATAAGTATCAGTCGCCCTAAAGACAAAATCTCTTGGGGTATACCTGTGCCAAATGATAAAAACCAAGTCATGTACGTTTGGTTTGAGGCTCTGATGAACTACATAACTGTGCTTGGATATCCCGAGCATGAAGATTTTAAAATCTTTTGGCCGGCGGATTTCCATGTAATCGGTAAAGACATTTCAAGATTTCATGCGCTGATCTGGCCTGGAATGCTTATGGGACTTGGTCTTGAGCTACCTAAGACTCTTTATATACATGGGTTTATCAATATCAATGGCCAGAAAATAAGTAAGTCTATAGGTAATGTAATTCATCCAAAAGACGTTGTTGATCGACATGGAATTGACGCGCTAAGATACTATGTTCTTCGGCATACCCCCAGTTACGATGACGGTGATTTTACGTGGGAAAAATTTGAAGATTCCTATAACAACGAACTGGCAAATGACCTAGGTAACGCAGTCCAGCGTACAGCTGCTATGATTTCTAAATACCAGAGGGGTGCAATAGGTAATATCCCACCAGCAGAGCATGACTCAGCAGGGTACAAGCAAGCACTAGCTGAATGTCGTTTCGATAGAGCACTGGAAGAAGTGTGGGAGCAGGTCAGAGGATTAAACCAATACATTGATGAGGAAAAACCCTGGGTAATAGCAAAGAAAAAAGAGGAAGAACACCTGCAAGAAGTTCTGGCCTATATGGCTAGTTGTCTAATAGAAATTGCCGATTTACTCATACCATTTATGCCCGAAACGGCTAAGAAAATAAAAGATATTTTTGAGAGTGGGTTGGTCAAAGATTTTTCTCCGCTATTTCCAAAAGACAAAGTTCAAGAGCCAAGTCCCGACAATGCTTAGTTTTGTAGATACTCATTGTCATATTCACGCCGCCAAACCTAGCAGAAAAGATTTCACCGCAAATAAATGGCACGAATCAGGCCGGAAAGATCCTGAAGAGCTATTGGTTTCGGCCAAAAAGTTTGGAGTAAGTAGGCTTATTTGCGTGGGTACAGACCTAGAGGATAGTCGGGATGCTATTGAGTTCGCGGGTAAGAATGAAGGAGTTTGGGCAAGTTTGGGTATCCATCCGCACGAGGCTGCAAAGTATAAAGAACTGCCGAGTGCTGAAGTAGAAAAATTAATTAAAAAACCCAAGGTCGTGGCGATTGGGGAGGTGGGGCTGGACTACTACTATGAGCATTCCCCTCGTGCCGCACAGATTAAATTGCTCGAAATGTTTTTAGGACAGGCGGAGGAGTCTGATCTGCCAGTAATTTTCCACGTTCGTGATGCTTTTGATGATTTTTGGCCAATACTTAATAATTTTAAAAATATCAGGGGTGTTCTACATAGTTTTACGGCTGACAAGGAAGTTCTAAAGCAAGGACTTTCCAATAATCTTTACATTGGTTTGAACGGGATAATGACTTTTACCAAAGATGAAAATCAGCTTGAAATGGCAAAACTAGTGCCTCTCGATAGGTTGGTCCTAGAAACAGATGCCCCGTACTTGACGCCAAAGCCATTTCGTGGTAAAGTGTGTAGACCTGAACACGTAGTTAATACTGCTGAGTTCTTAGCAGATTTACGCGGTGAAAGGGTGGAAGATATGGCTAAGCAAACTACAAAGAATGCTTGCAATATCTTTGGTATTAATTTTTAATTAAATAAAAGAGTATGGGAAATATCTTTAGTCCAGAATTTACTGGTGAGAAGCTTCGCGCTGTCATCGAGTTCGTCGTTCCTAGTCGGCAGCATGTTGTTGGCGAGGCGGTGCTTAATATGGAAAGAACAGTTTCAAATTTTGACCAAGCTAACTCAATTACTCCCGTCTCCCCTGAACCAGTAAAATATGTTGCTATCGAAAAGGCTAAAAAGCCGGAAGGCATTGAAGCTAAACAGAATATAGCAAAATCTAATCAGACAAGAAGAGCCAGCGTTAAAACCCCAGACACAAATCTTAATACCAGTACCGCCAGAGCTAACCTAAGTGCAATATATTCTTCGATCGACACAGGAGTTCAGCAATGATAGGTAGATTCCTTAGATTTACTGGTTTTTCTCAGGCTGATGAAATGGATCAGGCAGAAAAATTTCGTCGCAATGTGATTCGCCACGAGGCAAAAGTTGGTGGTGAGCTTTTTGGTCCTGTTCCAAAAGGTGTTAGACGAGAATTCTTTTGTCTTGATGAACATACCTGGATCTGGCACGAAGAGTGGTCAGAAAACGGTCAGAGCAAGTCTAAAACTACCCGCTACAGCGTTCGACCGAACGGTATAGTAAAAGCCCAAGACGGCCACGGCTATCACCTGGTAAAGGGTGAGGAAGCCAAGAGATTACTTGAAGCTGCTCGTGCATATCAAAAAAGAGTTGAGCGCGAAGTCTATCGCCCAATCCTAAGCAGCGTTTAAATCTGATATTTTGGGTCCTAACTTTAGCTCTAGGCAGAATCTTGGGTGGCTTTTTTGGAGGGATCCCATGAAGTGAACAAACGTGGAAATTCACGGGAAGCCAAAATAGCCAGGACCCAAGGTAATTCTGCCATTAAGGATATAATTGTTTAAAGAATGAGAAAGTTAGTTTATCTTGACCATGCCTCAGCTACTCCTCTAGACCCAGCGGTATTGAGGGCTATGCAGCCATATTTTTCTGATAAATTTTATAATCCTTCGGCTATTTATAGTGCGGGGAGGGAAGTCAGGCAAGAAATTATAGAAGCCAAGAAGCTCATCGCTAAACATTTGGGTGTTCAGCACGGGGAGCTGATCATGACTTCTGGAGGCACGGAGGCTAATAATCTAGCCATCAGTGGCGTTATGGATTCTTATCCAGGTAAAAAAGTTTTAATTTCTTCGATAGAACATGAGTCGGTTATAAGGCCCGCAGAAAAATATGATCACGACTATATTAGGGTCAACGAACAAGGTTTAATTGACCTGAAAAATTTAAAGAAAATAGATGATGACGTAGTGCTAATAAGCGTTATGCTGGCTAATAATGAAATTGGATCTATCCAGCCAATTAGAGAATTAGCTATCAAAATCAAAGATACATTAACTGAGCGCCGAGCCAGGGGAATCGATACGCCGCTATACTTGCATACAGATGCGTGTCAAGCTCCTTCATATCTAGATGTTCATGCGCATCGCTTAGGTGTGGACATGATGACTTTAAACGGCGGGAAAATTTATGGCCCCAAACAAAGCGGAGCGCTATATGTCAGTTCCAAAGTTGCTTTAAAACCACAGATTTTAGGCGGTGGTCAACAAAGAGGCCTTAGAAGTGGTACCGAGAATACTCCAGGGATAATCGGGCTGGCAGTGGCTTTGGATATGTCTGCAAAATCACGGAATGATGAAGTCCGCCGGCTGGCTGACTTGCAAAAATATTTTATTGAAAATCTAGAAAAAATCAGCAATAAAATTACCATTACAGGCTCTCTCAAAAAAAGACTACCTAACAACATTCACATTCTGATTGATGGAGCTGACAATGAAAGACTGCTTTTTCAGCTAGATGATACAGGGGTTCAGGCTGCTGCTGGATCTGCCTGTAGTGCTTCAAGCGACGAGCCATCCCATGTCTTAAAGGCAATTGGTCTCCGCGATGAACAAGCTAGAAGCTCTCTTAGGTTTACCCTGGGACGCTCGACGAAGCGTGAAGATATAGAATATACAATCGAAACGCTGAAGAAAATCCTGACCGATCAGTAGTATTGCTTAAGCTTAGTTGAGCAGAGTATAATAACAGATAAGCTAAGGAGACGATTTAGCCGGGCGATACCTAAATGATGAAAATAAATATATTTCAAAAACTATTTTCAAGAAACGTTGCTGTTGGGATAGTGTTTTTATTAACAATTTTTTTGATACCCGGATATCTAAAAGCTCAATCTTTAAATCAAGGCTACAAAAGTGATGAACCTTTGCAAAAAGGCATGCTTGTAACTGAAAGAGACGACGATTCATCCAAGATCGTTGCCGTAACGCATGAAACCCTGAATAAACTTAAAGGTGTAGTGATTCAGCAAAATGATGCACCGTTTACTGTGGCTGCCGAAGGGGAGAATGTTTTTGTTGCTAACTCAGGCATCTATGAGGTTTTAGTGAGCAATGAAAACGGTGAAATAAAAAGCGGGGACTACGTAAGTATTTCCTCCCTATCTGGCGTTGGTATGAAAGCTACTGAAGATCAGTTGCTTGTATTAGGACGTGCAACGACTGATTTTAAAGGAGAGGGAGATAGTGTTGGATCTTCAGTTATAGGCGGGATAAATAAAAAAGTAAACTTCGGCAGAATACCAGTAGCCATATCCATTACGCGCAATCCATGGCTTAAAGAATCCAAAACTAATAGTATTCCAAAAGTACTTCAAAACGTTAGTGTGAGTATTGCTGGAAAACAAGTTAATACAGCTAGGATCTGGATGGCAACGGCGGTGTTTTTGGCTAGCGTTATTGTAACTGGCGTGATGCTTTACAGTGGTGCCAGGAGCAGCCTTATATCTGTTGGCCGAAATCCTTTGTCAAAATCTATCCTCATGAAAGGGTTAATGCAGGTGGTTCTTTTGAGTTTAATCATTTTCATAAGTGGTATGTTTGCGGTATATTTACTACTAAAGCTTTAACTATGTTTATAAGGGTGGAACAATGCAGGATTGGCTAAGTACGATACTAATAGTAGGATCGCTAATAAGTGCAACTCTTGCGTTTATTTGGGTGGCGTTACGTTTGGGAAATCCAGCCGCCGCCGAAGAAGATAAAACTGACAGCTATGCATCTGCCGCTGATATTGAGGTAGAGCATATTTTTAATGATGAGTTTAGGGAAGAACTTAGAAACCGCGGAAGACTACACTTCGAAAAAATAATAGGTGAAAATGCTATGTTCTTGCAGCAAGACCTTCGCCTTACAACCTCGCAAGTTAACGAATACATGAAGCAGGAAATTACCAAAACCCTCCAGGACGCATTTGTAAAATATGAAGAGACAATCCAAGATGCCAAAGATCAGGCTCTAGAGTCAATCTCAAAAACTCAGGTAGCTGTAGAGCAGCAGCGAGAGCTGATGGAGAAACAGCTGAAAGAGGTAATGGAGCAAGAAAAGAAGCGGATTGTTGAACGCTTCGAAAATAATATGGCCGATATAGTCAACCATTATGTTTTGAACGCCATTGGCAACCAAATAAGCTTGGATGATCAGCTTGAATACATACTTGCGGAGTTGGAAAGTAACAAAAAAGATATGGTCAAGGACATCGAGTCTGGCGCATGAGTGAAAAACCAAAAACCAGGAAAGTGACCTTTAGACTGCCGAACCAAATCATCGGGAGTGTCGAGTTGATTCGAATAATTAGAGAGCTAGAAAAACTAGATGATTTTTTATATCAGGCAAATTTACGCACTCCAGGCACCCCAACCACACCTCCAAAATACTCAAAAACTCTTGACGAGCTGGCGGAGATTAACCAGATCTCTCTGCTCAAGGAAGTGGAGCGTAAAAAACTAATTGAGGTTTTAAAAAAACTTGAAAATGAAGCCCCTGCAATGCACATAAGTTTTGCGGTTGAGCCGTCAATTTCTTTTATGCAAAAAATTGTTGACTGGTCGCGAGAGCAACTACACCCTTACATTATGGTTAACGTAGGGCTACAGCCATCTGTAGTGGTCGGCTGTGAAGTTCGCACCACTAATAAGATTTTTGACATGAGTCTTAGAAATCGTTTTAAGGATAAGAGAAAAATCCTGATTGAAGAGCTGGAGAAGGCAAATGGCTGATAGTTCACATTTTGATAAACTTGTTGCAACCGGAAAGCCCGTAGGTGAGGTAATTGCTGTTGATAAATTTGTGATAAAAGTAAAAGGCTTAAATCCAACAAATGTTCACGCTTTAGTGATGTTTAAGGACGGCAGCAAAGGTTTTGTTCAGCAGGTTAACGAAGACTACGTTACTGTTTTGCACCTGGGCAATAAAGGAGTTGAAATTGGCACGTTGGCAGTTATTCAACACGAAAAGTTAGTCTGTCGAGTTGGCAAGGACTTTGTTGGACGAGTTATATCTGTCAGCGGGCAGCCCTTGGACGGTAAAGGGCCGATTGCAGCGGATGACACGTGGCCGGTTTTTAATGTTGCCCCACCTATTTACGAACGTAAACTTCTTGAAACTCAATTAGAAAGTGGTGTGACCACGGTCGATGCAATTTTCCCCTTGGTTAGAGGCCAGCGTATTGCTGTATTAGGTGATTCTAAATCGGGTAAAAGCACTCTCGCTACACAGCTAACAATCAACCAGAAAAATACTGACCAAATAGTTGTTTACTGCTTGATTGCAAAAAGACGTAGTGATGTCGACACGCTACTTACCAAGCTCGAAAGTACCGATTCGCTCAAGAAAGCGATTGTGGTGGTATCAACCATGTTTGAGTCGTTGATAAGCAGCTACTTAGCACCTTATGTTGCTTGCTCAATGGCGGAATATTTCTGGCAAAAGAAAGACCAAGACACAATAATTATTTATGACGATCTAACATCTCATGCTCATGCTCATCGTGAAATATCGTTGATGACGGGGGTTAGCCCAGGTCGTGACTCATACCCTGGTGACATGTTTTATTCGCACTCAAGTTTGCTGGAGCGCGCTGGTCGCCTAGAGCGCAATGGAAAGTGCCTTACTAGCGTCCCGCTAGTTTTGGCCGCAGGCGGTGATATAACGGCGTTCCTGCCTACCAACATAATGTCAATTACCGATGGTCAGTGGATTCTAGACATGGATGTATTTAGAGGCGGCGTCAGGCCAGCTATTAACATCGGCTTAAGTGTTACCCGTATCGGTGGAGTTGGGCATAATAAGCGCCAAAAAGCACTTGCTGCTCAAACCTTGAAACTCCTGGCGGAATTTCGCCAGGCGGAAGAATTTTCACATTTCGGTTCCGAGCTTTCACCAGAAGCAAAATTAGCACTTGAAAAGGGTAAAAACGTATTTTCACTCATCACTCAGAGCCCAACAGACGTATACAGTTTTATGAGTCAGCAGCTAATGCTGGATATTGTCTTAAACGCTGCTGCTGGTGAGAAGATTGACGTCAGCAATATGAAAAACCAAGTTCATGAATATGCTAAGAAAATTACCAAAGAGGAAGAATACGATAAAGTCAGAGACAAGCTTAAAGCAGCTTGCCTTGGAGAGAGCAAAGAATGAGCCGTCTAAGTGAGATTGAAAAAAAGCAGCATGCCGTTGAAACGATGGTTGAGCTGACTAGTGTTTTTGAGGGCATCGCCAGCATGAAGATTGCGAAGATTAAAAACCAGGTTTTGACGGCAACTCAGTTTTTCCACGACCTATGGGCAATCTATACCCAGCTTAGGGTGGATAGTTTATTCCGCTTTGGTAGGGCTGATGACTCAGTTGATGTGATTGATAAAGAACTCTACATAATTATCACAGCTGAAGGTGGGTTCAGCGGTGACATTGACCAAAAGCTTATTAGTAAAATGCTGGAAACGTATGACCCTAAAAAGCAAGATATCTTAGTAATCGGACATCATGGTGCTGTGCAGCTGGCGCAAAAGGGAATTGCGTTTAAAAAATATTTTAAACTTCCAGAAAAAGATCAGAACATTAATGTTACGCCGATCATACAATACGTACAAAAATACAAAAGTACAGCCGTTTACTATCAACAATACATTTCTTTGATGGCACAGGACATAAAAAGGATTGAGCTAAGTACAGCCGTGACAGAGATTGGCAAAAAAGCTGAAGAAAAAGAAGATGTCATCAGTGAAGCTAACTATATATTCGAACCAAGCACATATGCCGTAGTGGGATATCTTGAGCGATCAATGCTACATATTGCTATGAGCCAGCTTATCTTAGACTCCAAACTAGCTCAGTATGCCAGCCGTTTTAAGGCCATGTCAGCCGCTCATCAAGCAGCCGATGATTCTCTGGGCGAGGTCAAACTTGGCTATAGTCGAGCAAAGAGATCTCTGAAAGACGAGAGGCTAAAAGAGATAGTTAATGGGTTGAAGAAAGTCCAAATGGTTGGAGGGGATAAATAGATGGCCGGTGTCGTCACTTCCATAAAAGATCTAATTGTTTTTGTGGCCTTTGAAGAGGACGAGCCACTAGTAGGTGAGTTGGTCGAAGTTGACAACGAAAACAAAACGCAGCTTTTAGTTGAGCGACTTGATGTTCATGGTCGCGTACTTTGCCTAAATCTACGCTCAGACAGAACCATTCAAAAAGGCATGCCAGCCAAGCGTATGAACAAGGGCATAGAAATACCAGTTGGGGATGAAACAATTGGTCGAATCTTCGATGCTCTAGGTGCTCCACTAGATAACTTACCACCAGTTGATCCAGCCAAAGCTGCCTTCAAAGATATTTTGAAAGTAGAATCAAAAAGCACAAACTTTGAAGTTGCTAAGCCAGAGATTTTGGAGACAGGCATAAAGGTCATTGATTTTCTAACACCTTTTGTTAAAGGCCGTAAGATTGGCATTATCGGTGGTGCCGGTGTTGGTAAAACGGTCTTAACCATGGAGTTGATCAACAACATCGCCAAGTCTGGCTCCGGACTCTCATTCTTTACCGGAATTGGTGAGCGTATTCGTGAAGGTCACGAACTTTACGATACGCTTAAACAGGCCGATCTACTCAAAAATACCTGCATGTTCTTCGGGCAGATGAATGAGAACCCTGTGCAAAGGTCTCTCGTTGGTATTTCATCAGCCGCTTTGGCCGAATATTTCCGGGATGAACAGGGTAAGGACATTCTGTTTTTCGCAGATAACATGTATCGATATATTCAGGCGCGTAATGAACTTTCCTCAATCCTTGATCAAATACCTAACGAAGGTGGATATCAATCAACCATTTTCTCAGACATTAAAACTCTACAGGATCGTTTAAGTTCAAACGAAAAAGGTTCTATTACTTCTGTTCAGACAATTTATGTGCCGGCGGATGATATCAGTGACCCCGCCGTACAGATGATCCAGCACGAGCTGGATGCAATTTTGGTTCTAAGCCGTGCCGTGGCAGAGCAGGGTATAAGGCCGGCTGTAGATTTAACACGATCCACCTCTTCACTTTTAACGCCTGAGGTTGTGGGCGACAGACACTATGTTTTGAGCGTTCAGGTCCAAGGGTTACTGCAGAAGTACCAGTCACTAAAGAGTATAATTGCGATCATCGGAGAAAATGAGCTTTCGCCTGCCGACAGAGCAGATTACGCCAAAGCCAAAAAACTCATTAATAATTTCTCACAAAACATGTTTGTGATGGAAAAACTAAACGGAATCCCAGGAGATTTCTTCACAAGAGATCAAACTCTCAAGAGCATTGAAGAAATAATAGTCTAATGCCAGAAGATAATGCTAAATCTGGAGCAGCGGATAAAACTAAAAAAACAGATCAGCAAGCTGACCTAGACCCCAATAGTATAAACGTGAAAATATATTCGCCATTTAAGATTTATTTTGACGGTCCCGCCAAAAGTATCTCAGCAGAAAACGATACAGGTCCTTTTGATATCCTCCCAAAACATCATAATTTCATGACTCTATTAAATGCCGGGGAAGTTACGGTCGTCAGAGAGGGTGGAGAGCAGAAGTATCGTATTGCTAGGGGCATAATGCATGTCAAAAAAAACCAAGTCATCGTCTTCCTAGATGTCTGAGGTCCATGACGTATCAGCCTGCCTTCGAGCAAAGCTCGAAGCTCTGCCGATACTCTTGGCGCATTACTGCGTCATTTGCTCCAGTGCTCATGCAGCGTATTGAAGATACGCTTTATTCTGCCCTTCGCAATTTCCTTGTACTGCATCCAAGCATGAACCTCAAAAAAATACTTTAAGAATATGTTTGTTATTCGAAGACGTGGTAGTCGAAGGCAAAGCTTTGGCCGGCCGGCGGGCTGTTAGCTGTACATATACTGAAGCTAGATGTAGATCGATTAACGTAATAATTAAGTCCGCCTGCTGCGCTGCCAATCGGAGTTACAACTACGTGTGGTGTGGAGTTAAATTTATTAACAAAAGATACCGTGGCAAAACAGCCAGCACCAGGACCACCCCCAGTGTTGATATTCACTGTACCAGCAGTGTCTGTACCGCTTACCGAGCTAGTACCGCCTGAACCTAAAGAACTACCATCAGACTTTCCAGGGGTAGCGCCGCCTGTGACAACATGTCTTGTAAAGCTGAGATCTCCATTTAGTTGCAGGCCATCGAGGGTAAGCTGCGAAGCAGACAGGGCTCCAGCTACGCTGAGATTTCCACCAACAGTTAAACCTTGCTGAATCGCTAGCTGTCCTTGGATTGCTGTGTTGCCAGACACTTCAAGTCCACTTACTTTCACTTGGTCAAAGGTGCTAGCCCCAGAAACTGCTATACCAGGTATGCTCAAAGTCCCGCCGACTTTTAGTTGACCAGCTACTTCCAGGCTCTCTTTAACAAGGACCTTACCACTAAAAATTGCATTAGACTCTATGCTTAAAATTTTCTTTGGATCACCTACTCTAACGTCGCTTTGTTTTAATTGATCTAATGTTTCTTGGCTCAACGTTTCTGTCAGCAGCGCATCTTTCTTTTCTTCTTCCTTTTTGTTTTTCTGGTAGCCCAAAAATGTCACTATCATGGCCAGAACAATAATAAGACCAAACAGCAGTAGGTATATATTGAAGCTAGTTAGTTTTTCGATGCCTCTTAGAACTCTGTTCTTCTTTTTTATCTCAGCGCCATGTGTGGTGTCGGTTACACCATCAGCATCTGTTTTTACATCATCCTCAGAGTTCTCATCAATTGTCGATGGATTTTCTAATGAATTATCATCCTCTGGTGGCTTTACAGCCTGGGACTGGGGATCTTCTTTTTTATCTTCTTCGTTTTTTTGTTCCACGTAAAATCTACCTGCCTATTAAGCTTAAGTTAATCATAAACGATTTATGAACACATTTCAAAAGAGTAAATACGGGTACTTTGCCGTTTTTATAAGAATTTGAGACAATAAGCGTAACCGCAAGGGAAAGAAACTGAGCTATGAAATATGATTATCAGATAAGCTCACACAGTAAAAAGAGGTATCTAAAGCGTGTTTATATAGTGCTTTCGATAGTGATTGTTGTCGCTTTGGCTGTCGCGGCTTTTATAAAAATAGATTCATATCTACAAAAAAGCCAAAATACTCCGAATAACACCACTACAGAAAAAAGCACAGCCTACTTTGCTCCAGCAACCAAAATTTTCAGGACACAATATTTCCAGTTTCAGTCTGATGATTCATGGGTGGAAATGCCAGCCGAGTCAAATCTATCAACCTATGTATACAGGAGCTTCCGTAACAATTTAATAGAGCAAGAACTCATTATTTATGTTGGCGATATACCAGCGAACTTAAATGCCACGAGGGTTCTACCGGTTTCTATTAAACAAGATAGGCAGCTTTCAATAAATCAGGTTTCAGAACATTGCAATAAGGCAGTCGGGGGCCCAGTAATAGGACAGGCTCAAGTATCGTTTGAGCAGGTGACCATGGCCTGCGATGTGGATGGCACTCAGTATCAAGTTTTAGTGGGTCTGATCGGCGGTACAACCAACCTGACTTTATCGAGACCAGATGGATCCAACGAAGTCTACGCAATATATTATAAGAATGTTAAGGCCTCACCTGACTCTGTACAGTTTAGTCAAATTGTGTCTTCATTCCAGACAAGATAAGTTTTTGAATGCTATAATTTAATACGGATATGGTCAAAAATAAAAAGAGGTTTTTGGTTTTTGTTATAGCGGTGTTCATCACGCTTAGCGGTCTCAGCGTAGGAGCTGTTTCTATATATGCTCAGTCTTCCTCAACCAACTATAAGGTTGAAGAAGTTATCTTCGGTAATGGGGGTGAATTAGAAAGCTGTTCCGGGTCTTACTGTGCTCAGTCTTCTACTGGCTCACCTGCAGCTGGTAATACTTCTAGTACTAATTATGACGCGAATGGCGGGTTCTTAACTCAGTCTGAGCCTTTTCTTGAAATGGCGGTTACCGGAGCAACTGTTAGTTTTGGCACTATGAATGACACAACAACCTCATACGGCTCTGCCCAGGCCGGCGCTTGCAACTGCTCTTTTTATATAAGGACTTATCTTTCAAGTCAGTATGTAATAGTTACGGCTTCACAGCCTCCAACAAACGAGAGCGGTGATTCACTTGATGCGAAATCAACCCTAGGAGCACCAATTACAACTGATAGCGTGGAAGAATTCGGCATAAATGTGGTGGACAACAGCAGCCCGAATATTGGAGCCAATCCTGTTAACCAGCCTGATAATACATTTGCTGATGGTAAAGCAGAGACAGGTTACGATACTCCGAACCAATTTAAATATGGAGTTGGCGACATAATAGCCAGATCACAAGCAACTGCTGGGAATCCAGCCATAGGTGTTACGGAGTATACAATTAGCTATATAGCCAAACCTGGCTTTAATACCCCTGCAGGTTTTTATGAAATGGCACACGACCTTATAGCGATTCCTACTTTTTAAAAGTATGAAAAATATGTGGAAAACTATTTGCATAATGTGATTCGCTTATGTTATAAATTCCCCTGAGCATTCACTCACAACGTAAAAAACAAAAACAAGGGGAAAAAATGCTAAGTATGTTTAATATCGGTGCTCTACTAGACAGAGTACGTCTTTCAGTCTACTGGCTGTTAGCCATGGCTCTTGCAGTTTCTGGCTTGGCGCCGGTGTTCTTACTAGGCGACACAGCTGGTGCCGCAACACTTGATAGCCGAAAGGTTACTATCAGCACATCTCGGTCAGCTGCCACGGCTGTTCAATATGACTTTGAATTTGACTGGGCTAATACGACAGATGTTGAAGGAATAATTTTTCAATTTTGTACTACTCCTCTCGGAACATGTAACCTGCCAAACGGTATGGATGTGAGTAACGACCTTGTGACACTAGATGGACATACTGGTTTCCCGACAAACGGTACATCATTTGCGGAGGTAGCATCTAACACTGGTGACTGTAGCGACACAGGTTCAGCAGCGACAGTAACAATGTACTGTATTAACCGTACTCAAGCTGCAACTGGAACCGGTACAAATGCCACAGTAGATCTAGGAGCGATTATTAACCCGACACTAGGTGTTGGTACCTGTACGAGCAGCGTATTCTGCACGGTTTATGTGAGAGTCTCTTTGTATCCTAACAACACCTTTACCGCAAGCTCTTCAACCAACAACGGTACGGTCGCAGCGGGCATCACACAGCAACTTACTGTTAACGGACGAGTCCAGGAAAGACTAGACTTCTGTGTATCAGCAATTGACGACGGCGGAGCTGGTGATACGACTCTTCCAGTTGGAGCAAGCGATTCTTGTGCAACCATAGGCCAGACCACCACAACTGTAGATATTGGTGTGATCGATGACTCTGGAGTTCAATTGGCTCCTGTAGATACAACAGCTACGAACGGCGCCAACGATGATTACGGTATTGCTATGGTTAAGACCAACGCTTCTGGAGGTGTAGCAGTTACTTTCTTTGCGGAGCCAGATGCTGGCGCACCAGATACTGACCAAGAACGGTCATTTAAGGTAGATAATGCTGATTGTAACGCAGTAGCGGCCACATTTACTGACCAGTGCTTCAGATCAGCTGCTAACGGCGGTACAGGCACAACAATTGGTGCTGTAGGCCAGGAGTGGTTCGGAGTTTACGTTCCTTGTGTTGATCAAGGAGACGGCACAAGGAGTACAACTTCTGCGCTTACAATCGACGGTGATTTTGATGGATTTGATGCAACAACAGCTAGGGTTGCTGACTGTGAAAATGCCGATAAAACGGATAACAGTGGATTGCCTACAATAAGCTGGAACGATACTTCAACAGCTACAGCTATTGCGAGCTCCACGGGAGTTGTAGATGACGAGGTTATTAAGCTTAGCTTTGCTGCTCAAGCTGCCTCCACTACTCCAACAGGTTTCTACACGGTAGTTAGTACTTACATCGCAACTCCAACATTCTAGTATCCACACAACTCATCAGAAGCAGACGAACAAGTAGTCTGTTTCTGATGTTTCTGGCCCCCAGCACATTTTTTGCTCTCGATCCTCATGCATCGTACTATCTGTACGATTTACTCCGTTTCTCGATCAAGAAAATGCACTGTGCGTACAGATGTGCGAATCCTTAAAAGCTATAATAGGAATGAGTTGGGGTACAATAGTTTAAATGAGGTGGATCAGACAAAAATTACAAATATTCGTGGCGTTACTTATTTCGGTGACGCCACTTTTTGCTTTAGAAAAAACTGCTGCCGCAGTACTAACTCCTCGTTCTATAGAGATAGGGTCGTCTGCGGAAAGCGCCATAACTTCTCACACCTTGTCATTTACAATACCCACAGCTGGTCCCATCGGATCGATCGAGTTTGAATATTGTTCCAATGATCCTTTCGTTGGCAATGTTTGTACTGCGCCAACAGGCCTATCTCTATCTGGGGCAAGTTTGGCCTCACAAACGGGTGAAACAGGGTTTAGTATTCATGGTTCAAGCACTATAAACAAGCTGATTATTACTAGGGCTGCTTCTCCAAATCTCGCTTTTCAGCCTGTAGAATACACCTTCAATAATGTATTGAACCAGCAAATAGTTAACCCAACTGTTTTTGTTAGAATAAGCACTTTTGCATCCACTGACGCTACAGGTTCGCGAGTAGATTCGGGGGCGGTGGCTTACAGTGTAGCTAGGGGAATCGCAGTTGAAGGCTTCGTGCCGCCATACTTACGTTTTTGTGTTGGTCTGGCTGTTTCAGCAGACTGCACAAATGTTTCAGGCAGTTTTATACAGCTGGGCGAACTATCGAAAACCAACGCTAATACAGGAACGTCACAGTTTTCTGGATCCACAAATGATCCTGGCGGCTACTCAACATTCCTTGCCGGAAAAACAATGACTTCTGGTAACAATGTAATTACAGCTCTAAGCACACCTCAGCCCAGTCTACCTGGAACTAGCCAGTTCGGCTTAAATTTAGTCGCAAACTCTAACCCCAGCCTAGGGCAAAACCCTGCAGGTACTGGAACATTAACGCCCACCTCGGGTTACGCAACTCCTAATTTATTTAAATTTGCCAATCAGGTTATTGCTTCATCTTCGCTGCCTACCAATCCGAATGTCATAACGGTGAGCTATGTTACGAATGTTTCAAATTCTCAAGCTCCAGGTATTTATTCGACTACGATGACTTATATTGCTACAGCCGCCTTCTAACACCTATCAACAGAGGTGATTTGGGGTTTACAAATAAGTGTTATCTAGCCTATACTCTTTACTAAAGCTAACGGAGGGTAATACAAAAAGTGTATTTATTTAGGAAAATTTCTATATTTGTGGGCGCGGCTGCGTTTCTATTTGCTGCCTTCATACCGTATGTTAATGCGCAGGATCAGACGGATGGTGGTAGTGGCTTGCAGCTTTCACCAACTAGGACGGAGATCTCCGCTTCAGCCGGGGAGAGCAGAGAGGTCACTCTAAGTCTAAAGAACATTACGCAGAACGATGTTGTAGCCAAGGCCTTCATCAACGATTTTGAGTCAGATAATGCCACAGGAAATCCGCAGATAATTGTAGATAACACGGAGAGAACTCCTAACAGCATCAGCAACATGGTCAAAGGTCTAAGTGATGTTGAGCTAAAGCCAAAT
Organism: Candidatus Saccharimonadota bacterium; assembly: GCA_016219345.1. Classification (GTDB taxonomy): domain Bacteria; phylum Patescibacteriota; class Saccharimonadia; order Saccharimonadales; family 2-12-FULL-41-12; genus JACRNE01. Next base: position 22,290 of record JACRNE010000011.1, read on the forward strand.
GAGACAAAGCAGATAAAACTTGCAGTTGATATCCCAGGCGATGCTGCACCAGGTGCTTATTATGGCGCGCTCCGTTACGCAGCTGTACCTAAAGGCCAAGACCTAAGTTCACCACAGGATCAAAGGCAAGTTTCTCTGACCGCTAGTGTAGCCCATTTGGTCTTTATAGAAGTTAGTGGTGAGATAAACGAGCAAATACAGATAGAAAGTCTATCAATCGGCAAGGATGCCAAGGGTGATAACAAAGAGATAAAAAATAGCTCTATCTTCCTAAGTTCACCGAACCGCTCTTCTCTGGGCATAAAAAATCTGGGGAATGGATTCTCTAGGCCTTTTGGTAGCGTCAGTATAAACAATATGTTTAACAAAGAAGTCTATCATTACGAGGTTAACGCTACGGAGCCTAAAGGTATTGTTTTACCTAATTCCTCTAGGACTTTCATAAATAATATTGAAAACATCAAAACGCCTGGTAGGTACACTGCAGTTGCAGCGGTCGCCTATGGTAACGGGGGAGAAGTTGTAACCTATAAATCAACTTTCTGGTATCTGCCAGTCTGGTTCCTATTAGCAGTAGTTGCGATACTCGTTGTAATTGGTTCCGGGATTTATCTTGTATATCGAAAAAAATATTCTTCCAAATCGGGCCGGAAAAACAAAAAATAA
>JACRNE010000013.1 GCA_016219345.1 Candidatus Saccharimonadota bacterium
AAAAGAATAACTGATCAAGCCGAAAAGGCAGTCGATAAAGCAGAAAAAGTTGCCAGCTTCTTCGAAAAAACCACAACCTCCTCGGCGATTATTAAGATTATATCCAACATTGGTGACTCAATATCTAAAGCGGGCCGAAAAGGCAAAAAAGACAAGGAAGAATAATGAGAAAAGAAGGTAAATGGGTAATTGGAGCAGCAGTTGCAGCGGGTGTCGGATACGCAGTCGGTGTGCTAACAGCCCCTAGAAGCGGCTGGAGGACCAGAAAAAAACTTGCTGAAAATGCTAGCAAAACAAAAACAGACGCAGAGAAACAACTTAAACAATTACACACGGATTTGGGTGCTTCTATTGATAAAGCTGAAAAGAAACTAACAAGTGCCAAGACTAAGGCGAACGCTGAGCTTAAAAAGTCTATAGCTACCGCAAAGACAGCCAAGAATAAAACAAAACTTGTTCTAAGCGCCCTTCACAATGGTGAGGCAGCTGATCCTGATCTTCGAAGGGCTATTGATCAAGCCAAAAAAGCTAAAGCTAATCTTTCTAAGTTCTATAAGAAATAAAACAGACTAGACTGTTTTACAACACATTTTATTCTGACTTCGCGTTATACTAATGATAACGAGGGGTTTATCTTGTGACACCAAAAAAAACTGTTAGCAAAAAAACAAATTCATTAAAACCTAACGACTTTGTCCATTTGCACAATCATACCCAGTACAGCCTACTAGACGGATTAACAAAAATCCCGGATTTGATCGATGCCGTTAAATCTATGGGCATGGATTCGATCGCAATAACCGATCACGGGACATTAAGCGGTGCTATAGAATTTTATACAGCAGCAAAATCTCAATCAATAAAGCCAATAATTGGTATTGAGACTTATGTAGCAGCAAGAACACTGCACGATAAAGAAGCCGCTTCGGATAAAAATTATTATCACTTGATCATTTTAGCTATGAACGATCAGGGATATAAAAACTTGATGCAGCTATCGACTATTGCCAACCTTGAAGGATTTTACTATAAGCCAAGGATTGATAGAGAGACATTAAAAAAATATAACGAAGGACTAATAATCTTATCCGGCTGTATCAATGGTGAATTCGGAGATGCTCTTAGACAAGGGCAATATCAGCAAGCGATAAAGGTCGCCGAGTGGTATAAGGAGGTTTTTGGGGACAGATATTATATTGAGATACAGGATCACGGTCACATAGACCATCCTAGTTTCTGGAAAGAACAGCAAAGTGTAAATGATCAGGCCATTAAAATTTCTAAGGAGCTAAACATTGCGCCGGTGATAACTGGTGATGCGCATTATTTAAAAAAACAAGACCAAGATGCACATGAGATTTTGCTGTGTGTACAGACTGGATCTTTCTTGTCCGACGAGGGCAGAATGAGCCTTAAGGAATTCGAACTCCATGTTGCTGAGCCTGAAGAAATTTTTAAACGTTGGGAGGATGTTCTCCCTGAAGCAATCACAAACACAAAAAAAATTGCTGAAAGATGTAATATTGAGATTGAGCTTGGTAAATACTTAATACCGAAATTCCCTGTGCCAAAAGGGGAGACTGAAAAAAGTTACTTGGATCTGCTGACTTATAGCGGACTTGTAAGTAGATATGCTCCTGATAAGAAACCCAAAACCAAGTTAGAAGACATAAAAAAACAGTTACCAAAAAACGTTATAGAGAGAGCTAGCTACGAACTAGCAGTCATAGATAGAATGGGCTTTAACGGCTACTTTTTGATTGTTCAGGATTTTATAAATTGGGGTAAAGATAATGGAATTGTTTTTGGGCCTGGTCGCGGTAGTGGGGCTGGATCTATAATCGCCTATGCTCTTAGGATAACTGAGCTGGATCCTTTTGAATATGATTTGCTGTTTGAGCGATTTCTAAATCCAGATCGTATATCTATGCCTGATTTTGATATTGATATACAAGACACTAGACGTGACGAAGTGATTAATTATTGTGTTGAAAAATACGGTTCAGAAAAAGTTGCGAACATAGTTACGTTTGGTCGCATGGCTGCGAGGAACGCTGTACGTGATGTTGCAAGGGTGCTGCAAGTACCTTATGCAGAAGCAGATAGGCTTGCAAAGATGATCCCACCGCCTGTGCAAGGACGACATATACCACTTGAGAAATCCCTTAAAAACAATAGAGACCTAGCAAATGAGTATAAGAATAATGAACGAGCCAAGGAAGTGTTTGATCTGGCAATAAGACTCGAGGGTACAATTAGAAGCCATGGTGTTCACGCTGCCGGTGTGGTAATTGCCCCGGACGATATCGTTAAATTTACTCCTCTAGAACGCGCCCAAAAAGGTGTAGTAGCAACCCAGTATTCTATGGGACCCATTGAACAAATTGGTCTGCTGAAGATAGATTTTCTTGGGCTATCTAACTTAACGATAATTAAAAATACCTTAAGGATTGTTAAGAGAGTTTACAAAAAAGATATTGATATAGATCAGGTAAAACTTGATGATGAAAAAACTTATGAACTTTTCCAAAGAGGCGATACAACTGGCGTATTCCAATTTGAATCGGCTGGCATGAAAAGATATTTGAGGCAGCTTTTACCATTTGTATTCGAAGATATTATTGCCATGGTTGCCCTGTATCGTCCTGGTCCGCTAACTGCTGGCCTAACTGACAAATTCATAGCCAGAAAAAATGGTAAGGAAAAAGTAGTTTATGATCATGAACTAATGAAGGTCTCGCTTCAAAATACTTACGGTGTTCTTGTTTACCAAGAGCAAGTAATGCAGATTGCCAAGGACATGTGCGGTTTTACGGGTGGCGAGGCAGATACGCTGCGAAAGGCAGTAGGTAAGAAAATCCGAAAAATGATGTCTGAAATGAAGGATAAAATCATTGAAGGTGCAATGAAAAATGGCGTTGATAAAAAAATTGCCGAAAAATTCTGGACGGACGTTGAGGGTTTTGCTGATTATGGGTTCAACAAAAGCCATGCGGCTTGCTACGGGCTGATCGCATACCAGACGGCGTATTTAAAAGCCAATTTCCCAGCAGCATTTATGGCTGCGCTTTTAACAAGTGATTATGATGACACGGATCGATTAGCGATAGAAATATCTGAGTGCAAGGCTATGGGTATCGATGTGTTGCCTCCAGATGTTAACGAGTCTTTTGGAGAGTTTGCTGTAATTAAAACAAAGAAAGCTGATCGAATTAGATTCGGCATGAACGCTATAAAAAATGTTGGCACTGGTGCGGTTGAGGAAATAATTCGCGCCCGCCAAATAGACGGTAAATTTAGTTCAATTGAAGATTTTCTTATAAAAACTAGTAATAAATTAGTAAATAAAAAAGCCCTAGAAAGCTTGGTAAAGGCAGGAGCTCTAGATTCGTTGGCTGATCGTAACGTCCTAGTAAATAATCTTGAATCTATGCTGGCTTTTGCTTCTCGTCACCAAAAAGAAACGGCTAGCGGTCAAACAGACCTTTTTGGATCAGAGTTTTCTAATGGTGACCTTAGAATAAAGCTTTCTTTAAAAGAATCAGACATTCCTGAGATAAATGAACGGCTACAAATTACCTGGGAGCGAGAGTTACTAGGAATTTACCTATCAAAACACCCTTTAACTGATTTTGAAGATTTCTTAAAGAATAATTGCAAGCCGATCAATGAGATAAGTGAGGCTATGGATGAAAAATCGGTGAGCATAGGCGGTTCAGTTACGGAAGTTCGTGAAATAATCACAAAGAAAGGTCAGAAAATGGCTTTCGTGAAGATTGCTGATTTAACCTCTGAGATTGAACTAGTGTTATTCCCTGATTCTATGAGTAAAACTGCCGATTTATGGCGCCAAGATACTGTTGTCGCGGTAAAGGGTAAAGTCTCGACAAAAGGACGTAATGGTGAGGCTGGGGAGCTAAAAATATTGGTTGAAGAGGCCTACGAGGTATCTGACCAGTCTGCCAGTGGTTCGGGCGTAGCATTTGGTATGAATGCAGAGCCTAGAATCTACATCAGACTACAAAATACAGAAGATCAAGACAGTCTAAGTAAACTTAAAATTACAATTGATGAATCTCCAGAAGGCAAAGTTCCAGTTGTTCTTGTGGTTGGGCCTGATGATTCAAAGCAAATAATAAAAATCCCAACAACTATACAGCCCAACGATAATTTGATAGAGAAGCTAAAGACAATTTTTGGTGATAACTCTGTAAAGTATCAATAGACCTATCCCAGAACCTTTCTAACCTACATCCTATTTTCAGGGCAATTCACCGATTTTTTCATCAAAAAAGTAGCTATGGCTACTATTTTGTCTCAAAAATCACTGACTTACTTCTGAAAATATGCTTCGATTACAGAAGGGGCTCTGGGATAGGTCTAATAGATATGGCCGGATGTTTTGATCAAAACAAGTGATAGCACAACAAGAGCGATCACGGTCAGGTCAATTGCTGGATGTTTAACAATAAATTTCTCGCCTTGTTTTAGCTTGCGGCGCAGTCCAAGTCCATGTTTTACACACAAATACATAATACCCACGCCCAGAATAAGACCGAGCACAAAGTTTAAGCTAGGGTTTCCCCATGCACCCAAGGTTTCAGCAAAAGATACTTTTTTATTTGTCCCAAAATCAGTCGATTCTAGCACATTGCCTGTGCCTGCTAGACTGCTTGGTTTTGCGTAGAATCCCACAACAACTGTCTCTGGGCCTTGTCCCAAAAAGTCGTTAGATTTTGCAATTCCAAATCCAACTTCCTGAATATTTTTATCAAGCATAGTTTGTTTATGGCTTGGACTGTTCATCCAGCCATTGACAGTGGAGTCGCTTGACTTGAAGCCGTAAGCCAAATTCTCAGACGCTTTTAGATAATTGTAATTCGCTTTTTCAAAGAATACCCACGGCTCCTCACCATTTGGCGATATATGAGACCAGTAGTTTTTCAAAACCATGTCGTCTGCTTTTGCTTGTGCGGCTGAATTTAGGCTAGGGTTGAGCTTTAGAGCAGGAGATCCTGATTCTTGTCGCTTGGAGTTAGTTGATTCTAGGAGTTTTTCTATGGTTTGACTATTAGATACGCTCAAAACTTCCTGTTTGTTAAAACTAGTCGACAGTAAAGTCCAAACCGATAAACCTAAAATTAGAAGTGCAGGTAGATATGGAGCATAAACTTTGGCGTAGCTTTTAGAATGCTTTTTAAAAGTTGTTCTTCGATGTGCTTTATTTGTTTTTGAATGATTTTTTGACATATCAAGCTTTTGCTTATCGTATTTATTTTAGACCATATACCTCAATCCATAAAGTGCCATAGCAGCAGCCTGAACTACATTAAAGGATTCTTTGCTACCAAGCATTGGTATTTCTAATATTTCATCACATGTGGTTAAGAGCTCGGGCTCAACTCCATCAACTTCATTCCCGAGAATCAGAGCAATTTTAGATGTTGGTTTGTAATCACTCAATTTTTTACTTTGTGGTGATTGTTCGAGCGCCAGCACTGAAAAACCTTCTTTTTTCAAGCCGTTAACAAGACCGTTTATGTCTTGATGCCCACTCCACTTCAAATGCTTCTCCGCGCCAAGAGCGGTCTTATTAATCTGGTTAGAAATTTTTTTGGAAAGGTGGGGTAACCTCTCATCACCATCGGCTAGAGGGTAGGGCGTATAGCCTGTTAAATATAGCTTACCAATCCCTAGGCCCTCGCATGTTCTAAAAAGCGAGCCCACATTATGGGTACTCCTGATATTATGTGCTATAACAACAATCTCTCTATCCATACAGTATTTGAGTATACAAGGTCTTTCCTCTTGTGGTTAAATAGTATTGATTCATGAAAGGCCAAAAATAAATGAGTCAGAACGCAAGAACTGACGAAGAAAGAGCAACGCAGCGCCGCGCCCAGGTGCTGGGCATGCCCTATATAAATACGAACATAGAAGATAAGAAACTTTACAAAGACCTGTTAAGTGTAGATGAGCTTAGACAGTTTAAGGCAATTCCTATTTTTTCAGACGCGCACAATATAAATTTTGGTGTAACAAATACGACCTCGCAGCAGACAATGGAGAAATTAAAGGGTCGGTTTTTAGACCAGCGAGTCTCGTTCGGTCTCATATCTGAGACTGGCTTTAGTGACTACATGAGACTTTATGATCCGCCAAAAGAAGTTGTATATCAGGACATAGAACTTTCAGGCGACAATTCAAAATTATTCATGGAGGTTACCCGAACGCTAGACACAGTTTTAGCGGACGATGTTTTAGCATATTTGGTCAAACAAACATTTCGCTTAAAAGGTTCTGATATCCATTTGGAGTGCCAGAAAGAGGGCGTAAGGGTGCGTATTCGTGTAGACGGGGTTTTGCATCCAATAGCAGCCCTCTCTTACGCAAAATACAAAACTCTTTTATCGTCGATTGCCATAGCTGCGAATATAAGCACTGGTGATCCAAGACCTCAGACAGGGCACATAAACCGTACTTATCAGCTGGCCACAGGCGAGGAAGTAACTGTGAATTTAAGGGTTGAAGCAATTCTTACAGCCTACGGCATCGATGTTGTTATGAGATTATTTAACTTTGATCTTCAGCTTTTAAAGTTAGATAACCTAGGACTAGATGAGCGCGAAAGAAAAGTCGTTGACAATATAATCAGCCATCCATCAGGACTTGTCCTAACTGTAGGGCCAACTGGTTCAGGTAAAACAACAACGCTGTATTCCTTGCTAAGTACGCTTAATTCTTCAGAAAGAAAACTGATAACGCTAGAAGACCCCATAGAATATTACTTGCCTGGAATTATGCAGATCCCAGTCAAAGGTGATGAGAATGTAGAGGGATTTGCCGAGAAATTCAGGGCCGTTTTACGCTTGGATCCAGACGTAGTGATGGTAGGTGAGATTCGGGACAAAGACACAGCCAGAACCGCCCTGCAGGCCTCTTTAACTGGGCATTTGGTGCTGTCGACTTTTCACGCTCAGTCATCGGCGGCAGCCCTGACTAGGCTGATTGACTTTGTTGGCATTAACCCTCTTTTCGCTAGCTCTATTCAGCTAATAATGTCTCAGCGTCTTATCAGGGTTTTGGATGATTCCAGTAAAGAACCTTACCAGCCTGATGATGTTTTAAAGAGGCAGATAAAACAAGTTATCGATACTCTTCCTCCAACCGTTAAAAAACCAGATATTGAAAATCTAACTCTTTATAAAGCCCGACCAAGCGAAGAAAACCCCTTTGGCTACAAAGGCCAAATAGCTATTAGGGAACAGCTAATGATGACCAAAGGTGTACGCGAGATTCTAGCCTTGCCCCCAAATCAAATCTCCACAGAAATGATCGAAGAAAAAGCTGTCGCTGACGGTATGATAACTATGCTTCAGGACGGAATATTAAAAGTTATCGAGGGTATAACTACACTTGATGAGGTTTACCGCGTCGTCGGCTAAACAATAATTTTGGCAATTTCTGGGACTAATCTTTTGTCGTAGATTGAAGGGATAATGTTTTCTGGAGTTGGGTTTTCTACCAGTTCGGCGATTACTTTTGCAGCTTCAATTTTATGGTTTGTGGTTATCCGTTTGACTTTGTTATCTAATGCTCCGCGGAAAATTCCAGGGAAGGCCAGGGCATTATTGACTTGATTCGGAAAATCACTGCGCCCAGTAGCAACCACGCCTGCGCCAGCCTTTTTAGCTAGCTCAGGTAAAATTTCTGGTTCGGGGTTTGCCATGGCAAAAATTATCGGGTTTTTATTCATTCTCTTAACATCTTTTTCACTTAGGATATTCCCACGGCTAACACCAATGAAAATATCCGCACCTTTTAGTGCCTTACCTAAACTCCCGCTTTCATTAGCCAGGATGATGCTGTGGTCAATCAGTCTTTGCTTTGTAGGATTTAGATCATTACGATTTTTATGGATTATTCCATGGCTATCAACTGCTATGATCGTCAAGCCAGGCGCGAATCTTCGCAGAAGCCGCATTATTGCTACACCGGCGGCACCGACCCCATTAACTACAATTAAGCAGTCATTTATATCTTTACCACTAACTTTGCACGCGTTGATAAGTCCAGCTAGCACTACAACGGCTGTTCCGTGTTGATCGTCGTGCATTACTGGAATGCGTAGTTCATTTTTAAGTCGTTCCTCTACCTCAAAGCAAATAGGTGCCGCAATGTCTTCAAGATTTATGCCTCCAAAGCTTGGCGCAATTGATTTTACGGTTGCTACTATTTCGTCTGCTGAGTGTGAATCGATCACCACAGGAATAGCATCTATATCGGCGAAATGCTTAAACAGCATGGCCTTACCCTCCATTACAGGCAGGGCTGCCGTTGGACCGATATCGCCAAGGCCAAGAACCGACGAACCATCACTTATAATTGCAACATTATTGCCTAGCCATGTGTAGTCAGATGCAGAATCAGGATTATCGGATATATATTTACTTACAGCGCCAACTCCTGGTGTGTAGTAAAGACTTAGATTAACAGGATCATTCAGGTCATCTTTAACATTAATGCTAATTTTACCTTTTAGGTCTTTATGCTTCTTCAGGGCTCGCTGCTTGTACTTCATAACTAAAACATTATAAACCACATTAGACACTAGATTCTTTCTAACAGATATGGTACAATTTGATCCTATCTGAAAATCATAACTAAAAGTAAAGAGGTTTTGATGAGCTCTACAGTTCGCGAATTATCAGAAAAGTATAAAAAACCACATGTTGTCGATGTCCGCAGTGGCGACACTGTTCGTGTACACCAAAAAATCCGTGAAGGTAATACACAAGCAGCATTAAGGTCCGCAGGATTGCTAGTGGTATAGGTGTTGAAAAAACATATTTGCTTCACAGTCCACTTGTTACCAAAGTTGAAGTTGTAAAGCGTAGTAAAGTACGTAGAAACTTCTTAAGCTACATGAGGGCGAGAACTGGTAAATCAGCTAGATTGTCTAGTGTTGATTTTGACCAAGAGGCAGTGAATAAAGTCCCCGCAGTAGAAAAGCCAAAGGAAGAAAAAAAGACTGAAGATGTCCAGGAAGCTAAAGAAGAGCCAGCAGTAGAAGAGACGTCAGAAAACGAAGCTGAAAAGCCAGTAGAAACAGACTCAAAAGACGCGAAATCAGAAGACGACAAGCCTTCTAAATAACTTGAAAATCTACTAAAAAAAGTGTATAATAAGCAATTACACTATTTTTTCTTATGCGTGAATTGGATTTTAATAAAGAACTAGTTGCTATTGAGCAGACTATTGAATTGCCAGAATATGTTTTGCGACCAGAGACATTAAGAATATGCGGTGAAGCGCTTCAAGAGATAAATGATCGGTATGGCATAGAATCTGATAGTCCAAGGCCTTATCATTGGTTTCCTCACTCACTAGATGTTATTAAGCGTGAAGTAAGGTTAACAAATATCCTTAAGGAGTATATGAACCCTGAGGATTTATTTATGATTTATGATCTTTTATTTATGATTGGTGCAACGCACGACATAGAGCAAAACGAGGCTCCAGGGTTGAATGAGCGAATGAGTACCGATAGAGGGATTGAATTATTAAGCTCATGCACTGACCCAATCTTGAAATCAGAATTGTTTATTTCTATGTATGAAGAGGGGGGTATGGTTACAGAGGTCGAGTTTGGTAAGGATGGAAGGATCGAGCAACCAAATTTGCACAAAGGTAGTCGTGCGAAGAGTAAGTTTGTAGCTGCTTTTGCTGACATTAATGCTATTGCTATGGAGGGTCCCGAGCGAATGATTCTTGACGCTACAAATATATATTTTGAACTGGATAAAAATCCAACAATCTCTGGATACCATGACTTCTTATTCAGCCAGATAGCATTTTTGAGAAGAAGGCTAAATGATTGGAGAATAACTTCAGACATTTCTAGGTACTTCCCGGAAAATACCGATGAAGTATATGATGCGCTTGAAGAAAATTTTCACGACAACATCGTATCGGCCTACGACATGGCCAAAAAGATACCGGATACTCCAGGTATAAATACCGAACTTGGATACATAATAAGAAAGTCGACACCCTTTACTGCCGGGAGGCTAGCGGTAGAAAGACTCCTGCCATTAGCAGCGTAACCTGATAAAATTTATTCATGATAATCGGCATAGATGAGGTGGGGCGTGGTGCGTGGGCGGGACCTTTGGTAGTAGGTGCGGTAAGTTTGAGTAAAAAGATAAAAGGCCTGGATGATTCCAAAAACCTTAGCCGAAATAAAAGACAAGAACTCGCCTGCGAAATAAGTAAAAAAGCGGATTTTGTAAGTATCGGCTGGGCTGAAAGTTCTGAAGTGGACGATTATGGCTTGAGTGCGGCGCTTACCTTGGCAACACTGAGAGCCTTAACGGGCCTGGACAATAAGACGGAAATAATAATAGACGGAAATGACTGTCATTTAAGCCAATCTTGGACTTATTAAATGGCTATTCATAACCTATTGGGGGCTGCGGCCGAAGACGAAGTAAAAAAATTCTTAAGTAAGAATAGATACAAAATTTTAGATTCAAACTGGAAAACCAAATGGTGCGAAATAGATATTGTAGCTAAAAAAGATAAGGTTATTCATTTCGTTGAAGTTAAATATCGTAATTCTTCTTCACAAGGCAGCGGCTTTGACTATATTAACTCAAAAAAACTCACCCAAATGGCACGAGCTGCTGATAGCTGGGTAGCTATAAACAAATGGGATGGAGAGTATGTATTAAGTGCCGCCGAAGTCTCAGGCGACAACTTTAAAATAGAATTCATCGCTGAAATATAAAAATATATTTTACAGCTTAACCACTATGGTATACTTAACCAGTATAAAAATAATGCGGTGGGGTAACGAGGGGTAAAAATGTATAAAACATTAAAAATTTCTATTGGAGTATTCCTGCTGGCGGCTGCAACGGCTGTGGCAATTTTGGCTTACCAAGCCTCACAGTTAACTGACGTGTCTGCGCAGGAAAATAACAATCAACAAAGTGAAGAGAATAAGGACGATAGCTATACGTATAAGGCTCAGCCTGGGGATTCATACACTGAAATCGCTCGGAAGGCCGTACAGACTTACGGTATAGACAATAATGTTAATCTTACTCAAGCAGGAATTGTATTTGCAGAAACTAATCTAACTAAAGATGCAGGATCACCTGAGCTAGAAGTAGGGCAGGAAGTAAAAATCTCTAAAGACGCGGTAAAGAAATATGCCGAAGAAGCCGGAAAACTTTCTGACTCACAGCAAAAAGCCTGGAATTACTACGTAGCATTTGTTAACTTTGACACCAACGCAGTCGGCCAAGAATAGATTAAAATCCAACTCAGACTATTAGGTGGTAAAATTGCTCTTACATGTTTGAGCTTAAGATAAAAAGTCGGCTAAAGGATACTCGTGCTAGAACGGGCGTTATTAAGACGCCGCACGGTGATATAAAAACACCAGCTTTTACGGTAGTTGGCACCCAGGCCAATGTAAAAGCTATGACGATCAATCAGGTTAAATCTGTTAATACTCAGGCCGTTTTGGCCAATGCCTATCACTTATATCTTCGCCCAGGACATAAGCTTATTGAAAAGGCTGGTGGGCTCGGGAAGTTCATGGGCTGGTCTGGGCCAACATTAACCGATAGTGGCGGATTTCAAGTTCTTTCACTAGGCAGTGGCTTTAAGAAAGTTCTAGCCATGCAAAGTGGAAAATTGGACGATGTAGATGTGATAGCTCCGGCAAAGACAAGACATGCGTTTGTTGATGACGACGGAGTTACATTTAAGTCCCATCTGGACGGTAGCTCGCATAGGTTTACACCGGAACACTCTATTCAAGTTCAGCACGCTATCGGAGCAGATATTATATTCGCCTTTGATGAGTTAACATCCTTGCACGATGGGTATGCTTACCAGGTTGAGGCACTCAACAGAACCGAAAAATGGGCAGAGCGCTGCGTAGATGAGATAAAAAAATTGCGCGCTAAAAATCCCGAACGACCTTACCAAGCACTGTTTGGAGTTATCCAAGGCGCACAGTACGAAGATTTACGCAAAAAAGCGGCTAAAGACTTGGGCGCTATGGATTTCGATGGTTATGGCATAGGTGGAGCACTGGAAAAAGATAAGATCGGCGAAATAATTGGTTGGGTAAATGATATTTTGCCCGAAGATAAGCCAAAGCATCTGTTAGGCATAAGCGAACCGGATGATATTTTTGAAGCCATAGAGCAGGGAATAGATACTTTTGATTGTGTATCGCCAACTCGTGTTGGTAGAAATGGCTCGGTCTACACATACGGTGGGCGCGTAAACATAACCGCGAAGAAATTTGAGCGTGACTTTACCCCAATTATTGAGGGGTGTGAATGCTATACTTGCCAGAATCACTCTCGGGCTTATCTACGTCATCTATTTAAATCAAAAGAAATTCTCGCCGCTACACTTGCCTCAATACATAACGAGTATTTTATTATCAAGTTAGTAGACGATATCCGCGCCAGCATAGAAGATGGCAGTTTTAAAAAACTTAAAAAAGCTTGGCTAAAGAACTATTATTCTTGAAGACTGATTTTTAGCGGGTTGAAATTAGTCTTTTTATCGTAGGCATCGCTTTTTTCACGCTTTTTCAAGAAGTTAACTACCTTGTATGTCACTGGCAATAACAATATTTCGACTGCTGTTTTGAATCCCCAACCGATAGCGATAAACTTCAACATATCTTGACTACTCAATATTCCGCCGAAGGCTATCAAGGCAAAAACAATTGTGTCAAAGAACTCACCAACTACGGTTGAGCCGATAAGCCTTAGCCAAAGTTTCTTGCCCTTAGTTTTTATTTTAAGCTTTGCCAGAACGTATGAGTTTAAGAATTCTCCGACTAAGTATGCACACAGACTAGCTAGTACTATCCTGGGGAAGAAACCTAAGATTGCTTCGAAGGCTTCCTGGCTGGTATATTCAGGCGCAACCGGCAGGTACTTAACAATCGTAAATGCTAGCACCGCGAGAAGCATAACTCCGAAGCCTGCCCATATAGCTCGCCTGGCATATCTGTATCCGTACACTTCGGTAAGGATGTCCCCAAGTATGTAAACTAAAGGAAATAAAATAGCTCCACCATCGGTAATAATTGGGCCAAAAGCTACTAGCTTGGTTGCTGCCAAGTTAGAAATAAGTAGTGAGGCTGCAAAAACCACAATAATAAGATCATAGTAAAGAAATGTTCGCTTCATTGATAGCCAGTGTACACTAATTTCTCCAAGGAATAAATAAGTTTGAATAATAAATATATTAATGGTATAAGATATAGCTATGCGCAAGGAGATTGGTCCAGAAGTTTTTTCAGCATTTGAGCAGCCTATTGAAGAAGCGTTGAGCGGATATGTTGAGGTATCAGAAGGATATCTAGGCTTTGATGTTGAGAAAGCCAAGCGCTTAGAGTTAACCCCTGAAAAAAGATACTCTGCTAAGAGTGAGTCAGAAATAGAGGTTAGAGCGCAAGGCCAAGAGACCAAACTAGCGAAGGCTAAGCTTGTTACAGTACTGTTTATGCCAAGGGATGATACCGGAGCCAGCTACGGAGTAAGCTTTGGAATGGAGGGTGATAATCCTAAAGCAATTAATAATTTACCAAGGTCCAAGCAGGGAACTCATTCTGAGGCGCATTTAACAATTGCGTCATATAAGCCAGACTATCATTTATTTCCGAGGTTGTTCGCTGGTAATCTCTCAGTTCTGACGCCAATCCCATTCCGCCCTGAAGCAATTGAGGAGGGTTTTGAAGTCGGTCAGAATAAGGGTGAGTTCGTTGCAAGTATGTGCAGTGATAATAGCCCAAAGCCAAAAGCTTCTTTAACGGTCGGCCAAAATGAAAGAGGCAAAAGATTCGGAGATCCACATGCGATATTTAATGGCTGGAAAGATATAGCGCAGGTAGCCGGTTTTATAGCGGTTAATGAGGATGAAGCAGAAATTATCGAAGTGCTAAAGGCCGGGAAGCCACATGGCCTTGCAATGGTAGCTTAGGAATATTTTTGTAGGTATTTCTTTAGTTTTGGCTCTTCGCGTTTGCGCCAGTTAATCTGAGATTCTATGGTTGAATAAGCTACTTTGATGTCTCTGGCTAGACCGGTGTCATTTGATTTGCTATCAAAAAACTTTTTAAACTCAGTCGCTCTATCCTCCGTAGTGATTGAGCTCGCGCTATATCGGATAAAGTATGGCAGAGTTTTCGGTCCGCCCAACTCTTCATAGCGTTCATCCCAGACCGAAACCAGCCATTGCCAGGCGAGATCTCTAACATGCCTATTTCTAATTAGTCCAACATACCAGCGTGTTAAGTCCTGCGCTCGGACTGCGCCGTTTTTGTTAAGCCCCCAGCTAATAATTTTTTCAGCGATTTTCGCATCTTTAGTAGAACACAAGGCGGATGCAATGGAGTGCTGAACATCTGGATTAGTAGATTTTTCGTATTCTTCCATCAGCTTTTCAGCAATTTCTTGTTTGCGTTCTGAAAATCTAATAGCCGCTCCTGCGATTAGTGATCTTTGCTCAGCAGGTAGCTCTTCAATTGACTCGGCCTTATCAAACTTACCTAGAGCATCGGCTAGAGCCTGTTTATTTTCGCCGCCTATACTTAGGGCTAATGCGACGCGCCTGAGCAGTTTTGTATTTGGATCGTCGTCTTCTTTATCATTCCAACCAAGCTCGGAGAACCAATATTGGCTGAGCTTAGATTTCAATTTTTTGATCTGAGATTCTGTTGTTTTGTCGCCTTCTGTTAGCAAACTTGCAAAGCCAATTGCACGGCTGAACATTGACCAAACTGCTTCTCTTGGCTCCTGGTCGCACTCATCAACAATATCAATAATATCTGCCAGCGAGTACTCCCCCTTTTGGTTTAAAAGCAACATGTCGTTAAGTGCGTTTATTCGGCCGTCAGAATCAATTTCTCTTTTTATGATTTTCTGCTTTATGTTATTTTTGGTTTCTTTATCGGTGTAATTTACTACAAAATGTCCACTACCATTTTTATTTAGAATGACATCCTTTTCTTTTCCCAGATCAAGCTTAAGACTTCTTTTATCAAATATATCAACGCTGAGGTTTTTATCAGAAAGTAGTGGAATAGGCCACAATGATTCTGCCTGACTTAATTAGCCAAGGCGTCATCAGCTGGTTAATATCTTTGCCGCTGGCTTCTGACAGTTCGTGCCACAGGTCATCGCGTACTGTATTTTTATATGCATGCTTCTTAAAATAATTTTTTAGACCTTTTCGCATGGCATCTTCGCCGATGTAGTCAAAGAGCATTTTAAGCAGCCTTGCGCCTTTGGCGTAAACTATCGCTCCATCAAAAATCGTGTGTATTTCATCCGGATGATTTATATCTAGGCTAACAGGCTGAACATCCAAATAAACGTCACGATTGGAAGAAACGATCACATCGTAACTGGTAAAAGCCTCCCACTGGTGCCAGTCAGGGTGAAGATTATCCAGGGCAATATGCTCAACTATGCTGGCAAAACTCTCGTTGAGCCAAAGATCGTCCCACCACTTCATAGTGACCAAATTACCGAACCACTGATGGCTAAGTTCATGAGAAATAACCATCGCTACATGCTGTTCAGTGGAAATAGATCGGTTTTTAGGATCGGCTAGCATCGCTGCTTCACGGTAGGTGATTAAACCCCAGTTCTCCATGGCGCCAACTTCAAAGTCGGGTAAGGCAACTTGATCCAGTTTTTTTAATGGAAACGGAGTTTGAAAATAATCAATATAAAATTCCAAAATTTTAATTGCTTCTTCGTTGGCAAAGTTTAGAAATTCCTTAGGTTGTGCGGCAGAAGCCCAGGAGCGGACAATCACACCGTCTTTTGTTTTCTCCTCAACACAGTGGATATCACCGGCCACAAAAGCTAGCAGATAAGATGACATTACAGGCGTTGTCTCGAACTCTGTTTTTAGTTTCGAGCTTTTAATTTCAGCCTGTTTCTTTACTGGCGTATTTGAAAGGACTTTGTCTTTTTTGTCGGTTATCAAAGTTAGATTAAAGGTTGCTTTAGCTTCCGGCTCGTCAATGCAAGGAAAGGCTTCCCGAGCATGATGACTCTCAAACTGGCTAGCAATTAACCAATCCTTTTTACCGTCACTTTCAAAATAGCAGGGGTAAAGCCCGACCATAATGTCCGTGATCTTTCCTGAAAATTCTATTACAACATCGTATTTTCCAGGGTAGATCAGAGAATCACTATGCAGCCTTACCTCATGAAGTTTATTGTGCGTATTAATCCGAGAGACTTTGATTTCTTGTTCGTCAGTTTTGTCATGCCTGATAATCTTGGCATTAGTAAACTTCAAATCTTTTTGATGAAAGGTAATCCGCTTAGATGGTCGCCCAGTTTTTTGGCCAGATATTTTGACTTTACCTGTAAAACTTTTGTTCTTTTTATCGAGATTTATTTCTAAATCATAATTTTCAGGCTTGAAGCCCTCATATAGTCTTTTTACTTTTTTGCTCATTCATAACAGTCTAACCCGAGGGAGGAATAATTGACAAATATTGACGTAATGTGATATAATATAAAGAAGTAGTTTACATTATCGTTCAAGACGTGTATCATATTAAGTAGTCAAGCCGGCCAAAGTGGTCGGTTCTTTTAATTAGAAGAATATTAAAAAATTAAATCCTTGCGTATGAGAATACGGCGCAAGGAAGCATTGAGCAACGGAACGAAGCGTACAAATAGTACGTTGAGTGAGTAGCGGAAATGCTGACACCGCGATGTGTCTCAAGCGTGCGCAGAGTTTGACGCTCTGCATCAAAGCAGGCGCATGCGGTACGAAAGGATTAAGATGGAACTAGATTTTAAACAATTATCGCAGGTTATTAAGGCGATTTCAGAAGAGAAAAACCTACCTGAGGATTCAGTGCGTGAAGTTGTAGAGCAGGCGTTAGCCGCTGCTTACCGAAAAGATTTTGGGGATCGTGAGCAAGAAATTCGTGTAGAGATGAATCTGAATAAAGGCGAGATCGATATTTACATCTCCAAAGAGGTAGTCGAAGAAGTCGGTGACGAGCGATTTGAGCTAAGTCTGAGTCAAGCCCAGGCTATAAAAAAGAATGCAAAAGTCGGTGATTTTATAGAGATTCTAGAAAAGCCTGAAACTTTCGGTCGGGTGGCTGCGCAGACTGCTAAACAAGTTATTTTACAGAGACTACGTGAAGCAGAACGTGAAATAATCATGAATGAGTACCAGGATAAAATCGGCACAGTTATAAACGGAATTGTTTCTCGTGTTGAAGGGCGTTTGATCCGATTTGAGCTCGGTCGGGCACAAGCTATCATGCCAGCCAGCGAGCAGATTCAGAATGAAAGATACCACCCAGGGCAGAGGCTAAAGGTTTATCTAAAGGATGTTGAGAGAGGCTTTCGTGGCCCTCAGCTTGTAGTTTCTCGTGGCAATAAAGAATTCTTAGAATTTTTATTTAGAGCTGAAGTTCCTGAAATGGAAAACGGTGCCGTAGAGATAAAAGCTATCGCTAGAGAAGCTGGAGTAAGAAGTAAGATAGCCGTTGCTAGCACCGTCCCTGGGGTTGACCCGGTTGGTACGTTTGTCGGTGGTCACGGTACACGAGTCAACGCAGTTATGAGTGAAGTTGGTGAGCAAGAAAAAATCGATATTGTAGTTTGGGATGATGACCCAAAGACTTTCATAGAAAATGCTCTTAGTCCAACTAAAGTAAGTAGCGTTGAGCTGGACGAGAAAGAAAAGAAAGCAGTTGTTAGGGTTCCTGAAGATCAGCTAAGCATCGCAATCGGTAAAAGCGGACAAAACGTGCGTCTGGCCAGTAAGCTTAGCGGTTATGAAATAGACATTGTCTCCGATTCTTCTAACGGGGAAGTTGATAAAAAAGCCGAAGTGAGCACATCTAAGCCTCTTGGCGGACAAAGGCTAAAAAAGAAAGAAGCTCTAGAGTCTAGCCTACTTGAAGCCATCGAAGAACACGGTGAAGGTGACCAAAAAGAAGATCCAAAAGCAGACGACAAGAAGTAAATTAGCACTCGGACTTGACGAGTGCTAATTACCAAGTTTATACTGATAATTGCTAGAATATAAATGTAGCAATTGTTAAGGAATAAATAATTATGTCACCAGCATCTGACTTCCAAGATTTTTTAAACCACCTTACAGAAAACGCACTAGCTAGTCTGCGTCATGCTGACGGTATTGCTCGTAGTAGCGGTAGCCCATATGTTGGCACGGAACACTTGCTTTTAGGTGTATTAGCTCAAGAGTCATCAATTGGAGCCAAAATGCTAGACGGAGCTGGCGTGACAATCCAGAAAGCCAAGTTGGCACTAAATGTTAGTCCTGAATCTCCAAACTCTGTTGGTTCAAAAGGTTTGAGTGAAGTGGCTAAACTTACGCTTCGCATGGCTTATGAAATTGCTCAAGATTTTAACCAAGAATATTGTGGCACGGAACACATCTTATACAGTATCTTGAGCCAAAAAAATGCAAGGGCTAGTGAGATGCTTAAGTCTATGGGCGTGCCTGTGGAGTCTCTAATGAGTGAACTTGAACAGTTCTTAAGTCGTCAACAAGGTGGTGGTAACCATCTAGACACCGGCAGAAAATCAAAGAAAAGTCGTAAAACTGTATTAGATTTCTTTGGCACAGACATGACCGCAAAAGCTCGTCAGGGCAACCTTGACCCGGTAATAGGCAGGGATGCTCAGCTAGCTCGCGTGATCACAATATTAAGCCGCAGGACTAAGAACAACCCAGTCTTAATTGGTGAGCCTGGAGTGGGAAAAACCGCAATCGTAGAAGGCTTGGCCGCTAGGATCGTGGCTGACGATGTGCCGGATAGCTTGATTGGTAAAAGAATAATTATGCTTGATCTTGCTGGCATGATAGCCGGTACTAAATATCGTGGTGAGTTTGAAGACCGACTTAAAAAAGTTATGACTGAGCTTGAACAAGACAAAAAAACAATTGTATTCGTTGACGAACTTCACCTGATTGTTGGTGCTGGTGCGGCTGAGGGTGCAATGGACGCCGGTAATATGCTAAAACCGGCTTTGGCTAGAGGTAAAATCCAGCTAATCGGTGCAACCACGACTAGTGAATATACTAAATATGTAGAGAAAGATGCTGCGTTGGAACGACGTTTGCAACCAGTGCTAGTCCCTGAAGCAACTGACGTAGAAACGGTCAGTATACTTAAAGGACTAAGAAAGCACTATGAATCATTCCATAATGTCAGTATTAGCGACGAAGTTATTGAAGACACTGTTAGGTTTGCTAAAAGATATATTAATGATCGGTTTATGCCCGATAAAGCGATTGATTTGATTGATGAAGCATCGGCACATGTTCGTGTTGGCAAGGGTAAGACTCCGCCAGAACTTAGAAAAGCTCAAAAAGAACTACGTCTACTGCAGGTTCGTATAGAAGATGAGGCGTTGGCCGAAGACTATGAGACTGCTGCTAATTTAAAGACCAAAGCTAGCCGACTTAGCGAAGAAATAATCAAGCTACAGACTAAATATAATGATGGAAAAGTCATCAAATTAACTAGCGATGACGTAGCTGATGTTGTCGCCCGGATAACTGGTGTGCCAGTGACAAAAGTTATCAGAAGCGAGGCTAAATACTTGCTTAACCTGGAAAAAACTTTAGCTAAATATATTATCGGACAGGAAGAGGCGGTTAAGGCTGTTTCTGCAGCGGTGCGTAGATCACGTAGTGGGATTACTGATAACAAGCGACCAATTGGGTCATTTGTGTTCTTGGGTCCAACTGGCGTGGGTAAGACTGAGCTTGCAAGAGTATTGGCTCGTGAATTCTTTGGCTCAGAAGATGCGTTGATCAAGATTGACATGAGCGAGTTCGGTGAACATCATAATGTTTCACGGCTAATGGGAGCGCCAGCTGGCTATGTTGGCTATGATGACGGAGGTCAATTAACTGATAAAATTCGCCGTCAACCGTACAGTTTGGTGCTTTTCGACGAAATTGAGAAAGCTCATCCTGATGTGTTCAATGTTCTATTGCAAATTCTAGAAGATGGACGATTAACAGATGGAAAAGGTCGGGCCATAGACTTTAGTAACACAATTGTGATTATGACCAGCAATATAGGAGCTGAGAAATTACAAAAGGAATCACAGCTTGGTTTTTCTGTTTCATCTGCTAGAGATAAGGAAAATCTAGATCAGCTGCACAATCAAAATCGTGAAAATGTTTTGGAAAGCTTAAAGAAAATGATGCGACCTGAGCTTTTAAACAGGATTGATAAGACAATTGTCTTTAGAGCTTTAACTAAGGCCGAGATTTCAAAGATATTAGACCTTCAGCTAGAAGAGCTAGGCGAGAGATTGCTCAGGCAAGGCCTGGCACTCAAGGTTAATAATGCAGCCAAAAAACTTTTGGTTGCTCGAGGATACGATGTTCAAAATGGCGTTCGACCAATGAGAAGGTTGATAACAGATACGATTGAAGATCATATTTCCAACGAGATATTAAAGGGTGATTACGTAAAAGGTACAGTTGTAAATATCGGCGTAAAAGATGGCGAACTAAGCTATCAATCACAAAAAGAAACAGCCAAAGCAGTAGCTTAACCGGGTAGGTTGACCTATACTATTAACAGATGCGTATAAGAAATACGATTAGCTGGGTCGTACTGGTTATAGTGATAGCTATAACCGTCGGCGTTTTAACCAAAATGCAGGATGTGTATGACTGGTTTGCACTCCGTAACTACACTCCGTCCTCAAGAGTCGCGAAGCTGGCCGATGACACCACGATGAATGATTACACGCGGAAAGTCTTCTACGTCAATCATCCTGAGTTAAACAATAAAACAGAATTTAACGGTCATTGTAGAACCACCGAACAATCAATAGTCCTAGGTTGCTTCATAGAGAATAAAGGAATTTTCCTGCTAGACGTAAACGACCCAAGATTAAATGGGGTCATGGAGGTTACCGCGGCTCATGAAGTATTGCACGCGGCTTATGAGAGACTGGACAGAAAAGAACGAGAGAAAGTCGATAAAATGGTGGAAGAATTCTTTGCCACGATTAAAGACGAGCGAATAAAAACGACCGTAGCGAATTACAAAGACAAAGATCCCTCTGTTGTTCCAAACGAACTTCACTCTATCTTGGGCACGGAAGTTAGTGAGCTTTCGCCCGAGCTAGAACAATATTACTCAAAATACTTTAATAATAGAAAACAAATCGCTAAGTTTTCTGAGCAGTATGAAAAAACGTTTGTTGAACTTAGAAATCAGGTTGAAGAACTAGATTCTGAGCTAGATTCGATCAAAAGACAGATTGATAATAATCAGGCTCAGCTAGATAGTAAAAATCAGCAAATCGATAATGAAAGATCAAAGCTGGATTCCCTTCTAAGTGCAAAGCAGATTGAGGAGTACAACTCTAGGGTGAATGGATTTAACCAGCTGGTTAGTAGCTACAACAGCCTTATCAACCAGACAAAACAGTTAATTAACGAGTATAATGCTCTTGTAGAGCGACGTAATTCTCTGGCAACTCAAGAACAAGATCTTGTTAATTCGATAGACAGTACGCATTTAACGGAACAGGAGTAAAATGGCTAAATCATCTGTAAAGTTCGTTTGCAGTAACTGTGGAGCACAATTTGCTGCCTGGGCGGGCAGATGCAGTACTTGCGGAGAGTGGAATACGCTAACCGAAGAAGAAATCATTATATCTTCGAAATCCGGCGGAAAATCTTCTGGTGGTAAGGCTCTTAAATCATTCATCCCGGGTCAAATAACCAAAGAAAATAAAGTTAAACGACTAGCCGCTGGAATTGGCGATGTGGATGAGGTTTTAGGTGGTGGTGTAGTCCCAGGCAGCGTGATTCTAATTGCTGGCGAGCCTGGGATTGGTAAAAGCACACTACTACTTGATGTGGCTGCCAGACTATCAAGCCAAAACCCTGTTTTGTATGTTAGTGGCGAGGAATCAACACATCAGGTCGGTATGCGTGCTAAAAGGCTAGGTATTGGTGCATCAAAGCTAGAAATTGCCTCATCGACTAGCGCGGATGACATAGCTGCTAGTATTAGTTCGAAAAAATATGGAGTTGTTTTTGTTGATTCAATTCAGACTATGACTGTTGATGGGGTGGCGTCTTCGGCTGGTAGTGTTAGTCAAATAACCAATTCAACGCATTTGCTAATGAATGCCGGAAAGCAATCTAATACGGCAGTGGTGATGGTCGGACACGTAACAAAAGAAGGCAATATTGCAGGCCCGAAAATCCTAGAGCATGTGGTAGATGTGGTCTTGAACTTGGAGGGTGATAGGTATGGTGGCTTCAAGATTCTTAGAAGTGTTAAAAACCGCTTTGGATCTACCAATGAAGCCGGGATTTTTGAGATGCAGGAAGAAGGCTTGGTGCAGGTCGATAATCCATCGGCAAGTTTGTTAGCGGAGCGGCAGGATAGTGATGGTTCGGTCGTGCTGGCCACTATGCAGGGCAGTCGCCCATTGCTGGTAGAAGTTCAGACTTTAGTTAATAAAACTTCCTATGGTTATCCAAAAAGAGCTGCCAGCGGGATTGATCTAAATAGAGTTAATCTTCTTGTTGCCATGCTTGAGAAAAGAACCAAGCTGAATCTATCGGAGCAAGATATTTACGTAAATATTGTTGGCGGTATAAAAATTAATGAGCCAGCAGCGGACTTAGCAATTTGTATGGCTATTGGGTCGGCCTCAAAAGGATTGAAGCTAAGAGGCAAGGCTGTGGTTTTCGGAGAAGTTGGACTATCCGGAGAAGTGCGGCGTGTGGCATTTGCCGAAAAACGGATTGCTGAGGCTAAAAAATTAGGCTTTGACACTGTAATTGGCCCAAATATTAAATTAATCAAAAAAGATTTAGCGTCTATATACAAACCGGTTTCAACCGTAAAAGACGCACTAAATACTTATTTAAAGAAATGAGAAAATTATGAAATTTAGAAAAAACAACCAAGTTAGAAAAATGATCGTCGATAGCTGTGGGCTTATTGACGGACGAATAGTGGAGCTTGCCACGGCTGGCTTCACACCCAGTGAAATTATTATTCCGCAGTTTATATTGCGGGAGCTACAGATGCTTGCTGATGGAAATGATTCGTACAAGCGGGAGCGGGCGAGGTTTGGCCTGGATGTGGCTAGAAAATTACAGACAATCAACACGACAAACGTGCATGTAAATCGTGAAAACTTTCCAAATATAAAAACAACTGATGATAAGCTGGTTATTTTGGCCAGAAAACTTTCGGCGGATTTATATACAACTGATTACAACCTAAATAAAGTTGCTTCGGTAGAGGGTGTGAAAGTGCTGAATATTAACGAGCTAGCTCTTTCGCTAAGACCGCATGTATTACCTGGAGAAAAAAAGAAAGTAAAGATTGTCCA
>JACRNE010000016.1 GCA_016219345.1 Candidatus Saccharimonadota bacterium
CAAAAAGGCAGCGGACGTGGCCAGGGTGTAGGATATCTAGAAGACGGCACTATGGTGGTCGTGGATAATGCAATCAGGCTAATAGGGAAGACGGTGGAGGTGGAGGTTTCGCGTTACCATCAGACTGAGTCAGGCAAAATGATCTTCGCTACCCAGGCCTCTGCACCGCACCAAAAACAGGCGAACAATAAGTAATTTATAGGTGCAGAACCCTGGCTTTGACTGGACTAAGGGCTGACGGTGGCTGTTACTGTTCTGCCGCTTGTATCCTTAGCGTAAACGGTTGTGCCGGCAGGAGCTAAGGCCTTTGCTACATCGCAGCTGTTACCCGAATCGCTACAAAGAAGGACGTTACCAGCAGTCTTATAAACGCTTACGGAACCGTTTGCGTTTGACCAGACAAACTTTGTTTTAGGTCCGTCTACTCCTGCAGATAAACTGAATGTTGGGGCTGAGCTGCTCTTGAAGGTTACGGTGCGGCTATCACTGGAATCATACAATACACTATCTACCACCTCGGCCTTTACTGTTTTACTGCCGCTTACGGCAACCTTGTAGCTATATGAGACAGTGGCTGGGCTTGATCCCACATAGGCTGAATGTACAACTTGACCATCTACTATGAAGTTGACTGCACCAGGGAATTCACCACTGGATATTGGGTGCGTCCCTTGAGATACGGTTGCAGTAAAGGTGCACGATCCTTCACAGCTCGATGGGGCTGTTAGTGTGATTGCTGGTTTCGCGTCCTCGCATTTGTGGACGTCGTCTTTTTCTTCGGTTGAGGCACTACTGCCGCCACCTCCTCCGTGGAATTTATCACCTGAGAACAAGTTAGCCTGTGCATTGTTTTCATTCTTTTTAGCTCTGGCAGGCGTACAGTCGGTAGCTAGCTTATTGGAGACAATATCAATCGTAGCGCTCTTGTTTGATTTACTTTTAGTCTTATACCATGAAGGGAACAGATCAGTTGCTGGGCTCGGCTCAACCGAACCTACGCCTACGTGACTTCGCACGACAAAAGCTGGTAGCGTCTGTATGCCAGCTGGCTTTGGTCTTTCTTCAGGTTCGAGATTATCGTGTACCTTACGCATAAAGTTATCCCAAATAGGCTGAGTCATGCGCTCCATAAATCCTGACATTGGCTTTGTTCGGTTGTGGTAGCCTACCCACACGCCGGCTGAATATTGAGTCGAGAAGCCCATCATCCAACCATCCTTAGAATCATTGGTAGTACCGGTTTTCATTGAGAATTTATGACCTTTGTAGAGTTGAGATTTTCTGGCAAAGTAACTGGCCTTAGGATCGCTCATTATATCGGCAACAATGTAGGCTGATTCGTCACGAACAACCTGCTTGCCTTCGCTTGGCTTCCATTCGCTGATTACGTTATTTCGGGCATCTTCTACTTTCAATATAAATGTCTGAGGTATGAGGCGGCCATTGCGTGAAATGGTGCTGTAGGCATGAACATGTTCGTCAAGCTTAAGGTACGCACCGTCACCGATGGCTGATGATGCGTAGCATTCGCCTTCTTCCGTTAGCCCGTCGTCTTTATAGCATTTATAGCCGTGGCCAACTATCTTTTCGTTGCCCGTATCCTTAAGGCCTAAGTTGTTTGCTGTCTCTATAGTCTTATCAATACCAGAGATCAACATAGCTTTAACGGCTGGCACGTTTCTAGAGCCTCCCAGGGCGTAGCGAAGTGTCAATGGTCCAGGATAGCGGAAATCGTAATCGTCCAGGCAGTTGCCACCTTTTTTAGCCTTATTGGTACATGGGTATCCTGGTATAGGGTCGGGGGAATCATAGAGAACTGCTCCTGCACCAAATTGGTCAGTATTTTCAATTAGCGATAAGTAGTCATAGGGTTTAAAGCTGGATCCTGGGGGAAGCTTGAGCCTGGCGTAGTTGTTTTGCCCGTACTCGGGATTGCTAAAGTCAGAGCCTCCTACAAGAGCTACTACTTGGCCAGTTTTTACATCTTCCGCCACAAACGCGGCTGTGTCTCCGCCCTGTCTTTTAACCTGAGCCATTCCTTCCGCAACGGCTTCTTCGGCATACTTTTGCTTTTCTAGATCTAGAGTCGTAGTAACCTTCAGCCCGCCTAGTTTAGCTGTTTCTCCGCCTCTTTCTTCAATCAACTTTTCTTTGGCTGCCAGGACAAACCAAGGAGCTTGAATACCTTCATATTTTGGCTGCCGTGGCTTAATTTTTGCTAGCGTGTCGATCTTTTTAGCCTCATCACGCTGTTCGTTGGTTATTTTGCCTTGTTGGGCCATGAGATCCAAAACATAATGTTGACGGCCTATTAAAGCGCTTTTACTGTAGCGGGCGCCGTAAGGTGAATAAACTGTCGGGGACTTCGGCATGGCAGCCAGGAAAGCCGCTTCGTCCAGTGTGGCGTCCTTGGCGCTCTTTTGGAAGTAATCTTGCATCGCTGCTTCAACACCGTAAGTAATGTCGCCATATGGAGCTGTGTTGAGATAGGCTGTCAGAATTTCTTGTTTACTATAAGTTCGCTCCAGCTCAACTGAGAGAATAAGTTCTTTAATTTTCCTGGTGTATGTTCGTTCTTTGGTCCAGTTCTGGGTCAGCTTAACTAGCTGTTGGGTTATGGTAGAACCACCTTGAGTCCCGCCGCCCCCAAACACGTTGTTGACACCCGCTCGGGTAATACCCTTAACATCAAAGCCGCCGTGGTTAAAGAAGTCTTTATCTTCAATCGCCAAGGTTGAATCTACTAATACTCTAGAGATGTCTTCTTCTTTTACGGGGTTACGTTTTACTGCGTCGTAGTCCTCCCAAAGGAGTGTTTGGCCGGTGCGGTCGTAATATCTAATAGATCCACCAATGTTGTTGCCAGAAATATCACGCAAGTTCGGTAGATCTTTTCTAAAGTAAGCAAAAACTCCGACGAGTAGTAGAAAGACTGCCAAGATACCCACGCCAGCAAGTTTGAGAGCCATAATTCCGCCCTCACGGCTAAACCAATATTTAGCCAACCTCTTAGGATGCATTCTATAGGCCATTCGTTTAAAGCGGTTTCTAGGCATTGTTGCAAGGAGTGCAGCTTTTTTGCGAGCTCTAGCGTCGCGCTTAGCCTGCCATCGACTTTGGAAGTTGCTGTGAAGTTTTATCCGGTTGCCTTTTTTTGTTACATACTGGCTTCTGTTTTGGCTCTTTGGCTTTCGCTTAAATCGACGAAAACTAGGTCGTTTAGGGTTTGAATTGATTTTCAACGGTTTAGTTGACTCCTTATTTTTATCATAAAGATTATAGCATTTTTGGCTGGTTTATAGCTATACTGTTGGTAGTGAATAAAACGAATATAAAACTGTCAGAAGAGCTGGCTTACAGAGGATTTGTTAACCAAACCACCCTAGGTTCTGCAAAAGATCTGGATGATAAAAAATTTACTTTTTATTGGGGGGTTGATCCAAGTTCTGATTCTATGACCGTCGGTAATCTAGCGACAGCTATGATGGTAAGGCATTTTATTGAACACGGTCACAAAGCGGTTCTATTAGTTGGAGGCGCGACAGGCTTAATAGGTGATCCTGATGGCAAAGCAAGTGAAAGAGACCTCCTAAGCCCTGAGCAAGTTGCGGCAAATAAAGAAAAAATAGTTTCTCAGTATAAAACCATCTTTTCTGGACTGGATTTTGAGGTAGTTGATAACTTGGATTGGTTCAAAGATATTAATTACATAGATTTTCTGCGTGATGTTGGGAAGCATGTTCCGATGCGGCAAATGCTAGGCCGCGAATTTGTGCAAAGCCGTTTAGGCGAGAGCGGTTCAGGCATTAGCTATGCTGAATTCAGCTACTCGCTTATACAAGGTTATGATTTCTTGCATCTATATAAGAACAAAGGTGTGACGCTCCAGGTTTGTGGATCTGACCAATGGGGAAATAGTATTGCCGGTGTTGAGCTCGTCAGAAGGATTGCAGGCGCTGAAGTTCATATATGGTCTGCTCCGCTGGTTGTTAATAAAACTACTGGAGTCAAGTTCGGTAAAAGCGAGGAAGGAGCAGTCTGGTTAGATGAGTTGAAGACCAGTGCTTACAGTTTTTATCAATTCTGGCTAAATATAGACGATGAAAGTGTATCCGAATATCTTAAGATTTTTACCTTGCTAGACAAGGAAGCAATTGAAGAAGTATTAAGCAAATTTATATCAGACAAAGGCTCTAGATTAGCTCAAAAGAAATTAGCTTATGAAGTGACTAAGGTTGTCCACGGCGAGAAACGTGCGGCCTCTGTAGTAAAAGCTACGGATGTATTGTTCGGGAAGGCCAAAATAAGTGAGCTTGACGAAGACGATATTAAAGAAATGTCAAAAGAAATTCCTTTAGTCGGAGCAGAAGATTCATTAATAAAAACTTTAGTTTCTGCTGGACTTGCATCGTCGAACAGTGAAGCTATGAGATTTATTGAAGCTAACGCGGTTACGGTGAACGGAGAAAAGGCAGGGGCGGACTATGCTTTTAAGCATGGCTATAACCTGCTAAAACGTGGTAAAAACAGCTTCGCGATAGTTAAAGCATAATCAAAAAAACAAAATTACTTCACGCATGATATAAATTCGTTAATTTTGTAGGCAGTATTTTGGTAATAAAACATGTGTACTATTTTTTTGACATAAAACACATAATCTAAGATAGGTAAGAGGTCAAACAAATATTATGAGAATTATAGATACTCCCGGCGAGATAGATCGTTTTTTGGGGATAAGCGTTCCTGAGAATATTGGGCAAATATTGCATCATGCAGAAGGGGGCAGGAGAGGAGTGAACCGCATACACTCGTTAATGATTCCTGGTGTCGCTGAAGGGAAAGAGCAGGAAGTTTTGAGGGGTTTTGCTCGCTTCAATCCTTTTGAAGTTTCCTTGATGAGAATAGTCGATTTCGTAGAAATTATTGAGCCTCATGCTAAACCTTTGGATCAGATTGGCGATGCCTTCCAGGTAACAGCCATTGGTAGTGGATATATAGCTACAGCCGAAATTGCCCCGGATGCAGCTGCTGCGTAAAACAGTACATAATGCTAATGAATATATATCATTTGGTATAAAATACATCATTACGAATACATATTTTGGTAAAATTCCAAAAAAGCTGGAAATGCAACTGCGGCATTACTAAGATTAAATGAGTTGATAAAATAAATTAACAAAAGAAACATCATGACAACCATAGAATTAGAACAAGGCAAGGAAACTGATCCTTTAATTTCGCGCGAACAGCTCGTAGTCGGAGTTTGCATAGCTGCCTCCTTTGAGAACGGCAGTCTAGGCCAGGATCTTGATGATGATCCGTGGCCAGAGGAAGATCCTAAGGGTAAGGCTGACAAGGTAATAAAATTGAATGTTGATGAACCAGGCATTGTTTGCGAAAGCCTTAGAAAAGTCGGTCTAGGCAGGAGGGGTTTGGATCAGCTTGAACCTGACGAGGCTAGAGGGCTTCATGAGGTAATAGACGAGGCTAGGCACTTCGCCCAAGAGGGTTTAATCAAGGGAATTTCAGAAGAAGACTTTGATTTGGTAGATCAGCGTGTTCTCGCCAGAGCTGCTTGATAATTCTTTCATCAGATATACTTAATAGGCAATGGATGGCAGTATATCTGAGGTTAAGGGCGTTGGTGATAATGTTGCCAAAAAATTAAATATTCTTGGAATAAAAACTAAGAGCGATTTAATTTGGAATTTCCCGCGTCGCTATGACGACTTTTCTAACCTGACTAAAATATCAAATATCCAGCCTGGTCCAATCTCAATAAAAGCAAAGATTTCTAATGTAACGGGTCGCTACGTCAGGCGTGGTCTTCATATAACAGAGGCTCTAGCCTCGGATGGATCATCAAGCGTTCGTCTGCTGTGGTTTAATCAGCCCTACCGATCAAAGGCCATAAAATCTAATCACGAATATTTTATATCTGGTAGTTTTGAGCTTGGAAGGGGAAAATTTGCCATCATGAATCCTAGCGCAGAGCTTGCTAGTGATTTTCCTATTAACGCCGCCAGAATCATTCCTATTTATAAAGAAACTAAAGGTTTAAAATCGTTTACCATAAGAAAAATTTTAGCCGAACTCAAAAAAGAAATTGAGGAAATAGCTGAGAATTTGCCTGATTCAATAATCAAAGAACAAAAGTTAATAAGTCTTTCCCGGGCTTTGAGCCAAATTCATTTTCCGGGATCGTCTGAGGAGCTGGAAGAAGCCAAAAAACGCCTGGCTTTTGATGAGGTTTTTACTTTAGTTCTGGCAGCTCTTATAACCAAGCAGGAAAATAACCTGTCAAAAGCTCCGAAAATTTTATTTGATGAAAAGCTAGCCAAAAAATTTGTAGAAGCACTACCCTATAAGTTGACTAACGCCCAACGCAAAGTTGCTTGGCAGATATATCAGGATATGGAGAGAGAGATTCCCGCGAATAGGCTTGTCGAGGGTGATGTAGGCTCTGGTAAGACTGTTGTGGCTGCTATGGCGGGTGTTATGGCTATCAGCCGTGGATTTCAGGTAGCTGTTATGGCGCCGACGGAGATTCTAGCCAGACAACACGCCGATAATTTTTCGCAGCTTCTAAAGCCACTAGGACTAGATAGTAAAGTGATATTACTTCTTGGCTCAATGAAATCAAGCCAAAAACAAAATGCGCATAAAAAGATAAAAGATGGGACAGCTCAATTAATAGTTGGTACACACGCATTGATCAGCGAAAAAGTAGATATGAAAAATCTAGGCTTAGCGGTAATCGATGAGCAACATCGTTTTGGGGTGGAGCAGAGAAAGACCCTGCTTGCGAAGGCAGGCCATGTACCTCATCTAATTTCGATGACTGCTACTCCAATCCCAAGATCACTTGCCCTGACAGTCTACGGTGAACTTGATGTTTCCGTGATTGATGAGATGCCGCCAGGGCGCAAGCCAGCAGTTACTGAGCTGGTATCGCCAAATTCTAAAGCTCAGCTATATAAGAAGGTTGATAAAGAGCTAGAAGATGGCTGGCAAATGTTTGTGGTTTGTCCTTTAATCTCAGAGTCTGACCTGCTTAATTATCTTTCCGCGGAGGAGGTCTACAAAGATCTATCGAGCAAGGTCTTTAAACATCGCACAGTCGCCTTACTGCACGGCAAGTTAAAATCTGAGCAAAAAGAACAGATAATGAATGATTTTATAGCCAAGAAGTACGATATTCTTGTTTCTACCACTGTTATTGAAGTTGGTGTAGACGTGCCTAATGCGACAATTATGCTGATAGAAGGTCCGGAGCGATTTGGATTGGCGCAGATCCACCAGCT
The DNA here is from genome assembly GCA_016219345.1 of Candidatus Saccharimonadota bacterium. Taxonomy (GTDB): domain Bacteria; phylum Patescibacteriota; class Saccharimonadia; order Saccharimonadales; family 2-12-FULL-41-12; genus JACRNE01. Next base: position 7,305 of record JACRNE010000016.1, read on the forward strand.
CAGGGGAAGAATTGGTAGAGGCGAGCATCAAGGCTATTGCTATTTAATAATGAGCGACAGCAAAGCTCCATCTAAGCGCTTACTTGCTTTAGAAAGGGAAACGGACGGGTTTAAACTCGCCGAACTAGACCTAGAGCTACGTGGTCCCGGAGCAATCTATGGGACAATGCAACACGGCGCGCTTGACCTTCGACTTGCCAATATCTCTGACACAAAACTGATAGCTTCTGCTCGTAACCAAGCTCAAAAATTTTTAGATTCCGGTGAAAAACTATCCAGTTATCCTGAATTAGCAAAAAACGTTCATAAAAACCGCCTTATCACCTCCTTAAACTAACAATCTGTTAAGCTGGTATGCATGAGGATAATCGCAGGATTTTTAGGTGGTCGAAATTTTGACGCCCCCAAAGGCCATAGAACTCACCCGATGAGCGAAAAAGCCCGAGGAGGCCTGTTCTCTGCGCTCGGTGATATAAAAGGGCTGACTATCCTAGACGCATTCGCAGGCAGCGGAGCTATATCCATGGAGGCCATTAGCCGTGGAGCCAGCCTGGCTGTCGCTATCGATATAGATAAAAGCGCAATAGACACCGTAAAGAAGAACATAAAAAATCTAAATATTGATAACAAGATAAAAACTGTGCGGGCTGCCGCGTCAGGCTGGAGTAATAATAATCAGGATTATAAATTTGACATCATTGTGTGCGATCCCCCGTACGGAACGCCAGAATTCAATACCTTAGATAAGCTCACGAGACACCTAAAAGCAGATGGAGTATTTGTTTTATCATGGCCAGGGAAAGAAGAATCTCCAAAGCTACCAGGACTTAAAATAGTTAAAACTAAAGAATACGGTGATGCTAAATTAATTTTCTATAAGCGTTAGTAGAAACAAAGTATATATTGAACTAGTATATTTTTTATGACAGATCCGGAGTCTTGGCCAAATAGTATAGAACCGTTAATAAGTGGCTTGGAGATGCCAGCCGATCTTGCAAGAGAATTTGAAGAGCTTGATGTCGGTGGATGGAATAGACTAGTCAAAGACCTGAAAGAACGGCAAGAGCTACTAGAGAGCTTCGGGGATAATGGAACTATTGGATGGCAGGCTCTTCAAAATTTTCAGAACCAATTTAATAGTCTTGATCCATGTTATGTATCAAGAGAAAGAAGATTTGGTTTAGTCGATATAGCGTTTGATGGATTTATTGTCGAAAGGATTGATGAGTCGGGTCAAGAGTCAGTTGAGCTAAAAACACCGATAAATGGTTTATCTACAAGCGTCGTAAGAGCTGCGAGATGCGACGTAAATGTTTATTCACTTAACTCCGCAATCGGTGGCTTGTCAGCAACTTTATTGTGCCTGAAGCTCGAAGAAATATTTTCAGAAGATAGAGAACATTTCGATGGGTATTTTGCGGATGGAACAGCTGGCTTGTACATACCAGCCGGTAATTTATTGGAAATTTAGCAATAAAGTTTATTTTAGTATCAAGATAGTTTAGAATATCTCGGTAGTTTCTACCTGTCTGGGCGAGTGGTGGAATTGGTAGACACGCTAGTCTTAGGAACTAGTGGGGTAAAACCCGTGAAGGTTCAAGTCCTTTCTCGCCCACCAAAATAAACTGACCTCATTTTGAGGTCGTTTTATTTTGATAAAATATTATTTACAATAGTACAAATAAAATATAGAATTGTCTCAAACTACTAGGAGAAGGTGTTAGATGGGAAAACCTGAAATAGCAAGAGAGAATATTGAAGCCTTTGTAGATTTTGTTGAATCACAGCCAGATTTTGCAGAGCCAGACCAGGATGCTCTGCAAAGATTTCTTGATTTTCAAAAACCTAGTGTTAGCGCTGGTGTTTATGAGACGGGTAGATCAAAAAATCATATTGCTCCATTAATAAATATGAGTGTGACAGAGCTGGAAGATCTCTGTAAGGGTAAATTGGTTCTTGATGTTGGTTGTGGTGTGGGTAAACTTTCGAGGGATGTTGCAATGCTCAAAGGCACAAGAGTTGTAGCTTTGGACCATGATCCAGAAGTGCTGGAAAAAGTTCCGAGAAGAAAAAATATTGAAGTAGTTGAAGGATCGGCGTTTGATCTGGAACAAACGGTTGGAATAGATGAGTTTGATATTATTTTCTCTTCGTACTCAAGCTTGTACTGGGCGGGGAGCTTAGATGAAATAGAAAAATCTATTAAATCGGCTAGGGCGGTTTGTAAGATTGGAGGAGTTATCGTTTTTGTTCCTCTTCTTGATAACCTTCAGCACCGAAAAGAGGCTAGAGAATACTTGGTCAGGACAGCACCGAAGCAAGAATCTCCCAAAATGATTGAAGTAATTACAAACGCAAACACACGGAATTGGCTAGATGTGGCTAAGTTCAAGACATTGATCGCCGAAGAGGAAAAGGGAAAAGTTAACTGTGTATTCGTTCCAGGCAAATATAATGGAAACAAAGGCAAGAGAGACCAGGTAACTGGAAAGCCGCCAGAGACATACTCTGTGTTTGTTGAAGTGCAAGAAAACGAATAGCTAGAACAAGAAGAAGGGTGGATCGAACAGGTTAGTTAGGACGTAAACTCCTAGGAATACTCCAATTACATCAAAGAAAATATCTGAAAGTGAGTTTTGGATGGATTCATAGCCAAAGCTAATTCCACGCTTGGCTAACAAAGGGGACAATACTAAAACCTCGAGAGGTTCCCAAAGAACCATGATAGAGAGCGCGACCATTGGGTTCATCACCCACGCTAGCAACGCAGCCCAAGCAATATGGGTTAGACTCCACCAGTCAAAAAGTGAGCCGTTTCGCCTGTGATTGAGTGGTTTTTTATCAGCCATTACTACTAAAGATACATTACCTTAAGCCCAATAACCAGATCCTTCCGGATGGAGAGAAGAAGAAAATTAGTTTACAATGTAACAAAACATGAAACTGAGTACACAACCTTACAAAGGAGCACGGGATTTTTACCCAGAGGATAAACGCCGACAGGACTATATGTTCGGAGTGATCCGTAGCGTTGTTGAAAGTTTTGGCTATGAGGAATACGATGCACCTTTGATCGAACCCTTGGATATATATAAGGCAAAAACCGGTGATGAGATTGTGAATGAGCAGGTTTATAGCTTTATGGATCGTGGTGGTCGCGAGGTAGCGATTCGTCCTGAAATGACTCCATCTGTTAGCAGAATGGTTGCGGCTAAGCGCCAAGAGTTAGCTTATCCGTTGCGCTGGTACTCTATACCAAACCTCTGGCGATATGAACGCCCGCAGCGTGGCAGGCTGCGTGAGCATTGGCAGCTCAATGTAGATATTTTTGGTGATCCTGGCTTGTCTGCTGATGTGGAGATTATCCAGATCGCTGATCTGATTATGAAAGCTTTTGGCGCCAAGCAAAGTCAGTATGAAATCCGGGTAAATAGCCGCAAGCTAGTTGACGCAATTTTGACCAATCTTGGCATGGATGAAGCCGATAAAAATCTATTCTTAAAAATATCTGACCGCTGGGAAAAGTTTAAATCCAAAGAAGAAAGGCTTGACTACATCGATGCTGTCTTGGAAAAAAGTGGATACGGCGATAAGAAAAAACAAGATTTTATGGATAAGATTGCCAAGCGCGAAGAGGCATTTAATAAAGCCTTCGAAAGTGAGTTCGCCGAGAATTTAAGAGACGTTATGGTGCTCCTTAATCGATCTAACGTAGAGGTAAAATACAGTCCATATTTAGCCCGTGGGTTTGACTACTATACAGACATTGTTTTTGAAGTGTTCGACACGGATCCGGAAAATAATCGCAGTATGTTTGGTGGTGGCCGTTATGACGGGCTGGTAGGACTATTCGGTGTAGAGCCTGTGCCTACTGTGGGTTTTGGCATGGGTGATGTGACGTTAGCAAATTTCTTGGAAACTAACGAGCTTTTTCCTAGGCTGAAAACAAAGACTGACCTAGCAGTTGTTTTGATAGGGGATGTTTATGAGCTGAGCCTGCCAATTCTTCAGAAAATGCGGGAAGAAGGAGTAAATGTAAGCATCGATCCGACGGACCGCAAAATTGACAAGAAGCTCAAATCAGTTGACAAGCAAGGTATACGATATGTAATGTTCATTGGCGAGAACGAGCTGAAGGAAGGCGTATTCCCGGTGAAAGATTTAGTCACAGGCGATGAAACCAAGCAGTCGATTGAGCGAATAATATCAAGCATAGAGGATTACAGGAAAGAAGATTAAGTGCACAGTGAATTAAAGAAATTATCAGAAACCAAGATTCAACTAACAGTTAATGCTGTCGAGGAAGATCTAAAATCATATAAGAATAAAGCGCTTGAGAAGTTGGCCTCTCAGGTGAAGATACCTGGTTTTCGTGGTGGTAAAGCCCCGATAAGCTTGATTGAGAAAAATGTGGATCAAAGTTTACTCCAAACAGAATTTCTTGATGAGGCTTTGAGCGGACTCTATGGTGAAGCAGCCAGTAGCCAGAAAGTTCGACCCATCTCTCGCCCTGAAGTGAACGTCAAA
>JACRNE010000015.1:0-14260 GCA_016219345.1 Candidatus Saccharimonadota bacterium
ATCGCTGGTGACCAAATCCTAGAGAGAATGAGATCTAGTGAGTGGGGCAAGGACATTAAAGTATTGATCGTATCTAACCTCAATGAAGCAGATGCTCCAGCGGGCTTGCGGGATCAAGGAATCGAAGGCTATGCCGTAAAGGCTAATTTAACGAATGATCAGATTGATCAGCTGGTCGACAATATACTCAAGCCTGCCGACCAAGAAGAAGATATTTCCTTAGAGGCGATTAGTTAGCTAGAACTGAAAGGATGTTACCCGCAGGGTCTTTAAACCAGGCTATGTCTGGGCCTTGGTTTGCCGCCTTGCCACGCAGCACACCTTTTTCATCTTGCGGAGCAGGCATGTTGTCATATCTTTCGAACACAACGCCTTTGTTTGCAAGTTCATCAATCGTTTTATCAATATCATCAACTACGAAGTTCAGTACCGTAAATGTTGCTGGCTGGTGATCGTCTTTTTGGTAGACAAAAAGCTTTCCGCCTCCTGGTAATTCTAGCTGTAGACCCATGGTTTCGTCCTCAATCTTGAGTCCTAAAACGCCTATATAAAATTCTTTGGCTTTTTCCATATTATCAACTGAAAAACCACTAAAAGTTGTTATCGCATTGTTCATGCTTAGCCTCCTGTGTTTATGTATTGTACTCGCCCTAGGATCGTATCCACAATGGATTAAAGGTAGGTATTGCTATAAAATTAGCGTTATCATGGATGAATCAAATCCTAAGCAAAAAATTGTAATAGTTGAAGATAACGCCGCTCTGGCTGATATTTATAAGACTCGCTTGGAGTTGCTTGGTTACACCTGCTTTGTTGGATATAACGGAATTACCGCACTGTACTTTATACAGAAAGAGATTCCGGATTTGGTTTTATTGGATCTGATGATCCCAGATATTTCTGGTGATCAAGTTCTTCAGACAATGCGGAAAAGTGAATGGGGTAAAAACATCAAGGTTTTGGTAGTGTCGAACCTTAACGAAGCCGATGCGCCGCCAACGCTTCATGACCTTGGAATCTCGGGCTATGCCGTAAAAGCAAATCTGACAAATGATCAGATTGATCAACTGGTAAATAACATCTTAAGGCCAGCTGCTAAGCCAGAAGAACCTACGGCGAAAACGGAACAGTAGCTACTCTGCAGCAGACGTTCTACGGAACGAGTAAATGGTTGAAAAAACTCCAAAAATTGGAGTTTGTAATTCTTCTAAATCACGAAGTTCTACTACCACAAATCCATCTTTTTTGTAGGGGGCAGGACTGTTTTTCATCGCTTCAAATTCTTTCTCGATCTTTTCTACTTTGTCTTGCCGCCCTTCCTCTTTTGCGTTTCTCAAGTCTACTCTGAGTTCTAAAGGGTCTGCATTGCCCCAAGTCAACCATGGGTCACCGCAACAACCACTCCGTGCTTCGCCAATTAAAATATATTCCTTGACGGAATCTGTGTCGCGTATATCTTGAGTCCAATCTTCTAAATAAGGCATCCACGAAGCTATGACTATATCTGGTTGATACCTTTCCAGAGCTTCCTTATGGTCGATTGCTTCCACCGGATGATGTGTTTCTGGTGTTCCTGAGTCCACGGCAATAACCTCGATATCGTCGCTCAAAAATACTCGTAAAAAATGACTAAGTTTACCTTTGCCAGCGCCCAAGTCTAGGATAGTTTTTTTATCCTCGATTGCTCCGCTAACTACACTTAATCTAGTAGTAAGGTAGCCCGCCAGTGCTACAACGAGTTCTTCATTAAGAACCTCCCACTGATCCTCATTTTGTCTTGCCAGAAAAAAAGTTTTGTCAAGATTCTCAGTTGCAGTTTCTTTGTCGCCAAAAGCATCAACAATTTCAGCCATTGTTGGTAGCGCATCCAAGTCAAAAACCCGTTCTTGCTCAGCCGTTAAGCTTCCCGAATACATATTCTATACATTGCCATGATTATAAGAAAAAGTCAATAATATTGGGTGCCGGGGAATGCGCCTTTGGCATTCCCGTTCGAAACCAACCAACATCTAGAGCAATAAAAAAGCCCATATAAACATGGACTATTTTATTGGCTGGGGATGAGGGATTCGAACCCCCGATCCCGGGACCAGAACCCGGTGCCTTACCGCTTGGCCAATCCCCATTGCTCAAACTATAATAGTATTAATGATCAAAAAAGATAAGTCTAAAGATGAAGAAACTCATCCAGAGCAGCATGGTGCGAATGAGGCTGCAAAAACAAATTGGTTAAGAGCTGCTGTACTAGGAGCCAATGACGGCATTGTGTCAATCTCTGGTTTGGTAGTTGGTGTGGCGGGTGCCGCGGCATCACAAAGCGTAATACTGGCAGCTGGTGTGGCTGGTGTGATAGCTGGTGCTTTATCTATGGCTGCTGGAGAGTACGTTTCTGTGAGTAGCCAAAGAGATGTGGAAAAAGCGCTACTTGCCAAGGAAGCATACGAACTAAAAAATTTTCCAGAAGAAGAACTAGAGGAACTAAAAGGTATATATAAGAGAAAAGGGCTTTCTGATAAAACAGCTGCGCTAGTAGCTCATGAGCTAACAGAACATGATCCCTTCAAAGCACACGTGGAGGCTGAGCTTGGGATTGACCCTAATAACTTAACAAGCCCGACCCATGCTGCATTCGCTTCAGCTGCATCTTTTACCGCTGGTGCGTTGATACCTTTAATAGCGATAATCTTGCCACCGGAATCTATTCGCATTCCGGTAACTTTTGCATCTGTTATATTTGCCTTAATAATTACCGGAGTTTTGAGTGCTTGGGTAGGCAAGTCTGATCCAGTAAAAGCCACTGTCCGTGTAGTTCTGGGCGGAGTGCTGGCCATGGTCGTCACATACGCTGTCGGCAAAATATTCCACATTAGCGGAATATAGATTTTATTTTATTGAGTCTGAAGGTGATTTCTCGTGTTTAGCGAGCAGTATAAAAGGTACTGCCATAGCGCTAATTACGCCAGAAACCATGTAGGATGCTGAGTAGCTATAAACATCAGCAACCTTTCCAAGCGCAGGCTGGAACACGACTCCACCAGAGGAGCCAATCATTGAGTCAAATGAAAGCACAGTGGCCCGCTGCTTAGATGGAATAACCCCGTTTAGATAGGCCTGCCGGACTGGCATAGTACCGGCAAATATCAAACACCAAAATACTATTAAAATAAAGGCAACTGAGAAGCTGCCAGCTAGGCCAAAACCGAACAAAACAATCGCATTTATACCAGCTGCGTACAATAAAATGGTAGTGCGCTTCTTAAACAGAGTAATAATTCTCGGGATGATAAGTCCGCCTAAAATTTGTGCACTGGCGACAATCGCTGCCACTAAACCAGCAATACTATATGCTTCTGGATTACCGTAAAGTTTAAGCAAATACGGTTGCATCGCGTAAAAAGCATAGAAGCTAACACCAGTTATGAAAGGGGAAGACAGCATGATCCATCTAACTTTACGATTTCTTATACCGTGTTCAATGGAGGCATTAAATATTTTCTTCATTTCCTTAACCGGCGCTTTGCCTTTTTGTGGAGTAAAGCCAATATCCCGCATCAGCACAAAAGCCACCACGAAAGTTATGGCTAAAATGGCTGAGCGAACAATATAAGGCACTCCAAGGCTACTGGCTTGAGCTATGATTCCACCCGCTACTGATCCTGTGAGCATGGCTATGCCGGTAACTATCTGCCCGCGGGCAAAGACATGCTCTAGATTCCCTTTAAATTTCTTAGCATGCAGCGCATCAACCAGCCAAGCCTCAACTGCCCCCGAGAAAAAGGTAAAACCGAGCCCAAGCAGGACAGAAGAAACCGCCCAACCCCAGAATGGTGCCGAGATTTGCCACATCAACAAGTAAAGCGCTGTTGACGCACCCAGTGTGAAGCAACCTAGCAAGAACGAAGTTCTACGTCCTCGACTATCAGCTACAACACCAGTTGGAACCTCAAAGATCAGTTGACCTGCGGTAAAAAATGCATTGGCAGCAAATGCTTCAGTGTTGGAAAGCCCAGCGTCCAGTAAAAATAGGGTATTGATTCCCCAGATCAAAGAGGCAGCCAAAGTATTTAACAAAGTAAGTGTTAAATAAGTATTCTGAACTTTCTTGGCTTCACCGTTCATTTGGCTTTAATTGTATCGTAATAAGTTGCTTTTCCTATGGGATACATCTTTGTTAGTCGCCTTTACTTATGTTAGATTGATAAATAACATGCGTAAGCTTTTTACCAGCGAGTCGGTCTGTGAGGGTCATCCAGACAAAATATGCGACATTATAAGTGACGCTATTTTAGATGAGGCGCTTCGCCAGGATCCTTTATCCAGAACGGCCATCGAAACTGTAGTAGGCTCTAACCAGATCAGCCTTTTTGGAGAAATTAAAACTACTGCCAGTTTGGACTACGAGCAAATTGCTCGTTCGAAGATTCGAGATCTAGGCTATATCAATCCAGCTTGGGGCTTTTCTGACCAGTCTACTTTTAATAACTATATTCATCAGCAGTCACCCGAGATAGCAATCGCCGTAGAAAAAGAAGGGGCAGGGGATCAAGGTATGATGTTTGGCTACGCTTGTACAGAAACTCCAAACTTTATGCCTTTACCAATTACCATTGCTCACGCTCTGACTAAAAAAATTGACACAGTCAGAAAAGAGGGAGTGCTAAGCTGGCTAAGACCCGATGGCAAGGCGCAGGTAACGCTAGCCTATGAAACAGGCCATCCAGTGGTAGTTGAAAAAACCGTTATTGCAGTAGCTCACGACGAGCAAACAACACCAGAGCAGGTGCATAAAGAAATTGAAGAATTAGTTATAAAGCCGGTTTTAAATAGTTTTGGCATAAAATCCAGTAAAGACGTGATAATAAATGGAACAGGGCTATGGCACATACCAGGCCCGGAATCAGACACAGGCTTGACCGGTAGAAAAATTGTGGTTGACTCCTACGGTGGTTCTGCCAGAGTTGGCGGTGGTGCTTTCTCGGGTAAAGATCCGTCCAAAGTCGATCGCTCAGGTGCTTATGCGGCCAGGTACATTGCGAAGAACATTGTGGCCAACGGTTTGGCGACGCACTGCGAAGTTGGACTGGCTTACGTGATAGGTAAGCCAAAGCCACTCATGGAAACAATAGATACATTTGGCACGGAAACTGTCGAAGAAAAAACCTTGTATGAATTTGCCCATAATCTTATAGATACATCGGTAGGCGGTATCATCGAAAAACTCAACCTTCGACAGCCTATATATAGCCAGACGTCTGTTTATGGACACTTCGGTAAGTCTGAGCTGCCTTGGGAAAAAGTTATATCTCAGCAACTTAGCTAAGACATTTTCAACAACTAATGTGGTAATAGCTTGGTTGTATGTCTATAATATTGCTTAATTATGATTAAGATTTACCATAGCACTTCGCGTGCTCGAAAACTGGCTGAACTCAAAGACGCAAAAGCAGGCGCATGGATCCATGTGGTCGAGCCGACTCCTGCCGAGCTAGATGCTTTGGCTAAAGATTTTGGCCTAGAGCGCGACATATTACAGGATGCGACGGACGCTCACGAAGCGCCGCGTGTAGAGGTAGATAATGGTGTAACTTATGTATTTTGTCGATACTGTCGTCCTGAAGATCCAGATATTCCGACTGAGCCGATGCTAGTTATATATACAAACAACAACATTATTACAGTGATGCGTTCTAACGATGATATTTTAAAGCGGATTATTAATGGCCAGGTGCAAGTTCTCACCACCCAAAAGACAAAAACATTTCTATACATACTCGATCAGATCAACCATTCATACCGAGCCCAACTAATTGTAATCGCTAAACAAATTTTGCAATTCCGGTCCCAAATGCGCCAGACAGAAGCAAGTAACATAGACCTAATTAAGTTTATAGAGCTGGAAGAAGATTTAAACGAATATCTATCAGCTCTACAACCTCAAGCCCTGGTCCTAAATGCACTAGAGAGCGGAAAGTACATGCGCCTTTATGACGATGATAGAGATTTAGTGGATGACATTATGCTAAATACAAACGAGCTGATTGAGCAGTGTAAGTCGCGTCTCAGGACAGTTGTAAATGTTCGCCAAGCTTACGATGTTATAGCGACCAACAACCTTAACAAAATCTTCAAGCGATTGACCTCAATCGCAATCTTTTTAACTATCCCAACCATTGTTGGCGGGCTGTTCGGGATGAATGTTGTGCTGCCATTTCAGGACAATAAATATGCCTTCTTTCTAGTGCTCGCCTTTATTTTTGGCGGTATGTATTTTGTCGCAAAATTCTTTAGCTATAAAAAGTGGATTTAAGCTAAAGTATCTTGCCATTGCCTACTTAGCAGGAGTATAATCGTAGGTGGAAGTGTGAGGCTTCCGTCGATCCCGGCATCACCGTCGGGATCCTTGTTTTTTCTATGAGACAAACCTACGGTTTTTCTCATCGCTCATCGGCAAAGCCGACCCTAAAGGGCAAGTTCGCTGCTCTTTTCCCTCACCTGAAAACAGTTGACTATTAAGTTAAGTAAAAATTATTCAAAATTAATATGCTTGGCTACCGATTTTTGCTGATCGGCTGGGAGTTAGTAGGGCTAGCTTACCGTCTTCGCCTTCGACGCCCAAAATTAGTACCTCTGACATAAAGCCAGCAATGTTTCTTGCGGGCATGTTAACAACACCTATAACTTGCAGATTGAGAAGTTCTTCTTTTGTGTAATTAGTAGCTTGAACGCTGGAGTTTTTAATACCAATCTCAGATCCAAAATCTACCTTAACTTTGTAAGACGGGTTTTTAGCGCGAGGGAAATCCTCGACTTCTATTATTTGACCAGCTCTTATGTCTACCATTGAGAAATGTTCATAATCTATCATATCTATATTCTAGCACTGTTAGATTGGCATTTTTGGCAGAAGCCGTAGAGTTCGACTTCGTGATTTGTAAGGCGAAAATTATGATTATTCGCAATCTGTTTTAGAGAATTCTCGATCCTAATTCCTAGGTCTATTTTTATTGTTTTGGCGCATTTACTGCAGCTTAAGTGATGGTGGTGTGCTTTAAATTTTTCAGACAATTCTATGCGGTAGTTCCAGCCGGTATAGAACTTCTTAATGATATTGATTCGCTCTAAGCTTTCGACATTACGATAAACAGTTACCAGATCCAGCTTTTCGTCCAACAGCTTGGCTGTTTCTTGGAGTGAAAGGGGTTTTTGTTCATTTAGAAGCAGGGTAAACAAAGCAATTCTTTGTTTTGTTACGTATAGAGAGTTTTTCTTAAGTATTTTCTTAAACTCTTTTAATGAAGAATCCATATTTCAAATTTTAGACAATTTGCAAAAAATTTGCAATTCGTGGGGCAGGGGATTACTATTTTGTTATGGACTACATCGTGATATTTGCGGCATCAAGTGCTGGGTATGCGGATGTTGCTTTCTGGTCATTGGTTGGCGGTCTCTTCTCAATCATTGGCGGCGCGCTGCTTTTAGCTAATAAAAAAATTGCAAATAGTATAGGTACGGTTTTAACACCATTTGCGGCCGGTGCACTGCTAGGGGCCGCATTTTTTGACCTGCTTCCAGAGGCCGTAGAGCTAAACGCCGAGGGTGCTGCTTTTAGGTGGGTTGTCGTTGGAATTATTGGATTTTTTCTTCTTGAGCACTACATACACTGGTTCCACCATCATCATGAACACAAGGGAAAAGAATATAAAAAACCAACAGCGCCTTTAATCATCATTGGCGATACTATCCACAATGCTATTGATGGTATTGCGATTGGAGCGGCTTTTGTTATAAACCCGGCCTTGGGGATTGTGACAGCTATTGCTGTGGCGGCGCATGAAATACCGCAGGAAATTGGTGATTTTAGTATATTGCTAAAAAGTGGCATGGATAGGTCTAGGGTTTTGTTTTGGAATGCGCTCAGTTCTTTAGCGACTTTGCTTACGGCAATTTATACATTTCATCTTGGCAGTCAGGACAGTCTACCGCTTGGTGCAATACTCGGGCTTTCGGCAGGATTGTTCATCTATATTGCGGCCAGCGACTTGATTCCAACAATTCATGAAGAGGCCAAAGGCAGATTTGCTAAACTGCCTGCTCTTTTAATAATCCTCGGAGTTTTAGTAGTCGGCCTTCTTACCGAATTCGCCCACGAAAAAATCCACGTTGAGGAATCGCAAAATAACGTGGAATCAAGCCAACCCCAGAGCCCAGAAGATAACTAGTGTTAGAATATAGGTAATGGAGATTGTATTTATTGCCTTATCGTTTTTCGGCTCTCTAATAATTGTTGGTTTGATTTTTTATTTTTTTGGCCAAAAACTTATGTTGCAGCTGACCAATCTAAATAATGAGCAAAGAAAAGGCAGTAAGGAAGAGATTGAGTCTGGGGTCAAAGGAATTTTGGAAGATAACCAAAAACTCTTAACGCAAATTACAAAAAATCTCGAAAAACAGCTGGATCAAAGCAGAAAAGAAGTGGGAAATTTAAAAGAACAAAACGCCGCGATACGTGAACAGCTGATAAATACAGCGAAGATTACGGAAGGACTGCAAGTTTCAACAGAAGGACTTAAAAATTTACTGTCGAATAATCGTTTAAGGGGCGATTGGGGCGAACAAGTTGCAGAAGACTTATTGATGGCCGCAGGATTTGTAGAGAAGGTTAACTATGTTAAGCAGACTAGCTCAGGCGAGGGACGACCCGACTTCACGATACTTTTACCAGACGGCTCTAAATTAAATGTTGATGCAAAATTCCCTTTTGATAATTTGATTGCTTATCAGGATGCGAAGAATGATGCTGCTAGAAACGCCGCTTTAACAAAATTTAGAACGGATGTAAAAGCCAAGGTCAAAGAAGTTACTACCAAGGATTACATCAACCCGCAGCAAAACACCCTAGACTTTGTAATCTTATTCATCCCAAATGAAATGATTTTCAGCTTTATATACGAAAAAATGCCGGAGATTAACGATTACTGTAATGAGCGTAAAGTAGTTTTAGCTGGTCCCTTTGGGTTTACGGCAGTATTACGTCTTGTTCTTCAGGCACACAAAAACTTTAAATATGAAAAAGGCTTACAGCAAATTTTTGCCTTAATATCTAAGTTCCAATCAGAGTACGAAAAATACGGTGAAAGTATGGAGCGACTAGGCAAGCAGCTTGAAACGGTGCAAAAAACCTATGTTGAGGTTGAAGGTACGCGGAGCCGCCAACTAACTAAAGTGGTTGATCAGATAACAACTCAATCGCAAATTAGCGAACCAGAAGAATCAAAAAAGATAGTTAGTCCGGAGGGCTAACTATCTTATCAGTCGAACTCCTAAAACTAGAAACGCAACGGATACTAATCCTATTGATAAGACCGTTTTTATCGTAAATATACTCAGAAGCATGATTAATATTAACAATAGTGTTAATGAGCCTATTGAGAATGCAGTCTCCATTACCATTATGTAGGAGAGTCTTTGCCCGCTGTCGCTGTTTGTGTAGTATCTATTCATAAAAGGAGTTACATAAAGAGAGCGACCAATACCTGCGAATAAATTCAATCCAAATACATGTATCGCATTTTCGGCAAATGTCCTAATAAAACTAACGATACCGTAAGCTGTTACGCCGTGACCGATAAAAAATCTCTCTCCCTTGGTCTCTTCTTTTTTGCCTACGTAAATCATCGCCCAAGCGCTGGCTATTGCGATAACCGAGCTTAATATTCCTATGCCAGCGTATGAACTAACAATCAGAAATACAAAAATAGGCCACAGGCTTTGCTCCGCCACAATAACAGTTCCGTTGAAGGCGTTAGCGGCTAAGTCTCTGCCAGTGTTTTTTATTAATTTTTTAGTAATATTTAATTTTACTTTTGGTAGTTTGTCGGCGATAAACATAATAGGTAAACTGGCGGTAATAATCAGGAGTATCGAAATTATATAGACATAATTTATGCCTCGTGATGACGCTACGATGCCGCCAACGGCCGGAGCTACTGTGGCGGCTAGAATAGCGAGGGCATTTATTCCGGCGATCTGTCTATTGCCGGTCTTGTGTGCTCGCGCTTTCCCGAAAACATAATGGAAAGCCGTCCAATACATCGTCCTATCTAAGGCCCAAAAAAACGCTAGGATGAATAGTGGCCAATTATATATCTGAAGCGTCGAGAGAAGAAAGAAAAAAACTGCGAGCCATATGCGTCCGAATCCCAGAAGGTAGTGAGGGCTTACTAACGCAAACAATTTCGTGATTGGATATTGAAGGATCGCTGCAAATAACTGCTGGGTTAATAGAAATACGAGCACTTCCTTAAAAGAGTAGTCGATCTTAAGTAAATAAATAGGTACAAAAATCGCTGCGAGCTGGATACCAAATATACCTACACTGTGACACCAGTACAATCTGCCCATTTCTTGCATCCGCGGGATGTGATAGTGAGAAAGACCTAAACTGTGTGACATTTTCCCAATTGTATCAAACATACGTGCAGCTTTACTTAATTAAATTTAGTTGATAATGTCATAAGCGATTACATAGAAGAGAAAAATATGGAAGAAAATAAAAAACAACCAATTATCAAAAATCCTAAAGAAGTTGCTAAGGCGCTTGAAGTGCTGTTTGCCAGTGACTATATAGATGTTAGAAAATTACATATTGAAAATTTCATACGGGGGATATTTTTTGGCGCTGGCACAGTTATAGGAGCAACGGTATTCATAGCAATAATTGTTTGGTTTTTGTCTATTTTTGATACTGTACCACTGATTGGCCCGTTATTTGACAATACTAAAGAAACAATTCAGCAAACCCGTTAAGATTTTTTATTGAGCGGAGTGGTCTTAGCAACTAAGCCTAGCGCGAGAATAATCAGGGCTATATTCTTAATAATGTATTGACCCTCTAGGTTTGGCACGAATGGACTGTGCCATACAGCCTCTGGGATTATGATAAGGGGCGAACATACAATAATCATATGAATGAAAAGCAGTAGTATGCTGAATCTGGTGAATCTTGGTATTAAGAAAGAAATTCCTATAGCAACTTCAAATATTGCTAGCAGTACAAAGAGTTGGTCAAAATACTGTAATCCAAGGGTTTGTCTAACTAACTCTTGAGCTAAGCCTTCGGCCGGGCTAATTTCTAGAAGCTTTAGCAGTCCAAAATAAGCAAAAATTATAAATAGAGCTAGCCTGGCGAGAGGCCCGAACCATTTACTGGCAAAGCCTATAAAAGCCTTATCAAATTTCTTGAGGTTCTTCATCGGAAGTTGGTGAAATTTATCGGGAAGTCAAAGTCTGCTTCTCGGACTATGTTCATGGCTGATTGTAGTTCGTCTTTCTTTTGGCTCGTGATGCGGATTTCTTCACCTTGAATTTGTGTCTTAACTTTAGGTAGCTGATCGCGCAGAAGTTTAGTAATTTTTTTTGCCTTTTCCTGATCCAAGCCTTTTATAAAGTTTATTTCCCAGGTTATTCTAAGGTTTGATTCAACCGGCTCTTTAGAAATATCAAGTATTTTTTGACTTACAGTTGAGCTGGCCAATCTTTTTCGTAGAATATCTATAATGCTATCGAGGTGAAATTGGTTATCACCTGTTATTTTGACACCTTTTTTATCTTCGATAAATTCAACTGAGGCCGAGGTGCCCTTAAAGTCATAGCGATTGCTAATATCGCGCTGAGTTTGCTCTACTGCGTTTGTGACTTTTGCTAAATCATAATCACTCACAATATCAAAAGAGAATGTAGGCATGTACATAAGTATACAAGAAGAGATAAAATTCATTCGATTTTTGGTACAATTGAACTAATGAGTATAGATAAAAAATTGGCTGACGCGCTACTTGCGCGAGCTGAAAAAGGTGATTCTACGGTTTTACGCAGTGTTGAGCTGAAGAGTTTGTTTGATCAGATCAAGACTTTACCGCCCGAAGAGCGCGGAGCATTCGGCAAGGAGATAAATGCGCTTAGACAAAAACTAGAGCATTTATTAAGCCAACATCAACTAAAAAGCGAAAAGCTTGAGGCGATTGACGTTACAGCTCCGATGGATGTTAATTCATCCCTTCCAGAACTTTTACCAGCAACTGAAGGCTCTGTTCATCCGACGATGAAAGAGATAGCAAAAATAAACGATATTTTCTCTCGCATGGGCTTTGAGGTGTGGGAGAGCCGCAGTATTGATGATGATTATCATATGTTTACTAGTTTGAATTTCCCAGAGGATCACCCAGCACGTGATGATTACGACACATTTATAACGGAGGAAGGTCTAATCGCCCCTGCGCACACCAGCACTATGCAGAATCGAATTTATAAAGCGCGAAAGAAAGATTTAGAGGCCGGTAAGCCAATCGCTGCAATTGTAACGGACAGGGTATTTCGAAACGAAGATCTAGATGCTCGGCATGAGCATACTTTTCATCAGCTGGAGGGGGTTTATGTTTCTAAAGACGTGAATGTAGGTAATCTAATCGCGACGCTTGAGGAATTTCTCTCTAGTTATTTTGGTAAAAAAGTAGAGAGTCGGGTTAATCCATTTTATTTTCCGTTTACAGAACCTAGCTTTGAATTTTCTTTGAGCTGTCCTTTTTGTGATAAAAAAGGCTGCAGCGTTTGTTCGCAGACTGGCTGGATAGAACTACTTGGCTGCGGCATGATCCACCCGAATGTTTTAAAAGAAGGTGGTATTGACCCAGATGTTTATAGTGGTTTTGCCTGGGGGCTGGGAATTGAGAGACTAATAATGATGAAGTACGGAATCGAAGATGTGCGGCATTTTCAGAGTGCTAAGTTAGATTTTCTGAGGCAATTCGCATGAAGGTGAGTGTTGAGAATATTCGGTTTTTTAACAAGCTAAACAAAACTGGCGATGACCCAATGCCAAAAGGTATTGAGGCTCTCGTGGAGAAGATAAACACTCAACTCGGTGGTGTGGACGAAGTGACTGACCTTAGTAAAAAATATCGAGGGGTGCTGGTTGTAAAAGTTGTTGAATGCATCAAACATCCAAACGCCGACAAGCTTAGCCTTTGTAAAATAGACGACGGTGGGACGGACAAAAAAGTTAAACGAGATAAAGATGGACTAGTGCAGGTTGTCTGTGGCGCGCCGAATGTAAAAGCTGGGATGCTGGCTGCATGGATCCCGCCAGGCGTAACTGTGCCAAGCACTGTAGATAAAGATCCATTTGTACTTGAAGCTAGAGAGCTACGCGGGGAAATTAGTAATGGCATGTTAGCCAGTGCTAGCGAGCTTGGGATTAGTAATGATCACAGCGGAATTGTTGAGCTGGGATTAGACATGAAGGCCGAGCCAGGCCAGGCATTTGCGGACGTATATAAGCTGAACGACTACATAATTGATATTGAAAACAAGATGTTTACTCACAGGCCAGACCTCTTCGGTCTGATGGGAATAGCTCGCGAGTTAGCTGGAATTCAGGGTCAGAAATTCGTAAGCCCTGAGTGGTACTTAAAGCCTAAAAAAATTGAAGCCTCGAGCGAACTTGCGCTTGAAGTGGATAATCAAATCCCAGATTTAGCGCCGCGGTTTACGGCCGTGGCTATTTCAGATATCCAGATTGGCCCTAGCCCGCTATGGTTGCAAATAAATCTTATGAGAGTTGGGATTAAGCCGATAAATAACATAGTTGATATTACTAATTATTTGATGATGGTTACAGCTCAGCCGCTGCATGCCTATGACTATGACAAAGTTAAAGCGCTCGGCGGATCTAAGCTAATTGTGCGAAAAGCTAAAAAGGGCGAAAAGATTAAAGTTTTGGGCGGCAAAGAAGTTAGTTTGCTCGACAGTGATATTGTAATTGCCAGTCCTAAAGAAGCGATTGGTATTGGCGGAGTAATAGGTGGTGCCAGCACGGAAGTTGATGCAACTACAAAAAATATTATTTTAGAATGTGCCAACTTTAATATGTACTCAATCCGCAGGACAAGCATGTCCCATGGACTATTTACGGATGCTAGCACTCGGTTTACAAAGGGGCAAAGTCCCTTGCAGTGCGATGGCGTAATCACAAAAACCGTTGATGATATATTGCGTCTTTGCGGCGGCAAAGTCGCGAGTAAATTAATAGATAAATCTAGTTTACCGGTCTCTGCAGATGATCGACCTAAGCTACGTGTATCAGTCTCTGGGGTGAATAATCTGCTAGGCACAAGAATAGAAGATCACGCCATGGCTGATATCCTAAGAAATGTTGAGTTTGAGCTAGATACAAATAATAAAGAACTGAATATAACAGTGCCTT
>JACRNE010000015.1:14285-17838 GCA_016219345.1 Candidatus Saccharimonadota bacterium
AAGATATAGCCGAAGAAGTCCGTCGCTTGTACGGATTCAATAAATTACCAAAGACGTTACCGAAACGCACAACTAGCCCGCCGGAAATGAATGATTTGATCGAGTTAAAGAAAACATTGCGTGAGGTTCTTGCGAGTCTGGGTGCTAACGAAGTACTGACATACAATTTTGTTCATGGCAAACTGCTAGAGAATGCTGGTCAGAAACCAGAAGATTCCTACAAGCTTCGCAATGCGCTTAGCCCAGAGCTGCAATATTATCGTCAGACACTTACTCCGAGCTTGCTTGATAAAGTCCACCTTAATATAAAAGCAGGCCATGATAGGTTTGTACTTTTTGAAATAGGCAAATCGCATAATAAAATTCACAGCTCAACTGACGGATTGCCCGATGAGCTGGAAATGTTAGCATTGGTTTTTGCGGATAGAAAACCTGAAAAAAACAATGGTTCCGCTTACTACTCGGCGCGTAGATACTTGGACGAGCTATTTAACAAGCTTGGAATCGTACTTGAGTATAAGCCAGCTGACGTTAAAATGGACTATCCTGTAACCGCGCCTTTTGACCTTAAAAGATCAGCAGTGGTAACCGATAAGGCGACAAGTACTTTCATCGGGATTATTGGAGAATATAAGTCCGGAGTCATTAATAACTTTAAGTTACCTAAGGCTGCAGCGGGTTTCGAGATAGGGACTACACATATACTTGAAGCAGCTTCCAAGAAAGACAAAAGCGGCTATGTGCCTCTGGCTAAATATCCGTCGACCGAACAAGATCTATGCTTGAGAGTTGAAGTAAAAGTTACGTACAAAGAGCTGTTTGATGAAGTCAGCAATTTAGCCCAATCCAATAAGCCTGGAGATGTAAATGTGGAAATATCACCTGTAGATATCTACCAGGCCGAAAAAGATAAAACACATAAACAAATTACACTTCGCTTCACACTGGTTAGTTATGAGCGAACTCTAACAACTGATATTCCAAACAAGCTACTCAAAGATATTGCAGAAGGCGCGAATAAATCACTTAAAGCAGTTCAGGTGTGAAAAAGTTACTTCTGCTAACTACCCTTTTACTAAGCGGATTTTTTGCTAATTTATCTAGCCATGCCGGGGCAGCTTCGGTTAATGACTTTGCAATAAATAATTTTAGCGCAGATTACGTCTTGACCAATGAAGAAGCGGGCGGAAAGCTTACTACTACCGAAGAGGTAGATCTAAAATATACAGCCAATAACCACGGAATATTAAGAGCTATTCCGATTGACTATAAAGGCTGGAATACGAAGATAAAGATTAAGAGTGTCCAGCGTGATGGGGCAAACGAGCCTTATTCTACGTACAATGAAAATGGCAACCTAGTTCTCAAAATAGGTGATCCAGACAAGACGATAACTGGAAATCATTTCTACAAAATTATCTATGAGCAACGTCATGTTGTTAATTTTGAAGGCGATACCCCAGAATTTTATTGGGATGTTAACGGGACAGAGTGGCAACAGCCGTTTGGCAGTATAAACGCAACTGTAGAAATTCCATCTAACGCAACAACTGACAAAGAGCCTAAATGTTTTACTGGCACGTTTGGCAGCACGGATAAAAATTGCGTGTATGAGAGCAAGGATAATCAAATAAATTTCGCAACGCTTAAACCCATGGGTGTTGGGGGTAATATGTCGATTGCGGTAGATCTAAAGCCAGGTGTTTTTAAGAAGCCCGGACCAGCCGATTTCTTAAAAGACAATATTGCTAATATTCTGGCTGCAAGCGTGGGATTGATAGCATCAATAGGCATATTTATCCTTTGGCTTAAAAAGGGCAAAGACCACTCAGGCCGTGGGGTGATAATACCTGAGTACAAACCACCTAAAACAATCACGCCTGGTGAGTTCGGACTTTTGGCTGACTACAAGGTTGATAGTCGTGACATCACGGCGACTTTAATAGACTTGGCTATAAGAGGCTATGTGCGAATTCATGAGGAAAAGAAAAAGATAATTTTCATAAGCAATCGTAAGTATAAGCTAGAGCTTTTAAAATCAAACTACGATAATTTAAAAACTCATGAGAAAAAACTTCTTGATGCGCTATTTAGCACAAAACAGGCGAGCGAAATCATAGAAGTGAAAAAAATAAATAAAGTGACCATGAGTAAGGCCGTCCAAGAAATCAGAGAAAGCCTGCAGAAAGATTTGACCGACAAATATGGATATTTTGAGAAGGATGCTAAAAAGCTAGGTACAATCATGACCGTTTTAGGAGGCATTCTTTTTGTTGCTTCATTTTTCTTGTTGTTTTTGCCGGGATTGTTCTTTGCGGCTTTGATTACAGCGATATCCTTGGTGCAATTTGGTAGGCTTATGCCACGTCGTAGCCATGCGGGAGTAGAAGTCTATGAAAAAATCCAAGGTCTAAAAATGTATATGAACACGGCTGAAAAAGACAGACTTAAGATGATGCAAAGTGTAGATAGGCCATATGCGGAGCCGGCTAAAACCGTTGAGTTGTTTGAAAAACTATTACCTTTTGCAATAGCAGTTGGCGTAGAAAAGAGTTGGGCTAAACAGTTCGAGGGAATACTAAATGAAGCTCCTGATTGGTACAGCGGCACAAACTACAGAACATTCAATTCAGCGGTATTCGCTTCTAGTTTAAGTGGAGTTAACTCCAGCTTTGGTAGTAGCTACACTTCATCTAGTTCGTCTGGAGGCGGTGGATTCTCCGGCGGTGGTGGCGGCGGTGGCGGCGGCGGTGGCTGGTAGTTTAATTAGCTTGATATTTAAGTCAAAAACTATGTATACTAGCAATGTTCAGTGACGAGGGGAAAATAAATAATGGCTAAACAAAAAGTGCAAAGCGCGATAATTTTAATTATAGTTGCTGCTTTTATATTTTCATCTCTGGCTGTCAGTGGTTTGGTTATATGGGAAATGGCTAAGGGCGATGACGCATCAAAGAACCAACAGGCTGACACAGCCGATATACAAAAGCAACTAGAACAGTTGCAGGCACAACAAAATAATCAGGAGGCAGGAAGCGTGGAAAAAACAGATATACAGGTGGGTAATGGTGCAGAGGCTGTTGCTGGAAAAAAAGTGACAGTTCACTACACCGGAACTCTTAAGAGCGATGGATCAAAGTTTGATAGTTCACTAGATCGCGGTGAGCCATTTACGTTTGAGTTAGGTGTTGGCCAGGTTATCCAAGGATGGGATCAAGGGGTTGAAGGTATGAAGGTTGGTGGCAAGCGTAAATTAGTTATACCCGCAGCCCTAGCTTATGGCGAGCAGTCGCCATCTCCTGCTATACCGCCAAATTCCGATCTTGTATTTGAGGTGGAACTCTTAGCCGTCGAGTAGATTTAAATAGTGCTAAAAACACAACATATAGCGTATTGTATTAATTGCTGGCGCTATATATACTAGTAGTACCTCACTAATCGTATCGATAAAACGGTACAAAAAATCAACAATAAATTTAATAAAAAGGACAAAAGCGATGCCAAAAAACATCACCATATTCACATCAAATACCTGTGCTTATTGCGTCATGGT
>JACRNE010000017.1 GCA_016219345.1 Candidatus Saccharimonadota bacterium
CATGCGCTACAAAACATTCATATCCAAGAAGTTCTAATCTTGTCTTATATATATCAGCTAGCTCTACATTGTCTTCTACTATTACTACTTTTTGCGATAGGCCAAACTGCTCTGTCATGCTGACAATTTTAACTTAGTGCATTTAGATTAGCCAATAATTGTGCTTTGGTTAATAAATAATCATGCATTTGCTTTACTGAGATGATTTATTCTTGTAGAGTAATCATGAACAAGGAACTCCTAAGCATGCACAACCTCCGGGTCAACGAGTCTCAGAAGAAAGCTTTAGCTATCGCCACCGCGCTGGCAATTGTAATTGGTGTTTTTTTCCTAAAAAACTACTTAATGTTGATAATTTTATCAGCTGTCGTAGTAGTGCTGTTCAATCCTGTCTATAAATGGCTCATCCGGAAAGGCAGCAAACCATCCAGCGCAGCAACATTAACGACTTTTGTGTCTTTGCTGGCTGTAATAATTCCGTTTTTGATTGTTGGGGCATTATCTCTTTTTCAGATTGATAAATTAGTATCAAACATTTCAGCGGGCAATTACTCGTTCAATTCCGAAACCGTGAGTGAAATTATATATACGACCAATGACAAACTCTCGGAAGCAGGTGTCACATACAGAGTTAGCACAGAAGGTATAGCCGAAGCGATCTCAAATGCTGCCGAGCAATTTGGAAAGATTTTACTCGAGGGATTACTCAGTTCGGTAACAGGATTCTTTGCGCTCCTAACTGCTGCGATAATTTATCTTTATGTATTCATATCAATGCTGATTAATCAGAAGAAAATCATAGAGATAGCCAAAAAATTGAATCCGCTAGGTGAGCAGATAAGCGATCTTTATATCAGCCGAATAGGTGCCATGACAAAAGCCACCGTGAGAGGGCAGCTAATAATCGCATTGTGCCAGGGTCTAGCTAGCGCAGCTGTTTTATCATTTGCAGGGCTTAGCGATTTATTTTTCTTCTTTGCCGTACTCTTAACCGTTCTCTCCGTAATACCGCTTGGCGCAGGAATCATTACGATCCCAATCGGTGTCGTTATGATATTAATGGGAAATTTCTGGCAGGGTATCTTAGTGATAGCCAACCACATACTTATTGTTACAAATATTGATAACATTCTCCGCCCCCGGCTTGTACCAAAAGAAGCTAAGCTTGACCCAGCATTAATGATCTTGGCTGTATTTTCTGGTCTTGCACTGTTCGGATTCATTGGAATTATAATCGGCCCTGTGCTGATGATAGTTTTGGTAACTACTGTTCAGGTATATCTAGAGGTCTTTAAAGACACAAAAGCCCTAAACACAAGCCCAGAAAAAAAGCCCGAAAAGCTTATTAAAAAGATATCTTCCTGGATTAAAGATAAAACATCTTAGTCAATTTTTATTACAATCTTTCCGCGAACTTTGCCCGACTCTTTTAACTCGAAGGCTTGAGAAATTTCATCCAATTTAAACGTCTTGTCTAGCTGGGGCTTAACAATACCCGACTCGACTAGTTCACGTATGGAATTCAGACTATTTTTTGTTACATTAGTCATTTGTCTAATAGCTTCGATTTTTTGCTCTTTTGCTTTTTCCTCATCAACTTGCGCAATCATAGATACGGCGACTCCACCCTCCTTTAGAACCAAATATGACTTAGCAAAATCATCACCTCCTACGGCGTCGAATACAGCATCATAATCTGATAAAGCTTCCGAAAAATCCTGCGTTTTATAGTCAATCACTTCGTCCGCACCCAGGCTCTTTACGTAATCAATGTCTTCACCAGTAGCAGTAGTGGCTACATATGCACCGATATTTTTCGCTATCTGGATTGCTATTGTACCTATGCCGCCAGCACCACCGTGAATAAATATTTTTTGATTAGGCTTTAAATTAATATGCTCAACCAAACCTTGCCATGCACTAACGGCTACGAGCGGCAAGGATGCGGCTTGCAAAAAATCTAGATTGTTAGGCATTATCGCTATTTGTTGTTCAGCGGTTGCTGCAAACTCTGCAAAAGCGCCACTATTGCCTGCTACTACATTCGCTTGGCCATAAACTTTATCACCAACAGCCAAATTAGTAGCAGAACCACCAATTTCGCTTACTTCACCCGCTATATCTCCTCCTAGTGTAATAGGTAATTTAAGCGGTATATTATCCTTCATATAACCAGCTCTTATTGCTGTGTCAAAAGGGTTAATACTCGAAGCATGAACTTTTACTAGAACCTGGTCTTCATTAATTTTTGGCTTTTCGATATCTACTATTTTTATTACTGATGGATCTCCATATTCGTTAATCTGTGCTGATTTCATTTTGAACTCCCTTTTTTGTCCTTATCAAAATAGTTAATTATTGGTTGTATAGCTATATGGTACTTATCGAACGCGACCAAACTATAAAGCTCAATAAATAATAAAAGTCCGATTGAAATAGCCAGAAGCGTTTCAGACGAAGGTGATATTACATTAATTAACGCATAGGAAATTAAAGCCACTACCACAAAAACTGATATGCCTAAAGAATATGCTTTAGCCCTTGTATTTATATTCATTGGATATGGTTTTAGATTTTTATCATTTTTTGCGTCAACCAACCGTTTAATCTTTGCGTTAACATTCGCAGCCTCGCCAAATGTATGGAACGAATGAGAAATTATTATTGCCGTTAGGATTTGTATCGTATTTTCCACTGTTTATTCTCCTTGTTTTTAGTGGTATAATTTATATAGTACTTAATATAATATAGTACTATAAAAAATATAGCAATGATAAAATACGGATTATGGAAAAAAGCTGTAAACACACAATGAAACTTCTGGGAGATTATTGGACTCTTAGGATTATTGATAATTTGTCAGAACGAAATTCTAGATTCTGCGAACTTCAAAGAAGCCTAGATAATCTAAATCCAGTAACCCTAACCGACAGGCTCAAAAAGCTCGAAGACTCTGGACTTGTTAACAGAACGGAAGACCTAGAAGACAAGGTTTCAGTAACCTATTCCCTGTCAACGTTAGGCAAAAAAGCAGTTCCAGTAGTAAGTTCTGTTAATAAATTTTCAAAAGATTTATCTAAAGCCCGATAGCGCCTATCACTAGACCCATTCCCAGCAAAGTAATTAGCCAGTTACCTGCCTGTATGGCAGTCAATTTCCATGGAGCTTGATTAAACAGACTATCACTGGCCGCTACTGGTAGAACAAATCCTACCCACATCCAAAAAGCTGAAGAAATTGCTGCACCCTGGTAAGTATAGTCGGCAAAAAAGGAGCTGGATAGATATGTCACGTGAGCCAGCACATACGCCATTACTAAAGCCAGTGCAACCATGCCAAGCATTGCCTTAGCGGCACCCTCTTTAGCCTTTTTTTCATCTATTTTGCGCAGTTTTGCCCATGTCTTACCAAAGACAGCATTGCTATACCAAACACCACCAACAGCCAAAGATACAACTGCGGCAGCTAGTACTCCGACAAAATTTACTTCTACATCCATTTTATTCTCCTCCTTAAGAGCTAATGCTTAGTATTATTATCTAAAATTTTCGTGAAAACAATACTTTGCTCAATCTACGCAATGTCAGATAATATATCTATCCTTATGAAACAAAGGAAGTCTAATCAACCAAAAAAGTATGACCTTCATAGGACTATGTCTTACAGACCGGCCGGCGCTGGATCCAGCGCAGCTACACTTGAGGGTGTTAATCTAGCAAAAACTGTTCAGAAGAAGAAAGAATCAAGTTGGCTAAGCTGGAAGAAGGCCATTTTAATTTTATTCATTATCATTATTACCCCTTTGTTGTTTATCGGGATCTGGGATCTTCGCAATTTCTCTAGTGCCAGCCAAAAGTTATTTGGCTCGAGCAACATGTTTTCTTTGCTAGCAACTAGCCAGCTAAAAAGTACTAACGAAGGACGAACTAATATACTAATAATAGGCTACTCGGCAGATGATCCAGGACACGGTGGAGCTAAGCTGACAGACTCCATAATGGTTCTAAGCCTAGATAAATCGGATAAATCTGGCTATATGCTGAGTGTTCCAAGAGATTTATATGTGAGCATACCCGATTATGGAAAAGCCAAAATCAATGAAGCCTACCAGGCTGGAGAGCGCAAAACAGGTAGTACGGAAGGTGGTGTTAACTTACTCAAAGATGTTATTACCGAAAATTTTGCTATTGATATTCATTACTATGTAATTGTCGACTACGGCGCGACCAAAAATATTGTCGATGCTCTAGGTGGCGTAAACATGAATATTGAAAGTCCAGACCCAAGAGGAATTTACGATCCTAACTTTAAACCTGAAGAAGGAGGTCCATTAAAATTAGCTAATGGCGCCCAGGAAATAGACGGTCAAACAGCCCTTCGACTAACCAGAGCCAGGGGCTCCACCTATGGTTCCTATGGTTTTCCTCAGTCTGACTTTAACCGGACTCAAAATCAGCAAAAAGTCTTATCTGCCATTAAGTCAGAGCTTAACTGGACATTGGTGCTAGATCCCAGGACAAATAGCAAAATTTTTGCAGCCGTAGCCGATAACGTAATAACTAATCTAGAAATATCAGAGGTAATCCCGATATACAGACTGTTCACATCAGTACCGAACGATCAGCTTAAAACTATCACTTTAAATAATGTAAACAATGTGAATCTCCTGACAGGCCACAGAACTCCTAATGGACAATCTGCCCTCGTGCCAGCTGCCGGAATCAGCGATTTTAGCGACATTCAACGAGCTTTAAAGCAGCTCGGCTTCTAATTTAATGCTTGAAAGTGTCGACTCTCTGGGAGTATCATGAGAATACATAAGGGGGATTTATGGCAAAAAGTGATAAAAAAGTAGAAGTTATTAATAAAGGTGGTCCGGCTGGTGGATTTTACTTTTTAACTTTTATCGGAACGGCTGTTTACTTCGTGGATAAAGCCGATGGATTCTGGGAGGTTATACTGGCGTTGCTACAAGCGGCTGTTTGGCCAGCCTTTTTGATACATCGTATATTCCAGCTACTTCAAATTTAGAACAGGCCAGAAATTTAACTATTGACACCCCTAGTCACTAGGGATAGAGTTAAGTTATTAGCATAAGAAGATAAAAATGAAAATAAATGCTAAAACAAACAATCGGAATTTTTACATAGATCCTCCCTGCTCCTGCTGCAAAAATGATTTAGAAGCATTCAGCTCCCAGCCTGGGAGCTTTTTTAATAAAAATTATAAAAGGAGAGGCTATGAAAAACGGTAAAATAGCTACTGCCGAAACTTATGGCTTAGCATTTATGGGTCTGGCTAGAGGAGTTTTCGAAGTGATTGCTCACGAAGCAAGCGATAAATTATACAAAAGACAGGTTGAGGATGCGCCACAGTTAGGGCAAGTGATGTTGATGGAAGGTGGGGACGATGAACTACCAAAAGCAGCCTAGAAGAAAAGCTCAGAAAATACGCGTTTATATTATATAGCTGATTATCGTTGCGAGCGACGCCTAAATAATCTAGAGGTTATTGGCACAGATACAATAATTATTCCAACGCACCATACAATAGATAACCAGCCAGAATTATCTAGTGGCGTCCCCACAAGCAAAGACCTCATTGTGTCGATAACATGAGTGATCGGCTGATTTTCGGCAAAAGCTCTGAGAGCCGATGGCATTGTCTCGGTGGGAACAAATGCGCTGGAGATAAATGTAAGGGGAAATATAATTATGAATCCAACCCACTGTGCAGCCTCTAGGCTCTTAACTAGTAGTCCCAAAATGGCTGATAGCCAAGATATTGCCAAGGTAAATAACATAGCTAAACCGATAACCATCAGCCACTCGCCAAAGTTTGCATTAGGCCTAAAGCCAACCAACAAGCCAACCAAAATTATTATCGCACCAGATATTATATTTCTAACTAAATCCGAAACTATATGCCCGGTCACTAGAGCGCTGTTCCCCATTGGCAAGGATCTAAACCTATCAATAATCCCCTCTTTCATATCAACTGCTAGGTTGATGGTGGTGTAGTTTGCCCCAAAGGCTAGTGTCTGAACAAAGATACCGGCAAAAAGATAGTTTGCATAGCTAATATCGCCCGTATCTATCGCTCCGCCAAACACATAACGATTTAGCAGCATAAACATGATTGGGAAAAGTATTAGTGACATTACCTGGTCAAGACTACGAATAATATGCGTTGTGCTACGCTTAGCCATCAGCCAAGTGTCAGATACAGTCCAATAAATAGAAGAGCGTTTCTCCGGGGTAATGATAGATTCCTCGCTGCTCATTTTTTGGACTCTTTCTCTTCTTCTGAAGTAACCTTACCCGTTAATGACAAGAACACATCATCTAAAGTGGGTCTGTGCAACGACACATCCACAACGTCAATCTTTGCCTTTTCAAGCTGTTCTAGAATTCGCCTAAGTTCGCCAGCGCCCTTTTTAGTCGCGATACTTATAATCCTATCGTCTTTATCGACATTCAGAACTTTACCATCAATAATTTTTTCGGCCTTCTCTAAACTGCTGTTTTTAGCAATCTTTAGCTCTAGCCTATCGGACCCAACCTTACTTTTCAGAGTATCAGATGTCCCCTCGGCAATCACTTTGCCGTTATCAATCACAACTATATTATCGGCCAGATAATCAGCTTCTTCCATGTATTGAGTCGTGAGCAAAATTGTCGTACCGCCCGATGCAAGCTTTTCTATCATTGCCCACATGGTTAAACGACTCCGCGGATCAAGACCGGTTGTAGGCTCATCCAAAAAGATAACTGGCGGAGATGCAATCAAACTCATCGCTAAATCAAGCCGACGGCGCATGCCTCCAGAATAAGTCTTAACCGGTCGGGTAGAAGCCTCCACCAGATCAAACTGCTCTAGAAGTTGCTTTGATCGTCTATTGACGTCATCTTTATTTAGGCGGTAGAGCCTACCTATCAACTTCAAATTCTCTTCACCTGTTAGATACTCATCAACTGCTGCGTATTGGCCAGTTAACCCAATGTTAGATCGTACAGCAGCCTCATCGCTTTTGATATCATAGCCATTTATTTGCGCTTCTCCCTTGTCAGGATGAAGTAGCGTGCTTAGGATTTTTACGGTAGTAGTCTTGCCCGCACCGTTAGGTCCAAGCAGGGCCAAAATATCACCCTTTTTAACAGAAAAACTAACCCCATCAAGAACCTTCAAGTCTTTATATGACTTGTGCAAATCCTTAACAACAATCGAATTTGTACTATTAACAGACTTTCCCATAATTTATTCCTATCAATGATAGATGTTTTTTATCCAACAATCCAGCTGTTATTAAATATTCAGGATTATTAGACCTATGGTGCCTATTATTGCTGATAGAATTTTTAGCCAGAGCCACTGCTTTTCCTTCAAAAATATATAAGCAGCTAGGACCACAGAAACAGCCGTGAAACTTGATGCCGCTGATACCAGCGACACATTAGTAGTTACTTTTAGGGCACTGACAAAAAATACACCCTTAAATGTATTGGTTAGTGCATACCAGATTACGTGGTTGAAATTCTTCTTAGCAAATATTAAATTCAAATTTTTTCGCTCCGGCCATGCGAGCAACACCATCCATAAAGTTTGCGCCCCCCAGCCATAAACAAGATAAGCTCCGTAATCTATCCTTGTCAGCATCCACCTTTCGAACACGATTCCAAGACCTAATATCACCACGGATAGAAGAGCAAACATAACTCCTACAGAATTACTCCTGTGTTTTCCGCTTAAATTCGGCAGTGTTACCAAAAAGGCTGAGAGAATAATTATTATAGCCCCAAGCAGCTGAAGCCCTGATAAACTTTCGCTCAAAAGTACAGTAGCAGCAATAATGGTTACTATTGGTGCAATGTTGTTCAATATTGTGTAGTGACCTGCGTCAATATCTCTGTTTGCTCTAAATGCCAAAACCATCACTAATGGAAAAGCCAAACTGCCTAACATGGTAAAAATAAAGTTAGTCCATCCTATAGACAGGTCGGGTGAGCTAAAAGCAGCTATAATCAGGCCGACAGGATACAAAGTACCTAGAAAGAAAAAAGCGTTGATGAGCCTGTTATGCTCCGATAGGGATTGGGCTAGGGTTCTACGAAGCAAAAACGATGCCGTCGCAAAAACTAAATATCCAAATACAAAAATCTGCCAAGTCATGAAACAACTATACCAATACTCATGTATAATGCCATCAAAGATGTTTGACAAAGAACTCCAGGTCGCGAAAGATATTGCCCTAATGGCCGGCAAGATAATGCTTGAGTATTTTGATGGCGACCAACAAAAAGAACATAAAGATGACGGCACCGATGTAACTATTGCTGATAAAAAAATCAATAGCATGGCTATCGAGGAGCTTACAAAGCATTTTGATTACGGAATAGTCGGCGAAGAGGAAAGCACAGCAGAATACGGCGACGGTTATAGGTGGTTCTGCGACCCTATAGATGGCACCAAAGCCTTTGTCATGGGAGTTCCAACCTCAATGTTTTCTCTTGGTTTAGTTATAGATGGCCAGCCAGTCCTTGGGGTTGCCTATAGCCCTTTTCTGGATAAGCTGTACTACGGAGTTAGGGGAAATGGAAGCTACTGTAATGATAAGAAGCTCCAAGTATCAAAGGAAAGTGGCCTTGAGGGTAATTTTGTAGCTATAACCAGCCATCTAGAAGATGTCATGCAAGATCCAATATATGTAGAAAATTTAATCAAAATGGGCGCTAGACCAAACTCATTTTGTGGAGCTGTTTACAAAGGCTGTCTAGTTGCCTCTGGAAAGTTCGTTGGCTACTCCGAACCCGGGACACATGCTCACGATGTAGCCGCCATACAAGTAATTATTGAAGAAGCTGGCGGAAAAGTAACGGGTCTTGACGGCAAGCCTTTCGACTACACAAAGCCATTTCGCGGCGTTATAGCCTCCAACGAAATCGTCCACGAAGAGATATTAAGGGCATTAAAATAATTACTTGAGCTTAAGGCTTTTTATTATTTCAATAGCCGTTATATAGGCTTCCTGAGTTTTGTACTCATTCACTGACAAAATGTTTGTAGCTAGATTTTCCGTTTGATCAGACGAACTAAAACCACCGGTTATAAGATAAGCGTCGATTTCTTTTGCAAAATTAGGTCCTAGAGTATCACCTTTTTTTAGATCAAAATTTCCCTGAACTACAAAGTAGGCAAAGTTATCAGGAGTATCTAGTCCAAAATCTGTTAAAAAAGTCTCCGTGCGCTGACCCGTAGCCGGCTCAGAGTATGTAATTTTTTCAGACGGTGCCACTGCATAGCCCCTGCCTAGATACTTACCATCAGAATCAGTTGCACCCTTCTTTATATATATTTTGAAGAATCCATCTTTTTCCATGCCATTATTTTGCTTGTATTTAAAATCCGGAGACTTAACTATGATCGCATCATTTACTTCGTTCACAGTCCAAGAGCTAGGATGCTTAAAGCTAATGCGTAAAAAATCACTTTTATACTCTTCTGTTAAGCTTGCGTCCCCAAGCCCTTGGCTGTTGTTTGATTGGGTTGTCTGCTCAGTAGTTTGCTCAGGTTGAGTCGAATTTGCTGTTTCGTTTTTTGATGGGACTAATTTCCAGACAGCAAAACCTATTGTTATAGCAAACAATATTAGCCCAAGAACAAACAGTATCTTCTTCGGAATTTTTTTTGGTTTCTTAGTTTTAAACTGGGGAGTCGCTTCATGATGATCTTCGCCAGGTAGATTCATTTGTTCATTATCGACATAATTCTCATCGTAGTTAATCTCTAAATCAACTTTTTGTTTATCACCTGTTTCTATAGATTCATCTTCTGGCATAAATCCACCTCAATTATGTTAAGAGTATTATGCTCCTGCAAAGTCGCTTATGCAACCAAGCAGGGAATTCAACCTATGATTTTAGCGAATTCTCTAATTTTGGCTTGATCCACCTGACCATCTGTTTCTATGCCGCTGGCTGTATCAAAACCTAGCGGCTTTTTGATGATTTGCAAATTTTTTGCAATTTCTACCGTAATTCCTCCGGCTATAAGACTTGGCTCATTTTCAGAAATTTTTGAATGATCAAATGTTCTTCCACTGCCAGGTTGTTCATTATCCATAATTCCTAGAAATGCTTCTTTAGGCTTAATCTGCCCCAGCTTAATTGTTTTTATGATCGGCAGATCATACTCCTTTAGATCAGTTTCATCGCCTGAAAGCTGAACTGCCTTAACGCCGGTTTCCCTAGCAATTTTGTTTACTTCGTCTGGAGACTGGTTCTCAAAAACACCTACAGGAATTGGGTTTTTACATTGAGCTACAATTTTATTAGCAGTTTTAATGTCAACCTTTCGATTACTTCTGGGGACAAAATTTATACCAATCATGTCAACGCCCAATTTTTCGCATAATTTCGCATCTTCTCCGCTGCGAATACCGCAGAGTTTTAGAAGTGTCTTCCCTCTCAGCTCTTTTATTTTTAGGGACGGAAAAGGATGCTTCATCAAAACCGTGCCTACCAAAGCTCCGTCAGCACCCTTTGGAATATCTCGGAGATTTTCAATGCCACTTTCGGCAACAACAATAGTGTTTTTTGGTATTAAACTTTTTAATTGAGAGAAGATGTCCGGACTGATTGAAAAATCATGTAAATTCCGTGAGTTTATACCAACAATCTTGGGTTTTATAGGTAGAACTTTCTTGAGCTCTGATTTATTATGGACTTCCACCAGAACCTGCAAGCCAACTGACTGAGCATACTTATAAAGTCGGTTTAGATCTGCTTCATCCAAAACTGCCGCTATTAAAAGAATCATATCCGCCCCGGAATTTTTAGCAGCATCTATATGTTCTTTGCTGATAATAAAATCTTTGCAAAGGATGGGAATGCTTACAGCCTCTCTAATTTTTTCTATGTCATCAAAACTTCCGCCAAAATATTTTGGTTCTGTTAACACACTTATGGCTGCTGCACCGGCCGATTCATAAATTTTTGCTTGAGCAACTACATCTATATCGCTAACAATGTTTTGCTCACTTGGACTTTTCCTTTTAATTTCGGCTATCAGCCCACCTTTGTATTTTATTGGCTTGTGAGTTAGTGATTTTATTTTAGAAAAATCACGTTTTTTTGTCTGATCTATAATTTTTTTTAGAACACTGGGTTTTTTGTAGTCTTCTAAAGTCTCATATGCTTTTTGGGACTCTAAAACTTGCTTAGCCATCCTATAAGCATTTTTCAAATCGTCCGTTTTATCGACTAGATGAAGTGCTAGAGCGGTATTAACAAGTACTAAATCGGTTTTTCTTGATTTATCCTGGCCTTTCAATATTGAAAGAGCAATCTCGACATTCTGATCGGCCGATCCGCCAGATATTTCTGTAAAGCTTTTTATGGGTTTTACGCCAAAATCTTTCGGCTCTAAAATATATTCCTTGATCCGACCATCCTTGAGCTCAAACACATTTGTCGGTCCACTAAGAGTTACGTCGTCTAGCCCATCACAGCCAGTTACAGCAATTACTCTGTCTTTACCTAGTTCCTTTGCTGCTTCGATTATTATCTTAGCGTTTTCAATATTCGATGTTCCGATAATCTGTTTTTTTGCATTTATTGGACTAAGTAGGGGCCCTAAAATATTAAAGAAAGTCGGCTTGCTTAGCTCTGCCCTGACTGGTGCAAAGTGACGCATTATTGGGTGGAAGCTTCTGGCATAAAGAAAGGCCAAGTCATTTTCCCTGAAACGTAGCTGAAGCTCCCCTGTAGATAAATTTGTCGGTACATCAAGCGCTGCCAGTAAATCAAAGCTGCCAAAACGCCCGCTGGCGGCATTGTTTCCATGCTTAGCTACAGGCACACGCAAAGCAGCCAGGAGAAATGCGCTTATAGTGCTGGTATTTATCCTGTCCAGTCCCGAACCGCCAGTGCCACAAATGTCTATAGCACCAGGTAGATTTGGCACTTCAGGCATTTGCCTATAAAGGTAGCGGACTGCTTCTGCTAATTCTTGTGGTGTGCCAAAAGGATTATTCTCGAGATATTTTTTTTGTTCTTCGAGAGATAATTTGCCTGAAATCGTAGCTTCTAAAAATTCTCTTATAGTCATTTGCTGGCCTCTATAATTTTCACAAAATTTTTTGCCAATTTATCTCCCAAGTCCGTGGCAAAACTTTCTGGGTGAAACTGAACACCGTGGATGGGATACTTTTTATGTCTTATCCCCATAATCTCCCTACCGTTCTGCTGTACTGTTGCACTTAATGGATCTATCTCTGCTGTTATGACTAAATCGTCGCTTATATCTTTTTTTGTATCTATCATTAAGCTGTGATATCGCATAACCTCTGTGCCGCTTGGCATGCCTTCAAACATACCTTCAGACTCTATGACTTCTAGCCTGGAGGTTTTGCCGTGCTGCGGAACCGCTGCTTGTTTGAGGTGAGCACCAAATGTAGTAGCTATGCCCTGAAAACCTAAACAAACGCCCAAAATAGGCAATCCGCTGGTTCCGAACTTTTTGATCACTAAAGTATTTTGTCCAAAATATTCTTCGTCCGTCGGATCACCTGGGCCGGGGCTAATTATCACCCCGTCGTATTCACCTTTTTCTATTTTGCTGAGTGGTACTTCATCATTCCTGACAACATCCGCATCAACACCCGGAATTTCCGCAAACAAATGAATCAGGTTATAGGTAAAGCTATCATAGTTATCAATTATTAAAATTCTAATAGATTTCATGGCGTAACGTCCTTAATAGTCTGTTCTAGGCCAGCTAATTTTGCAATAACTTCTTTGTATTCGCGTGGAGGCATAGAGTCATAGACTATGCCCGCGCAGGCTTGTGTGTAACACTTGTCACCCGAACAGAATAGACTTCGGATAGGCATCGCAAAAGCGCAGTCACCATTTAGGCTGAACCGACCGACCGCTCCGCCATATGGGCCCCTAGGTGTTTTCTCATTGCGGGCAATTATTTTCATTGTTTCCACTTTCGGTGCGCCGGTTAAAACACCACAAGGCATTATGCTAGCCAATAAATCGAAGCTGTCTTTATCATCTCTAAGCTCACCGGTTATGTCGCTTACAATGTGTTGTACAAATTTAAATTTCATCAGATGCATTAGGTCATTAATTTTTACTGTACCAGGCTTGCAGACCTTAGAGATATCATTTCTATGCATATCGACAAGCATGGCGTGCTCTGCAATTTCTTTAGGATCTTTTAGCAGTTTTCCTGACAGCAAGTCATCCTCTGCTTTGCTTGAGCCACGACCGATAGTACCTGCAGCTGGAGTTGTCAGGACTTTTCCAGATATTGAGCTAACCACCAGCTCCGGACTGGACCCAAAAACCTCACGGGCTCCGAATTTTACGTAAAACATATACGGACTTGGATTAACGTCTCTGAGCTTTAGATAAGCTGCAAATTTATCACCCTTGATCTCGTAATCAGACCTTATACCTACCTCGGCCTGGAACGTATTGCCTTTTCTAATCTCAACAAGTGTATCTTCAACGATTTTTTCATACTCCTCACGCACAATATTGTGTCCAACTTTTTTAACATAATCGAGTTTTTTCGGTAGATTGACTTCGGCGAGTTTATTTATTAAATCTACTACGAGGCTGCTCCTGTCCTCGGCGTATGTGTAGTATTCCAATTCAGACGTTTTGCTATCGTAAATGAGGCCATCCATATAAAGCCCGAGTTCGAAATTCGGAAAATCTTCGTGCTCTGGCAGATCCAGCGCTGGCTCAAAATAATTTGCAGACTCATAGGAGAAATATCCAACCAAGCCTCCTCTATAAGTACTAGACTTGGGAAGATTTGGTAAATACTTTTTAAGTTCTTGGTAAGGATTTTCTGTTTTTATAGCTGAAATTTTAAAATTCTTGCTAACAAATAATTTGTTTTTTTGTGAATAGAAAATGGCTTTCGGGTCAAACCCAAATGTATAGTAACGTTCTTGTTTTTTTGGGATAGATAACGATTCAAATAAATAAGTGTTTGAAAAATTCTGACGGATTAAATAAAAAAGCTTTAGATAGTCGACACCATCTGGAAGCTTAATTTTAGTTAATTTTGGTTCTGGCTTAGTCATACTTTAAAGCTTTTGATACACCGGGTTTACCGTACTTTAACTCCTTGCTTCCCCTGCTTACAGTAGCTAAGCTAACATCCAGTCTTCTCGCTATATCTCTCTGACTTTCACCTGACTTAAGAGCTTTGAATATTTGTAATCTAATGGCTAGCTCTTCTCTTTCGGCGGGCGTTAGAATATTAGACAAGACATCAGACATGGCTTTATCCGTTGATATTTCAGACAAAAACCTCAAAAGCTCCTGATCATACTTATTTTTCATAACAATAAGCATTATATATGTTTTAGCGTACTATTACAATAGAACGTATGAAAGGAGTTAGTGTTTAATGTGCAAAAAATCCACGAGATAATGAATCAGGCATAGTTACAAATGAGACCTTATATTTTTTAAGGGCTTCTATAACCTCGTTATCTCTTATTGAGCCTCTTGATGCGATGATCCCAGATATACCAGCCTTAGCTAAAAGTTCAGCTCCGTCGGGAAAAGGGAAAAAACTATCGCTGTAAGCGGATGCTCCCTTAAGTTCATGTCCAGCATTATTTGCTCTCATTATTGCTAATTCTGCTGATGTGACGCGATCCTGCTGGCCTACGCCATTTGAAATAAGCATTCCATCTTTAACTATCGAAATGGTATTGCTGTTGCTGGTAGATCCTATGCCCCATGCCATTATCATGTCTCTCTTCTGTTGTTCGGTTGCCTTCTCTCCTGACCACTGTATCTCAGGATGATTAAAGTCATACACGAAAGTATAGTTATCTTGTTTTAAACGACCACCACGCACATGTCTTACTCGCTGTGTTTTGTCTATAGAGTTTTCGCCAAGATCCCTTAGCACAGGATTTAAAAATACTCTGAGCTTACCATTCTTTCTCGAGACTATCTCAAGTGCTTCTTTATCAATTTCAGGAGCCATAACTATATCCAAGATGCGTTTACCTTTTTCCATCTTGTAGGTCATTATTGTTTCAGCAATTTCTGCTGTGATCGGAAAATTAACTATTATTGAACCACCGAAAATCGCTCTTTGGTCACCGTCTAGCATCTTCTTAATAGCTTTAACTGGATTATCATCTACGGCTGCACCGCACAAGTTGCCGTGCTTCGCCCCTAGTGCCAAAGGTGGAACTTTTTTAAAATTGCGCTCAAACCCAGCGGCCACGTGAGCGGCTGATTGAAGCATTCTGTCTACATCTGTGTAGTTGTTGTAACTAAGTGGCTTGCCTTGCACCAAATCAAATTTTCCAATTCCTAGCGGATCTTCTATGTGTCTTGATACGAACAGGCCGCCTCCCTGCTGCCAGGGGTTCTCGCCATAAGTCGTAGCTGCTATCCGCTCGCTGATCAAGCCAGTAACTTCGCCGTCTCCTAGGTAGTTAGCGGAATCTATCATGTATTCGGCTACGTCGTATTCTGCAACGGCTGCGAGTTTCTTAAGATATTTATCTTTATCTGGCTGTCCAGCTTTAAGCCACTCTATAACCTTAGGACGCTGCGAGGCTCTTGATAATACAATCCTTCTGCCTTTGGCGGCGGCATGAAGTAAGGTTGGCCCACCGACATCAGTTTTTTCAATTACTGATTCTTCGGTACTTTTCGGATCTCTAACCTCTGTGCTTAATGGATACATATCAACGCACACTAGATCTATTCTAGGTATGCCGAGATCTTCTAGTTCTTTAGAGTGTTTTTTGCTGTCATCGGCAAGAATACCAGCGTAAATTTCTCTAGATAGTGTGACTACCCTGTGACCGAGTATCTCGCCACCTTTACTTAGCTCGGTGATGTCAGTTACTTTAACGCCTGCTTTTTTGATAGTTGAAGCGGTCCCGCCAGATGCGTAAATTTTCCAGCCCATATCTGATAGATCACGAGCAAACTGCTCGATACCAGTTTTATCGAAAACAGAAATCAACGCAACGCCACCGTTATTAGTCATTTTTTCTCCAAAAAATATAAATTGCCTCGAGTATTCTACACTGTTATTAACAATTAATAAACTTTACTTTTATGATTTATACTTAGATGCATTGTGAATATACCCTCAGATGAATTTTTTGAAGATTTGGTAAATCAAGGAATTGAAAAGATACCTAAGCTATTTCAAGAGCATCTAAACAATGTGGCGATTGTAATAGCAGATGAGCCTACGCCAGAGCAGCGCCGTAAACTTAAGTTACGTTGTAATCAAACACTTTTTGGACTTTATGAAGGGATACCTCTGACTAAAAGAGGTGCTGGCTACAACATGGTATTGCCTGATAAAATTACAATTTTTAAGATGCCAATAGCTCTTGCCAGCCAAAACGAAGGAGATCTAAAAGAGAAAGTTAGAAATACGGTTTGGCATGAGATAGCTCATTATTACGGACTTAATCACGAACAAATCCACAAACTCGAACAATCCTAGAACCGCAACATAAAAGAATGAACAAGTAATTCTTGTATGTTGCTCTTCTGCCATTTTGAATTTTTTATCTGCGATGCGCGCTCTATGTACTTCATGTACATTTCCCTTGCTCTTCTCGATAAGAAAATCCAAACTGCCTAGAAGTTCTAGGATTGTTTAAGCTCGGGTGGTTCTTTTGGAGGGATCCCGTGAACGAATATCGTGGAAGTTCATGGGAAACCAAAAGAATCAGGACCCGAGCACTACGCTGGCTTGTCGTTCATTTAATCTTGGTCACAGAGTGGGCAGAGGTCTTCTTCCTTGTACTCTGCAAACCAGTGTTTCGTGGCCTTAAACCAAGGTTCATAATCACGATATGCTACGAAATCCGCTGCACGACGCAACCACCATCCTAGACGTCCAAAAAAGTAAAATCTTCCCCATACGACAGCAGCCCAATTGGGCCCGGCAGGTAGAACATAAACTGGTCTTTTGGCTTCATATGGAATCGGGTAGTCATCGTTTGCAAGTCTGATTATATTTTCGGCAATATAACGACCATCATACAGCGCTGTCTGAGCCAATCCACTGTAGGGTGTGTCTGCGTTATCACCTATTACATAAATCCCTCTTTCAGCCTGCAAAAATTGGTCAACTCGGACTTTGCGATTTCCGGATATTTGAAAACCATTATTCGTAAAAAATTCATTATTAGATGTGCCGGCCGTCCAAATGACTGTATGGCTTCTGATAGGTTTGTCATTGACCATCAGCTCATCATCGCTTAAAGATTTGACCGCACTATTAAGATATATTTTTACGCCTAATTTTCTCAGATTCCGCGACACTCTACTGGATACTATTTTTGGCATTATTGGCAGAAGTCTAGGCGAAGCCTCTACTAAATCAACATGCACGCTAGCTTTACTTACACCGTGTTGGCTGCAAACTTTTTTCACATACTGCCCGAGCACACCGGCCAGCTCAACACCTGAGGGACCACCGCCCACAACCACATAATTAAGATCAGGATGTTTAGTATTAATTATATGCTTATGAATATGTTTTTTAAGCCTTTCCGCCTCCGT
Source organism: Candidatus Saccharimonadota bacterium (assembly GCA_016219345.1). Taxonomy (GTDB): domain Bacteria; phylum Patescibacteriota; class Saccharimonadia; order Saccharimonadales; family 2-12-FULL-41-12; genus JACRNE01. Next base: position 17,586 of record JACRNE010000017.1, read on the forward strand.
ATTGGTCTTTATGCCAAAAGCTAATTTCTCAAGCCCAGGTATGCCAAAATAGTTGGTCTTCATTCCCAGGGCGAAAACTAAAACATCATACTCATATTTTTCGCCAGATTCTGTTAAAATGAATTTCTTTTCTCTATCAATAGATTTCGCAGAATCAATAGCTACCTTAACAGAAGGATAATCCTCAAATATATCTTTTATCGGTATACTCGTGGCCTCGCGACTACCCCCGGTAGCCGTGTGATACAACGAGGGATAATATCTAAATGTTGGTTTATGCGTTAGTACTGTAATAGAAAATCGTGAATCATGACTCAGCTCTAGAGCGGTCTTGATTCCACCAAATCCCCCGCCGACTATTAAAGCCTTGAATTTTGTCTTTGACATTATGAGCATAAGTTTACCATAAGCAAGCCTCAAGCAAGCCTCTTATGGTAGACTTATTTAAAAGTATGTCCGATTTAAAATCAGAACTTGAGAAAATTGTTAGCGGAGAAGTTGATGCTTCTGCTAAATCACGTGATTTTTATAGTAATGATGCCTCTATGTTTGAATTGCGCCCCGACGTAATTATTTCGCCCAAGGACAGTTCGGATAGCCAAAAAATCGTAAAATACGTTTCCGAAAATAAAGGCAAAAACCCAAAGCTTTCAATAACGCCTAGAAGCGCTGGAACAGACATGACCGGTGGAGCTATAAATGACTCCATAATTTTGGATATGACCAAGCATTTTAACCAAATAATTGAAGTTAGCTCCAAGTCTGCTCACGTGCAGCCGGGAGTTTATTATCGAGATTTTGAAAAAGCCACACTCGAACACAATGCCCTGATGCCGTCATTCCCAGCTAGCAGGCAGCTATGTACTGTTGGGGGCATGGTTGCCAACAATTCAGGCGGTGAGAAATCTTTGGAATTTGGCAAAACTGAAAAATTTGTACAGGAATTAAAAGTTATTTTATCTGATGGCAAAGAATATGAAATCAAGCCACTTAGCAAAAAAGAGCTTGATGAAAAGATGAAAAAAAGAACATTTGAGGGAAAATTATATAAACAGCTTTTCAAGCTGCTAGAAGAAAATAATAAAGAAATTAAGGCAGCCAAACCAAAAGTATCTAAGGATTCAACGGGTTATCATCTTTGGAATGTATGGGATCCTAAAAAGAAAATTTTCGACCTAACTCAGCTTATAGTGGGGTCTCAGGGAACTTTAGGTATAGTTACAGACATAAAATTTAAATTGGTAAAAAACCCTAAAGAATCCGGCAGTCTAATAATATTTCTGAATCATCTGGATAATTTGGGCGAAGTTATTAATAAAGTCTTAGAGCACAAACCAGCCACATTTGAAGGATTTGATAACTACACACTTAAACTAAGTTTTAAGCTATTTTTTGACTTTAGAAAAACTATTGGGCTAAAACAAACAATCAAACTTGGGCTGCAGCTAGTGCCGTCTTTAATTAATTTTAGAAGAGGCATCCCAAAGATGGTTTTGATAGCCCAATTTACTGCTGATACGGATGAGGAAATTGTTAAAAAAGTCAGGGACTTGCACTGGGACATGGCGGAATTTGGCCATGACGCGCTCTTTGAAGAGGATGAGACTGAGCAAGATGAAATGAAGTTTCAAATTATGCGACGCGAGAGCTTTAATCTGCTTCGGAAGAAAGTCCACGACAAACATACCGCGCCTTTCATAGATGATCTTGTAGTCCCGCCAAAATACCTACCAGAGTTTTTACCTCAGCTTAGAGAGATAATTGATAGGTATGAACTAGTCGCAACAGTTGCTGGACACATGGGTGATGGCAATTTCCACGTTATACCCTTGATGAAGATCGAGCTTGAAAGCGAAAGAGCAAAGCTTGAGCCAGCTATGCGCGAAGTTAACGAACTTGTACTTAGCTATGGCGGATCAATGAGCGGTGAACACAACGACGGAATGACCCGTGGCCCTTGGCTTGATCAGCAATACAGTGAAAATATAATGTCGCATTTCCGAGAAGTTAAAAATATCTTCGATCCAAAAAATATCTTCAACCCACATAAGAAAACTGATTCAGATTGGCAATTCTCAATGGATCACATACGAGAGCACTTCTAGGCTTGAAGGGTTATTTCTGTTTAGCGAAAGCAAGTTTACGACGCGCAATAACTATCGCAAATGTCACACAAGATAGATAGATAATTCTATCTTTAGATTTTTTCGACTAGGGTAAAAAATTATCAATAGCGATCACAAAACTAAAAAGTGCTAGCACGTTCAAAGAAACTTTGAACATTGAGATAGCCCAAGCTTTATCGTCTTTATTATTCTTTATCTCAAATCCTTTAATGGTAGTACCGAGCCAAAAAGCTGTGGCTAATGTCATGATTACCTGGTATGTAGCACTGGCATGTCCCTGAATATACAGCCAACTAACAGCCATGAAGAAGAATAGAAGATAAATTGTTATTTGAATTTTTGTATTTAAAATACCCTTTTTTATCGGCAACATTGGAAGTTTAGCCGCCTGGTATTCTTTCATTCTAAATATCGCTATGGAGTAAAAATGGGGCATCTGCCAAAAAACTAGGATGAAAAATAAAATTAATGCTACTTCATCGATTTTTCCTGCAACTGAAGTATAGCCCGCAGTTATAGGCAATGCTCCTGAAATACTACCTACAAGTGTCCCGTGCTCTGACCGACGCTTGGTAAATCCATATAAAATTACATACACAAGAAACGCCAGAAAACCAAGAGCCATTGTTAGCGTATTAACAAAAACCCCCAATATAATGAGTCCAGCTAAGCCAATTATAGTTCCGAATATCAGTGCATTAACAGGCTTGATGCTTGACTTAGCTAGGGCTCGTTGTTTTGTCCTCTCCATGGCTCGGTCGATGTCTCGGTCGATATAATTGTTAAAGACACAAGCCGATGCGATCACTAGTGCTATCCCTGCCATCGCATATATAAAAAGACCTACGTTCACCTCACCCTTTGATGCAAATAAAAACGCACCAATAGCAGTTATTAGGTTGCCTCGGATAATGCCGGGCTTTGTCATTACATAATAATCTTTAAGCATTAGTCTTTATGGGGCTGAGAATTATCATGAACATCATATGAATTATCATTCCTAAATCCCTCATCCTCAATAATAGAATCTTCGACAGATTGCGGTGCGGAATTATCACCATGATGGTAGTCGAGGTTAGACATAATCCACATAGAACCTAAGATAATTGTCACGACCACCATGATCATGAAGTAAAGAGCGACATCACTCCAGGTTGGCTTAGAGGTTTTACCCATATGCAGGAAGAACACCACTTGCACAGAAAACTGAGCCAAAGCAAGCAGCATGATTATTCCAAGCGTATTCTCATCGAACCAGTCATTAACTACGGCAAAATAAGCTATAAATGTTAGAGCTATAGACAACAAAAATCCTACAACGTACGAATTTCTTAGGCTCATTTAAAGCTCCCCCACTAAAAATACAATCGTAAAAATAAATATCCATACGATATCTAGGAAATGCCAAAACAAGCTAAGAAGAGTAAGTCTTTTAAGATTAATCTTTGTTATCCCCTGACTTCTAATTCTGGCCATTAGAAATGCAATCCAGCCCAAGCCAATTGATATATGAAGTCCATGCGTGCCTACAAGCGTAAAGAACGCAGACAAAAATGCGCTGGTTCGCCAGCTATGTCCTTCGCTGACTAAATTTGAAAATTCGTTAATCTCCATACCCAAAAACGCTAAACCTAACAAAAAGGTAGCACCGAACCAAAGCAACGTCTGACTCTTATCTTTTCTATAAGCCGCAAGTAGCCCCAAACCACAGGTAAAGCTACTTATAAGCAACAACAAAGTCTCAACAAGAACATACGGCATACTAAATATTTCATTGCCGGCAGGGCCACCAAAAGTATTGCCCCTAAGCACAATGAAAGTGGCGAATAAACTGGCAAACAACACACAGTCTGTCATCAGATAAATCCAGAAGCCGAAGACTGTTTTATCTTCTTGGGTCTTGGTTATGGCTTCACTCATAACTTACTGCCCCTTTCCTGCTCAATCATTTGTTTTGTCATCTTATACTCAGTATTTTCGTTAGTCGCACGTAATATTATTGTGCCAATTACACCAGCTACACCGACAGCTATAAGCCAGGCAATATGCCAAATTACAGCAAAGCCTGCAAGCCCTGCAAATAATCCTATAAACATCCCCCCTGAGGAGTTGTTTGGCATATAAAATGATTTGAAATCAGGTTTTTTAGCTTTTTGGGATTTATTTTGTTTCATGTCCCAGAAAGCATCACGGTCAGTAACTTCAGGTATTTCGGCAAAGTTGTAATGTGGTGGCGGCGAAGACGTAGCCCATTCAAGTGTTCTGGCGTTCCAAGGATCACCTGTAGTGTCGCGATTTTTGTTCCTGTCACGGATACTAACGGCAAGCTGAAGAATCTGGAATAATACCCCAAGTCCTATGACAAGCACCCCTACCCCTGCGACTATAAATAGCTGTTGCCAGCCCATTGAAGCATCGTAGTGATCAAGCCGCCTGGTCGCACCCATTATTCCCAGTATGTAGAGAGGAATAAATGCGAGGGCAAACCCACCAACCCAGCACGCGACGGCATATTTACCTAGACGCTCGTTGAGCTTGAAGCCAAATATTTTAGGGAACCAGTAAGTTAGGCCAGCGAAGTAACCAAAGACTACGCCACCGATAATCATATTGTGGAAATGAGCAACTAAAAAGAGACTGTTATGAACCTGGAAGTCTATGGCCGGAACTGCCAGCATTACGCCTGTAACTCCACCAATCGTAAAAGTAAAGACAAAACTCAAGAACCACCACATTGGCGATGTGAACCGCACCCTTCCCCTATACATAGTGAACAGCCAGTTAAAGACCTTTACGCCTGTTGGCACTGCGATAATCATCGTCATAATGCCGAAGAATGCATTAACGTTACCTCCGGCGCCCATTGTAAAGAAGTGATGCAGCCAAACAACATATGATAAGAATGTAATAGCCATAATTGCTCCGACCATTGACTTATAGCCAAAGAGGCGTTTGCCCGAGAATGTCGCCACTACCTCAGAGAAAATACCAAAAGCTGGCAAGACTAATATATAAACTTCGGGATGACCCCACGCCCAAATAAGATTTATATACATCATTGGATTACCACCAAAATCCGAAGTAAAGAAATGCATGCCAATTGTTCGGTCTAGAGACAACATAGCCAATGTTGCGGTCAGTATCGGGAACGCGAAAAGTATGAGAATCATGCTACCAAGAACGCTCCAAGCAAACATCGGCATTTTCATTAATGTCATACCAGGTGCACGCATTTTTAAAATGGTAGTAAAGAAATTAACACCTGAGAGAAGACTACCAATACCCGCTATTTGGACGCTCCAGATCCAATAGTCCACTCCAGGGCCAGGACTATATTGAAGCTCTGACAGGGGCGGATAAGCCAACCAGCCTGTTGCAGCAAACTCACCACCTACCAACAAAGAAAGATTCATCAGTCCAGCACCAGCTACAAAAAGCCATAGACTAGTTGAGTTCAAAAACGGAAAAGCGACATCGCGCGCGCCAAGCATTTGAGGCAAAACAAGATTTATAAGGCCGAACATCAAACCCATAGCAACAAAGAAAATCATCATTGTCCCGTGCGCAGTAAATACTTGCTGGAAGTGCTCGGCATCTAAAATCCCTTTTGTGTCACCGGATGCCATAGCTTGTTGCGCCCGCATCATTAACGCATCAGCGAATCCTCGGAGCAGCATGATAATAGACACGACGATGTACATAATGCCGATTTTTTTGTGATCCAGCGTTGTCAGCCATTCTTTCCAGAGCCATTTCCATTTCTTAAAATATGTAAGAGCTGCGACAACCAAAATGCCAGATACTACCATCATTGCCTGACCACCAAATAAAATTGGGTCAAATCCTCTATGGTGCGCAAATAGAGTCAAAAAACCCATTAGTACCGTTCCGTTCCTTCATGTGATTTATGTGGAGATTCGCCTTTATTGCTCATATACTTGCCTACAACGTTAGCATATAAATCACCGTCTACGGACGAATAGTTTTCTCTATCGGACGTACCTGGCCGTGCTAATTCGTTGTAGGAGTCAAGGTCCAGTGATTTTGGCACGTGCTTGATACCATTAACCCAAGTTTCGTAATCGGCCCTATTTGTTGATATAACCTGGAAGTTCATATCGGAAAAACCAGCGCCACTTATATTGGCAGAGTAGCCTTCGTAAGTTCCTGGTTCTTCTGCCATCAAGTTTAATTCCGTGGACATACCACTCATGGCGTAAATTTGCCCTCCAAGCTGAGGAACCCAGAATGAATTCATAGGAGCATCGGATGTAATTTCAAATTTTACAGGTGTGTCCTCCGGAATATTTAAATAGTTGACAGTTGCTATATTCTCATCTGGATATATAAACAGCCATTTGTACTGAAGAGCCACTACCTGAATGGTCTTGGTTTCGTTCTTAGCATTTTCGATAGGCCTGAACGGATCAAGACTGTGACTAGTTTTATAAGTAACAACTGAGAGGATAGTTATTAACAATATCGGTACACCCCACCAAATAGCCTCAAGCTTATTACTATTATCCCACTCGGGCGTGTAGCGAGCTTTTTTATTACTAGCCCTGTATTTGTACGCAATAAAGCCTGTCATAAAAAATACCGGTAAAACCACAACCAGTGACAGTAGTGCTGCAAAAACCAACAAGTCTCTTTGCTGTGAGGCTATCGTGCCCTTAGGATTAAGGATCTGTAGATTATTGCCGTAAACAAGCATAATTAAAATAACAATTACAGCTACAACTAGTGCAGCTACTAGACCAACCTTGTCTCTGTTATTCATTTTCTTCATCAATTTTTCACCACGCGCTAATGCTAATACTATACCAGTAAATATTGGCCTGGCTCTATAAATAATTTGCAGCATGTTAAAGTATGAATATGAAAATCAGCCCTATCGGTAGAGGCGAATTATTTCAGGCTCAGTTGGTTCTGTTTGTTGCTATAGGACTGCAAATAGCAGTTAGCTTAATAAGTGAACATTTAACTTTCGGGCCGCAGTACTTAATCATCGCTACAGAAATAGCTCTAGCCGTTTCACTTGGTTTAACCACCTCAAATCATGGTAAATTCAGGAGATCTGCCTCAATAGTACTTTTGGGAATTATATCTTTAGCCAATATCAGTTCTTTTGTTCTTGTTGCCCAATCGCTAATTAATGGCACGCAACAAATAACAGGTTATGAGCTTCTTGTTTCAGCAGTAGCAATCTTCCTGACAAACATTATTGTTTTTGCGCTCTGGTACTGGGAAATAGATAGTCCAGGACTTACAGGCAGCAAATGGTCAAAACATGACAAAGACTTTCAATTTACCCAGCAGGATCTTGAAAAAGATTTCCCATATTGGCAACCAAAATTTATTGACTATTTATACTTATCAAGCACAAATGCCATAAACTTTGCAGCTGCTGATGCAAAACCCCTAACGCACCAAGCAAAAGGCCTGATGGGTACTCAGGCGCTGATTTCGGCATTCACGCTCGCACTAGTTGTTGCCAGATCTGTCAACATCCTCGGCTAGACTTTTAGTCACTTTTTCTATTCTCCTTCTCTGAGTTTTTGGGTTTTGACTTGGGCTTTGGTTTCGCTTGATCAACTACTTTTTTTACCTGGGCTCTTGCCTTATCGCGGTATTTCTTTGCAACCTCAAATTCCATTGAGAGAATAACAAGACCGAGGATTATAACAACTAAACCTGGGCCTGGCAGAACAAGTAATGCCACTCCCAAAGCTATAACAGGAATACCTATTAAAAGAATGCCGATTTTCCTTGCTATGTCTATTGATTTCTTCATATTAAAACTGATAATTCGACGGATCTTTGCTCAATTTATCCGCTTCCTTAAGTAAAAATTTAGTTGTCTCAAGATTTAAATCAGAAAGTTTTTTAAATCTTATGCAGCTTTTACCGCAGTTGACCTTGCCTAATTTATCACCATAAGTTTCAGGCAAATACTTGCCATCTTTAGCTAGGCATATATAAAGACTGATGTAATTTTTCTGATTAGCCAGGCCAATTATAGGCCAGTCGCCTTCTCGACCACTCTTGGATTTATAATGCATTGTTCCATAACCAACCATGGTTATACTCATGCCATCAAATAAATAAGGCTTAAGATCTGGAACTTCGCTCGAGATAATTTTATGAAGTTGGCTGATATCAGACTTCCGTTCACCGGTAGCAGCAAAATATTCATCTAGGGTTTTAGCATTTATCCTCATTAGCCCTCCAAATCTCCAAGTTTAAACTCTTCTAATTGTCCCTCTGCGCTAGAACTATGAGGAGTTCCGCTGCCTATTGACTCACCGTTTGAAGTTTCACGCTGCTTAAATAAGCTAGTCCCATCAATCCCACAAGCTCGCAAAATTTCACTGCCTCCAGGGTGTCGAGAAATAAATGATGTTAAGTCATAAACTGCGCCATCAATTACTGTCCAGCAATTATCGGCAGAGGAATGCTTGGCAACCTCATCTTTAGTTAGTTTTATTTCAGCATTTTCTGTACCATTACTGGCTTGAGACGAGACGAATGACTGCCCATTTGAAGTTTCGGTAATAGCCGCATTAGGAGTATTGTCCTTAGAATTTGCCTTGAATAGGAAAAATCCCGAAATAGCCAAAATAATCACTGATATCAAGATTATTATTTTGTTTTTATTCAAGAAAACCTCCGTTATCGCACATATGTAATTTTATCATGGACCCAAGGTTAAATATAATTAAGGAATGCGACTTTCAGAATATGTATGGCATAGAGTTTTAAGACGCCCTTACCGCCTTAAAAAAATCATTGATCAAGGCTCTGGTGATAAAGTAATTATTTTGATCCATGGCCTTGGCGCTAAAGCCCAGCAGTGGAGGCCTCTTGTTAGGGCCTTGAATGGTAGTGACTGTCGGATAATTGCTTACGATCTTTTAGGTTTTGGATCCTCGCCTAAGCCTAAGTTCATAGAATATTCAGTCGAAGAGCATTCAAGATCTTTACTAAAAAGCATAAAGAAAGATCTTGGATCAAGGAAAAAAATAATTGTAGTTGGACACTCAATGGGCTGCATAATCAGCACTAACCTGGCGTATAACAATCCGGAACTTATAAATAAGCTTGTCTTATACGAACCCCCTATACTGGCCAGCACAGGTAAGAGAATCCTGGTTCGCAAGTCATTTTATGAATACATCGCTGGAAGACCCGCCCTTGTAGCGTCATATCTACGCATGGCTGGGAGATTCACGGATAAGTTTTCAAGCTTCAAAACTTCAAACGCTTCTGACGAACAATGACTACCTTTCGAAAAATCCCTCAGAAATACAATTCTCAATCAAGAAACTACTTATGAACTAAAGCATATAGATATAGATACTCACGTGGTTTACGGTCGTTTAGATTTTGTCGTATCTAAAATTGATGCAAAAAAAATGGCCGCTATAAACCCTCACATAAAGCTGCATTATGTTACTGAAATTCATGATGTAACCGAAAAATCAGCAAAATTCCTGAAAAATTTAATTGAATCAGTATAATAGTAAGAATAAAAGGAGGGATAATGTTTTCACTGCCAGAATTACCGTATTCATATGATGCTCTAGAACCGTATATCGATGAACAGACTATGCGCATACATCATACAAAGCACCATCAGACTTACGTCGATAAACTAAATGCCGCTCTGCAAAACCATCCTGAACTATTAGAAAAATCTATCGAAGAAATTCTACAGGATCTAAATTCACTACCCGAAGATATCCGCACTCCAGTCCAAAATAATGGTGGAGGACATTATAATCACAGCCTGTTCTGGCAACTAATGGGGCCTAGGCAGTCAGGCACTCCTTCAGTCAAGATTAGTGAAGCCATCAACAATATTTTCGGTGATTTTAAAAATTTCCAAGATAAATTTGCCGAGGCGGCAACCGGAAGATTTGGCTCCGGCTGGGCTTGGCTAGTAGATAATAAAGGTAACTTAGAGATTACCAGCACCGCAAATCAAGATTGCCCGACTAGTGATGGACAGAAGCCCATCTTAGGCCTGGATGTTTGGGAGCATGCATACTATTTGAAATATCAGAATCGCCGTCCAGAATATATCGATGCTTGGTGGAACGTAGTTAATTGGCAGGAAGTAGAAAAGAGGCTTTCAGCGTAGTGAAGGCAGCAGAAATATTTGTTGAAAGTCTTGAAGCCTGCGAGGTTGAATATGTCTTTGGTGTGCCTGGTGAAGAGAATCTAGAACTACTTGAGGCCATTAGAAAATCATCCATTAAAATGATCACCACCCGTGATGAGCAAACCGCCGTTTTTATGGCAGCTACGGTAGGTAGATTAACCGGACGGGCGGGGGTTGCCCTTTCCACGCTTGGGCCTGGAGCTACAAATCTAGTAACTGGTGTTGCCTACGCGCAGTTAGGTGCTATGCCCTTACTAGTCATAACCGGCCAAAAGCCTATTAAAAAAAGTAAGCAGGGTAAATTCCAAATCCTTGATGTCGTTGGAATGATGAAGCCGATCACCAAGCTCAGTGAAACAATCGTAAGCGCTGAGCGTGTTCCTAGTTCTGTCTACAACGCAATTCGTTTAGCCGAACAAGAAAGGCCGGGCGCCGTACACTTAGAGTTCCCAGAGGATATAGCTGAGGAAAGAAGCGACGTAAGACCCATCAAATGGCAGAAAACCAGGCGCCCCAACCCAGACGAAAAAAGCATCGACAACCTTGTAGAGGCTATAGAAAATTCACACTCCCCTATCATTTTGATAGGCGCGGGCGCCAACAGAAAGCTAATCCGCAAACAACTCCGCAGCTTCATAGACAAGACAAAAATACCGTTTATTACCACGCAAATGGGTAAAGGCGTTGAGGACGAAAGCAGCCCTCACTACATAGGCACAGCCGCTTTGAGCGATAGTGATTTCGTGCATAAAGCTTTAGAAAAAGCAGATTTAATCATAATGGTTGGTCACGACATAACAGAAAAACCACCTGTACTAAGCGAAAATACCCATAAATTTGCCCACATTAACTTTTCGCCGGCGGAGATTGATGACGTGTATAAGCCAGACATGGAAGTTATAGGTGATATCAGCTACGCGCTGTGGGCAGCTACGGAAATAATTGAAGTTAAAGATTGGGATTTCTCAAATTTCCACGCCATTAAAGAAAGATTGCAGAAAAATATTGAAAAAGGATCCGACTCGGATAATTTCCCGATCAAACCCCAACGTTTTGTTAGCTCTCTCAGAAAAATCCTACCAAAGGACGCAATATTATCACTAGATAATGGAATGTATAAACTTTGGATTGCCCGTAATTACCCTGCTTATGAGCAGAATACAGTTCTGCTTGATAACGCCCTAGCCACCATGGGCGCGGGACTTGGAGTTGGCATGATGGCGAAGATGATAAATACGGACAAAAAGGTTGTAGTTGTAGCTGGGGATGGCGGCTTCCTAATGAACTTAGCAGATCTTGAAACAGCGGTGAGACTGAAGCTGGACCTAACCATAATAGTACTGAAGGATGATGGCTACGGAATGATCAAATGGAAGCAAAAATCAATGGATCTACAGGACTTTGGACTAAGTTTTTCCAACCCTGACTTTGAACAATTGGCAGATAGCTTTGGCGCTCAAGGACATGGTAAAAATATAAATTCACCTGACGATTTTGAAAAGCAACTTCAAGAGTCAATTAATTCAAAAGGTGTTCATATTATCGAATTGCCGATTGATTACTCTGACAATAACAGCTACTTTGGCGAAGATCTAAAGAAAAGTACGGAGGGAATCTGATGGCTTTGCAATCAATAAATCCAAAAAACAAACAGGTCATAAAAGAATTCTCAGAATTAACCGATGCTGAGATCGAAGACAAGATAGATCAGGCTCAACTGGCTTTTGAAAGTTGGCGTAGTTCCAGTTTTTCTGAACGATCTAACCTAATGAAGAAAGCAGCCCAAGTTCTGCGAGACAAAAAATCAGAATACGCAAAAATAATTACAGACGAAGTTGGAAAAACCCTTGCGGCTTCCGAAGCGGAAGTTGAAAAATGTGCCATGACCTGCGATTACTATGCGGACAATGCTGAAAAATTCCTATCTAAAGAAATTGTAGAAACCGACGCTACTAAAAGCTATGCGCGCTTTGACCCAGTTGGAATTGTATTAGCTGTAATGCCTTGGAACTTCCCTTTCTGGCAAGTCTTTAGGTTTGCTGCACCTGCACTCATGGCCGGAAATGTTGGGCTACTTAAGCACGCGTCTAACGTACAGATGAGCGGCGAAGCAATAGAGGAAATCTTTAGAATTGCCGGCTTCCCTGACGCTACATTCATAAATCTATCAATCGGCTCTGCAAAAGTTGAACAAGTTATTAGAAATCCTAAGGTCAAGGCTGTAACCCTTACTGGTAGCGAGAAAGCTGGCGCAGCCGTGGCAGCGACTGCGGGTAACGAGATCAAAAAAACAGTCATGGAGCTTGGTGGGAGCGACCCATTTATAGTTCTAGCCGATGCAGATATAGACCAAGCAGTCGCTGCAGCCGTAACCGCCAGGTTGCAGTACAATGCTGGCCAAAGCTGTATAGCGGCAAAGAGATTTATCGTCGAAGAAAATGTTATTGAAGATTTTACCAATAAACTTAAAATCGCTGTCGAAAAATTAAAAGTCGGTGATCCTTATGACCCCGAAACAAATGTTGGACCGTTGACTAACCAGCAAATGGTTGATGATGTAGAAAAACAAGTTGAAGAGTCGCTAAGCCTGGGTGCTCGAATATTATGTGGCGGTAAATCTGAAAATTCCGAAGGATATTTCTACAACCCAGTCGTAATCGCAGACTGTACGCTTGATATGCCAGTACTAAACCAAGAGACTTTTGGACCGGTTTTTGCTGTTATTTCAGTTAAAAATTTCGAGGAAGCCATTAGGGTAGCAAACACCAGTGATTATGGATTAGGCGCAAATTTATTTACTGCCGACACAGAAAAAGCTGAAAAAGAGATAGTCCCACGTATTGATTCAGGAGCAGTATTTATAAATGGTCCGGTAAAGTCAGACCCTCGCCTTCCTTTCGGTGGAATTAAGAAATCAGGCTATGGGCGCGAATTGTCACACTATGGTATTAAAGAATTTGTAAACATAAAAACCGTATGGCTGAAGTAATAACCCTCCCTGGATTAATTGATCTACACGTTCACCTGCGTGACCCTGGCCAAACTCATAAAGAGGATTTTTATACCGGATCATCGGCAGCACTAGCTGGCGGCTTTACAACAATAGTCGATATGCCCAACAACCAAAGACTCATAACAAACAGCGAACTTCTGGTTGAAAAAATATCATCGGCAAAATCCAAAACTGTCTGTGATATTGGTTTCAATTTTGGCACACTAGGAGATAACTTAGACCAATTTGAAGCCATCTACGATAAAGTTGTGGGACTAAAAGTTTATCTCAATATAACAACTGGTGGTTTTATTGTCGATAAGCCCAAGCTAGCTGAAATTTATAAAGCCTGGGAATCCGATAAACCAATTTTTCTACACGCAGAAGAAGATGTTTCAGATCTAGTAACGTCAACTCTTAGAGAGATAGAAAGAAAAACCCATATTTGTCACGTATCAAGCGAAGATGAACTAAAATTTGTCATGAAAGCAAAAGAAGCTGGACTGCCAGTAACGTGCGGCGTTACTCCACATCATCTATTTCTAAGCGACAAAGACACCGAACGACTTGGGCCATATGCAAACGTGAAACCATATTTAAAGCCAGAGTCCGACCAAAAGTTCTTGTGGGATCACCTAGATGCAATCGATATTATCGAATCAGATCATGCGCCCCATACAAGGCAAGAAAAAGAAAGTAATGAACCGCCATTCGGATTGCCTGGCCTTGAAACCACACTGCCTTTAATCCTGACTGCTGAGGCTGAAGGCAGGATAAGTCGCCAACAATTACTTGAAAAGCTACATTTCACACCAGCAAAAATTATTAATCTAGAAACTAACCCTGAGACAAAAATTGAAGTCTCAATGGAAGAATATGAAATAAAAAATGAAGACCTAAAGACTAAATGCGGCTGGTCCCCCTACGCGGGCAAAAAAGTAATCGGAAAAATAGAAAGAGTAAATCTTCGCGGGCAATTAGTTTATGAGCACGGCAAAATATTAACTCAACCCGGCTCAGGAAAAACTATAAGTTAGCTTTAACTTCTTGCGCTAATTCAGGATTCCACATCGAGCCTGTAGCGGATTGAACCACATCAGCACCGGCATTTCTGTATTCTTTGAAGTCTTGAGCGTTCATAACCCCGCCAACTCCGATAATCTCGTATCTGTAATTTTTTTTCTTACGTAACAAATTCAGTCTTTTTACCATATCGAGCCCAGCCCACTTTATGCCAGCACCACATATTCCACTCATGAGCCTTCCCTCTCCAGGTAGTGCTTGATTACCATCTTCGTCAACCACGGCTACAGGAATGGTGTTGATAACCGAAATTGCTGAAATATATTCACTAATATTGCTCACTATATCTTCTAACAAATCCTGCTGTGATTCAGAAAAATATCCAAACTTTACTATAAGCGGAGCATCGCCAACTGCCTGTTTAACTTTTTTGCAAACGGAGACAACAGCATCTTTTGAGTAGCAGAGTATACCCTCGTTAGCTACATTTGGGCAGGAAAGATTAATCTCTATAGCCTTAACGCCTGTTGATGCAGCTAATTTTGCAGCGCGGGCAAAGTCATCATAATAATCCTCCTGGGAATATCCATCGCGAATTGTCCCCACAACACTCATTATTAAAAGCTGGCCATCTTTTTCGTAGCCCAAGGCTTTCTTGAGATCGCCAACCCAAAACTCTGGCCCTTTGCTTGGATTGCCAAACGAATTTGTTATAGATATTTCATCCAGACCTTTATCCGTATATTCCCTGCCGACTAAAGGATTTTTGGCTTTTTCTAAAGTTAGATCACCATCTGTATCGACATAAAGAACATTTGGAAATTGGTTTACCGGAAATTTTCCACTTCTTTGAGTTTTATAACAGACCACATCGAAACCTGTTTCAAACGCATACTTTATGTGCTGGCTAGTTGGGAGCGATCCGGCTGGGATTCCGAACGGCGAGTTTATTGGATAGCCTAAAAATTTGTAATCTGACTTGGCCGTTTGTTTTTGCGGCTTAAAGTCCTTTGCCGGAAAAGGTCCGTTATTAAAGTTATCTTCGAATGTTTTATGAGGATCGTAGAAGCCAATCTCATCATTTATGGTTTTACTCTGGCTCGACATCAGACTATATTCTACCACATAAAAATATGTTATAATTTGCCTTCTCAACTAAGTTTTTACTTATTTGGAGTCATGGAATGAATAAGCCCATAGCCGAACAAGGCCAAGATCATAGAATTTTATCCCCTGAAATCGCCAGAAATTTTCAGTCTGGTGGTACTGAAATTGATGTTATTGGTGCAATCAAAGGAACGACTATTGAGTCTGAGCTAGTCGAGCTAGCAAGTATGGGCGGCGAACCAAAAGAACCAACGGAAAATCTTCCCATAAGATACGGAACAAATCGGCTTGCCCTAAGTGAGCAAGACCATATTGCTCGCAACCAATACACCAAGCCAAAAATGCTTGAAGCAGGCATGGAGGTAATAGAGCACCCATTAGCAGACATAGGAGTTTATAGAGGCTCGGATTCAGAGCTTCCTCCCTTGCTGATAATGTCACATACGGATACGGTACCTAATGGTGATATGTATGATGGCACTACAGGAGTAATCGGTGGAATTGAAGTAATTAGAGCCATGAACGATGCCGGTTTTAGGCCAGATAGAGATATCGTCGTTGCTTCACTAACGGGAGAAGAGTCATCAAGATTTAACTTTGCGCTTTTTGGGAGCCGTGCATTGTTTCATGGACTGACAGACAGTGAACTAGCTTCCTCAGACAAAGATGGAGTGAGTATCGGGGATTTGTTAGACGATGAGCAAAAAGAAATTGTATGTAAGCCTTTTTTTGAAGCACAGAAAGATATCAAAAAGCCAGGGGCCATCATAGAGCTTCATGTAGAGCAATTTGATAAACTAGCTGAAAGCAATAAAGATATTGGAGTTGTTGACTCCATAGCGGCGCCAGTTAGGTACTCGGTTTCTGTAGGAGATACAGCGCTTACACCTGAGGATGAAACGCCCAAAAACCCTAAGTTCCTTAGGCTAAATGTCAAAGGAAAAGCTGATCACTCCGGAGCCACACCAATGGGTACTGAAAACCGAGCGGATGCGTTGGTAGAAACAGCGAGATATGTATCAAGCGTACTCAACTTAATAAAAGAATCCCCGGGTTTGGAAATAAACATCGGTGATATTGATCTAAGAGATGGTCAAGCAATAAACAAAATCCCAGGCGAAGCAGGCACGATAATAAGGCTGTCTGGCGGGGACACTGAAAAAATCGATGCTGCGTTTCGTAAATTATTAGAGCAAGCAGAGGAACAAAACACAGATTTATCAAGTAAGAACGGTAGATTCGATCTGCAGCCAATACAGTTAGAAGAGATTGATGAGCCAGCCGAAATAAAGTTTTTCAAAACTTCAAGCATCCTTCCGCGGATAGAAGCCGCACTTGAATTGGTAACTTCAGTTAACAACTTCGCGACTAATCAGAAGGACGAAAAAGTAGTTGGCACAATTGGAACTTTCAGGCTAGACGATGACGGCGTGATAAGACTAGGTCTAGATATCCGTGGCAAAAACATAGTACAGCGCGACAGATGCGAATATTTAATAAAACAAAGAGCAGGTCTGCTTCAGAAAATTGCTGAAATTTCTTTTGGGAAACCGCTTTCAGGCAGCGGTGAACCTGTTGAGATGGATCCAAGACTGGTAGAAACCGCAACTACGGCTATTGAAAAATTTGAAATTGGTAGCTCCATGACAATGTTTAGTCCTGCTGGACATGATGCCCAGAATGCAGCAAGAGCCGGTATACCAACAGTTATGCTCTTTTGCCCGAGCCACGAGGGCGCGCATAACCCGGACGCCTTCTCTACTGCCGCAGAGCTTGAGAAAGGCGTAAAGGCCTTAGCTGCAGTAACCTTAGAACTTTGCCAACGCTAAGTGCTATAATTAGCATTAGAAATATATGACGATCGACCCGACCGCTTTATACGTATTCTTACTGGTTGCCCTAGCAGCCGTCTGTTCAGGACTAAATATTTCATTGATTTCACTTTCACCAAGTGATCTTAAGCGCAAGGCAAAATTAGGCAATAAACAGGCTAAGCGAGTTCTACCCCTGCGAGCCAATGCTCATTTAAGCTTAGCTAGCATCTTGCTGGTTAATGTCGCCGCCGCCTCAGCTACTCCTTTGGTATTAAATACAAGCTTTAATGGATTCTTCGCTGCAGCAATTGCCACATTACTTCTTGTAATATTTAGCGAGTTAGCTCCACAAGCCTTATTCACAAAACACGCTCTAAGAGTCTGTTCATTCTTTACCCCGCTAATGAAACTTATGATACTCGCAACATATCCAATATCTAAACCTCTCCAATTAGGACTTGATAAAATTTTTGGACGTCATGATGAAGTACGTCTGCACTCCAGAAGAGAGCTTGGACTTTTAATCCATGAGCATCTTGGAATGGATGAAAGTGAGTTGGATGAAGATGAAGTTGAAATTATAAAAGGTGCTCTAAAGCTCAGCGAAAAACAAGTCAGCACAATCATGACAGAGATGCGACATGTTTATTGGATGACACCGGAAACAGTGATTGATGCAGCGAAAATTGATGAAATAAAAGACGCCAGCTGGAGCAGAATACCCATTTTTAATGAGAAATTGACCAAGTGCTACGGAGTACTTCGCATGAAAGATTTAGTAGATATAGATTTTGACGAGAAAAGTCTAAAAGTCAGCGAGCTTCCCCTCCATAGTACTAAGATGGTTGGTAGCCGAACTGCACTAGACACCATGTTTCGTAAATTTATAGCAGCTAGAACACATCTTATACCTGTTGAAAAGAATGACCAGGTAGTAGGAATCGTAACTATAGAAGATCTGGTAGAAGAAATAATCGGACACGAAATTATTGACGAATCCGACCATACAGTCGGACGTTCATAAACCATAGTAATCTCTGTTATACTAAATTTATTATGGATGGTGTGCTCCAAACTAATAAGTTGTCGAAAAGCTATGGTAAGAATGCTTTTGCCCTTAGGGATCTGACTATAAACGTCAAAAAAGGCGAGGTTTATGGCTTTTTAGGAGCCAATGGAGCTGGCAAAACCACAGCTATCCGCACACTTATGAATTTCATTCAGCCGACCGAAGGTTCTGCCACCATTCTAGGCAAAGACATTGTGAAAGATTCTGTAGAACTAAAGCGTGAAATTGGTTATTTATCTGGTGAGATCGCCCTTTATCCCAAAATGAACGGCAGACAATTCTTAAGCTATATGTCATCCCTCCGCCCTCCAAAAAATAAGGACTATCCAGGCAAATTGGTAAAAACCTTTAAAGCTCAGCTTGATAAACCCATCGGAAATATGTCCAAAGGTAATCGCCAAAAACTAGGCTTGATCCAAGCACTTATGCACGAACCAGAAATTTTAATATTAGACGAACCTACAAGCGGATTAGACCCATTGATGCAAGAATATTTCTTTGACATCGTAAAGGAAAGAAAATCCAAAGGGGCGACATTTTTTATAAGTAGCCACAATCTAAGTGAAGCCCAGCGCATGTGTGATCGAGTCGGTTTTATTAGGGATGGCAGACTTGTAGCGGAACAATCTATTGCTGACCTGACTGAAGCTTCGTCGCATTCATTTGAGATAACTTTTGCAAATAGCATTCCGATGTCTTCGCTTCAGAGTATAGATGGAGCTAGCGTAGAAAAACTTTCAGATAGAAAAATTAAGATATCGATAAAAGGCAACTTAAAGCCCCTATTCCGCCTTCTGGCCAACTCCCATGTAATCCATTTTGACAAGCCAGCTGCCAGCCTAGAAGAAGAATTTCTCCAGTTTTATGAATCTACCAACAGAAAAGGTGCGAAATAATGCTAGCTGTTATCAAATGGGGTCTATGGAGCCGTAGATGGTCAACTGTCTGGTGGTGCGTAGGCATAATTTCGCTGATCGCTATCAATGTACTTTTTTATCCGTCATTCAGGGATCAATCCGCCCAGCTAGAACAGTCTTTTGCGCAAATACCGGATGCAGCCAAAGCCCTATTTACCGATACCGGTGATTTTCTATCGCCTGTCGGCTATTTAAGCTCACAGATTTACTACCTAATGCTACCCCTCATACTGAGCATTCTTACAATATCTATGGGAAGCTCCCTAATTACAAAGGAAGAGCAAGACGGAACTCTCGAACTTTTACTTTCAAGACCGATTTCTAGAACAAAACTTATTTCCGCTAAAGCCGTAGTAGCCTTTATAATTATTTGCCTAGTCACCGTTGTAACGATGATTTCTACCTTAATCTTTGCAAGTATGGTCGATATAGAAGTTGGATTGGATAAAATAGCTCTCGCTACACTACTCTCAGCTATCTTAAGTACCTTATTCGGTATAATAGCCTTTTGCTTAAGTGCATTCGGTGGATTTGGAAGATCAATTAGCGTAAGCATTGCCGCCTTGGTAGCTTTTGGCAGCTACATAATCAGCTCTCTGGGCGAAGTAGTTAGCTGGTTAAGTGGGGTCGCGAAGTTCCTGCCTTTTCATTACTATCAACCCGCTGAGGTTATGTATGGCACATATAACTGGAGTTATGCTGCCGCGTTTGTCGTAATCATTATGATACTCTTCGTAATTTCAATAATTGGTTTTAGAAGAAGAGATATAAAAAATTAATTTTTAGATTTTTCTGAATTTTCTTTGCGCCATTTGGCTATTTGACCGTGGTTGCCACTTAAAAGAACTTTGGGGACTTTTTTATCCCTAAACTCTTCGGGCCTTGTGTATTGTGGATATTCAAGAGTCTCGCCATCCGAAAAACTCTCAATCTCAGCACTAGTTTCTCCACCTAAAACACCTGGGATGAGCCTAATTACACTGTCGGCAATCACCATTGCCGGCAACTCCCCACCAGTTAATACATAGTCCCCGATTGATATTTGCTCATCAACATATTCAACAACCCGCTCGTCATAACCCTCATATCTAGCACAAACGAAAATCAAATCATTATTACAAGCAGCCAGTTTTTTTGCCTTATGCTGAGAGTAACGTTCGCCCCTAGGAGTCATTAGTATTACATGAGGATTTTTGGCTTTTTCTTTGGCCTGCTCTATGGCAGAAACTAGCGGCTCTGGCTTTAGAAGCATTCCATCCCCCCCACCGTAAGGCGTAT
This sequence comes from Candidatus Saccharimonadota bacterium, assembly GCA_016219345.1. Taxonomy (GTDB): domain Bacteria; phylum Patescibacteriota; class Saccharimonadia; order Saccharimonadales; family 2-12-FULL-41-12; genus JACRNE01. Next base: position 38,076 of record JACRNE010000017.1, read on the forward strand.
CATCTACTTGTTTACGTGGGCCCAGGCCAAAGTCTCTTAGACTAATGTATTCGAATTCAACTAAGCCTTTTTCTTTGGCCTTAAAGAGCATACTAGTCTCAAGTACTGGTGCAAACATCTCCGGAAATAAACTAATAAAAAATATCTTCATAACCTAACTCTATAATAAAACAATCCGCCAAGCGGCGGATTACTTTAACACATAAGGCTCCGATTCAACCATGAATCGCTCGCAATGAGCCTGTCATTTTTTTAAAGTCAAAGACTTGACTCCAAGTATTCTATCAGTCTAATCACCCCAGTTCAACCCCTTATCCACATCTTTTACAGAGTACTCACTTAAGAATGTCACGTATGATGAAA
>JACRNE010000018.1 GCA_016219345.1 Candidatus Saccharimonadota bacterium
TGGATTTTGAAGCCGAGCAAAAAGCTCTTCATAAAATTGTTTCATCTCTTGGGGCAGGTTTTCAACTTTTGTGTAGAGGTATTTATCAGAATCATGAGAACGAACCAAAACACCCTCTTTAGTGATACCTTTATTGATATGTCGAGCAGTATCTTCAATAAATGTTCGCAGTTCTTCCGGATTTTCAAACTGGTAATCTCTTTGTTCGTAAAGTTGTTCAATCGCTTCTTTAAAGTTCGCCGCCGCTCTATCGGCGGCTTCTCGCTCACTTATATCTTGTATTCCTCTGGCTTTATCTACGGAAGCAGAAACATCAACCACGCCCCTTGCGGTTCGGCTGGTGGTTTGCAGATTCTCTAACGCCTGTTTTGAATAATCCTCTTTTGAAAGAATTTTAGAAGTATCTATGCTTTCAATTTGTGGTTGAAATTTTTTTTGTTCGCTCATATTATTTTTTCCTTGCTTCCACCGCTTCGCTAACAAACATCGCGGTAGTAAAAATCGCCGGATTATATTTTTTCTCTGCTTTGCTTCGGTCAAGGTTGGTGATAATTCCGGTTTTCTCACTCGTGGCGGTTTCTTGGACATTGCCTTCCAAAATACTTTGATAAATCCCAAGAATCTGAATCGGCTTGTCTCGTTGAATCCGCACGCCGGTTTCTGGATCAATGCCCGCTTCAATCAACTTTTTCCATTCCGCCGCGCCATGCGGATTGTTGGAAACAATAAGAACAGCGTCCGTTCCCTCTAAAATTCTTGCGTTCTCGGCGGTAAGACGAGTGATTTTGACAATTTTTCCCGATTCGTCTTTTTTGATTCTTCCACCGCCAATGTCGCCAATGACAAAATCGTTTTTTTCTTCTTGGGTAGCAGTCAATAATTCTTGTTTTGCTTCCTCGGCAAGATCAATTGACCATGGTCGTTTCATCGTGCGGCGTTTATCTGCCGCTTCCTCAAGTTTGCTTTTTGCCTCATCTAATTTTTCTTGAGATAACTTGCCCTGCAAA
>JACRNE010000004.1 GCA_016219345.1 Candidatus Saccharimonadota bacterium
CTTTGGCTCAACAAAGTCAGCTGAACGACCTAAGAAAAGTGCTGTTCCGTCCATAGCTAACTGAAGAGAAAATCCAGCGAAAGTTTCTTTACTTTCATCGTCACCGAAGCCACTTTCATATTCGCCAGAAGCGCTCAACCTATAGATGGGTCTCCCTATTTCGCCATCTATAGCATCTAGGTTAATCTCATGACCAAAAAGTGCATGGGTAGATAAAGAAACCCTGCACATTTGTTCTGTTGTTAAGCCGGAAAGATCCGCAATAACTGGCCTCATTACTCCTTCGAAGTCCGCAAACGGGGCATGGAGGTCAATGCCTTGTTGAACTTCTGGGTATTTAGAGGCGAGTACCTCTGTGGTAGTTATTAGCTCCTGTCCAAAAGTTGGCGAAAGGGGAATTGGCTCTGAAATACTCCTAGACATAGGCGTATCAATATATAATCTATTTAATTTTTGTCAATGATTGTTTGACGATTTCTTGTTCTTTCCATGGGATTTGCTTTCCACCCATATTTCGATAATCTTCGTGGCCCATGCCAGTTATTAGCACTGAGTCATCGGCTTTAGCGTCCTTTAGCGCTTGCTGAATTGCTTCTTTCCTGTCCGGAATAACCTGAGTTTTCTTAGTGCCATTGGCTTTTTCTATACCCTTTAAAACAGCACTTCTAATTGTTTCCGGATCCTCTGTATAGGTTTCGTCATCTGTTAAATATATAAAATCGGCGTTTTTTGCAGCAACTTCACCCATGGTTGGTCGTTTGGCTTTATCTCGGTCACCCGTAGCGCCAAAAACGATTCGCACGCTGCCCTTGGTAGTTTTTTTCAGGGACTGCAAAACTTTTTCTATAGCATCAGGCGTGACTGCAAAATCCACAAATACTTTAAACTTCTGGCCAGCTTCTATTGGCTCCATGCGCCCACTGAGACTTTTTAGGTTTGATATGCCTTTTTCGATTGTTTGTGGCTGTAGTTTTAAGATTTGTCCGATCGCCGCGGCATAACTGGCATTGTAGAGATTAAACTCACCCACCAACGCAGTTTTTATATCAATTACTTCCCCATTAATTTCTAGCCTGGCCTCTGAACTGTCCTTATGAAGTTTTATGGACTTTATCTGCCCGGTTAAGCCCTTCGTCTTACCAATAGAAATTACCTCGGCTACAGAGTTTTCGCGGAAAAAGTCATACCATTCATCGTCAGCATTCAATATTGCATATTTAGCACCAAAATTTCTTAGTAATTTTGCTTTTGCTTTAGCATATTCTTTCATCGTCCCGTGATAGTCCAGGTGGTCTTGAGTTAAGTTGGTAATAACAGCTATCTCTACCGGCACGCCCATGATTCTATCTTGGTCTAATGCATGGCTGGTCACCTCTAGAATTACAAAGTCTACGTCAGACTTTTTAGCCTTAGCGAAAAAGTCCTGCACGATTGATTGTCTGTCGATTGTATAGTGAGTTTTGTTGGCCGTAACCTTGCCATCAATTTCATAAAAAACAGTGGTCAGGACTGCTGTTTTATAGCCTGCCGCCTTCAACACTTCATTTATGTAACTAGATGTAGTGCTTTTTCCATTTGTGCCAGTGACAGCAATTACTCGCATGCCACGAGCCGGGAATCCATAGCGCATCTGCAAGGATAATCCCCGACTTTTTCTAAAGCCAGATTCGATTATCTTCACTCCCTTTTTAGGAACAACTTTTCTAACCAGTTTTTTCGGACCCATCCTAACAATGATACAGTAAAACAGATGAAAATTTTGGGCATAGAATCAAGTTGTGATGAGACAGCAGCTGCCGTTGTAGAAGATGGAAATAAACTTCTCTCGAATGTTGTTGCGAGTTCGATTGATCTGCATAAACAATATGGTGGGGTGGTACCAGAAATCGCAGCCAGAAGTCACATAGAGTCAATTAACCCTGTTATTCGTGAAGCTCTGGAGCAGGCCAAAACAGATTGGGAAAACGTAGATGCTATTGCGGTTACATATGGGCCAGGGCTAGGGGGAAGTTTGCTAGTCGGAGTTTTGGCCGCTCGCACTCTAGCAATCTTAAAAAATAAACCACTTTACGCTGTTAATCATGTCGAAGCTCATGTTTATGCCAATTTTTTAACCTCCACTTCCCTGCCCGGCTATAAACTGCCAAAGAAAGCACCGGAATTTCCATGTCTAGCATTGATAGTCAGCGGGGGACACACACAGTTAGTCCTATTTGAAAATCATTTTAAATATCAGGTTTTAGGTAAGACCTTAGACGATGCTGTGGGCGAAGCCTTTGATAAGGTGGCAAAAATTATTGGACTTCCCTACCCTGGTGGTCCAAACGTAGAGAAAGCAGGCGAAGCAGGCGACCCAAAAACCTATAATTTTCCTAAGCCTAGATCAACAAACCAAGCCGCTCAGATTGATGCTATGCAAGGAAGCAAGGAGAAACGAACGAACCGTACAAGTGGTACGGAGAGTGAGTCTCGGACACAGCTGACACAGCAGAGCGCGATAAGCTCTGACGGTGTGTCTGGCTCCGCCAGACAGCAGGTTAGAGCGATGAGTGGACTTGGGAAGTATGACTTCAGCTATTCTGGTCTGAAGACAGCTGTTCTAAGGGCTGCTCAGGCAGAAATTGGTGAAGATTACACGTTTCCTTCTCATATGCTGCCAGACAGGCTCTCAGAGGCCCAAAAAGCCAATATTGCAGCCAGTTTCAAGCACAAGGCAATCGAGGTTTTGACAGATAAGACCTTATTGGCATTCAACGAGTTTGCACCGAAAAGTGTTGTTATAGCTGGAGGCGTGGCAGCCAGCAAGGAGCTACGCCGCCAGATATCAGATAGGTTACCTATGGACGTTGAATATACAGATTCCAAGCTGTGCACAGACAACGCTGCTATGATCGCCTCTAATGGTTATTATCAAAAGGCTAGCGGGATCGAGCCAGCAGATCCCTACTCTATAGACATAAATCCCAGTTTAAAAATGTAGCTTTTCTAATCCGTTGAAATAGCTTATGCTAATTTGTGAAAACAAAAATGTGGGAAAAATTTACTGCTGATTCAGCAGATCGTACTTTTTAACAAAAGCTGGTTTTAGACGTTTGAACTTAGGAGGTTTTGGAGAAAACCTTTGAGTTTAGTTGTCTCAATTTCACGTGAAATAAGTAAAGTTACTTCCCTATTTCAAAGAGTGTTTTTTCCAGGGGTGGTATACTGAAGTTCTATGAATTGGATTTACACACTTGAGACCAGAATGCTATTTCTTGGCGAGGAGCGGAGTAAATCGTACATTCGGTACGATGCGCGAGTACCACAGGCAAAAATAGTTTTATGGGCCAAGAACAGCCTGCAAGAACAAACTTGTTTTGCTCAGGAAGGATGTGGTGTGTAGGTCCATGAAGTTATCTAAGACTTACGAACCAAATCAGTACGAAGAAGATATCTACGCCCTCTGGGAGAAGCAAGGAGCCTTTGCCCCAGTTCACAGAGGCAGCAAGGAAACATTCTGTATTGTCATGCCTCCGCCAAATGCTAATGCGGGACTACATATTGGCTACACACTAACCAGCGCCCTCGAAGATATAACTGCCAGATATCATCGACTAAAAGGGAGGGCTGTTTTACTTCTTCCGGGAGCAGATCATGCAGGGTTTGAGACTCAGGTTGTTTATGAAAAGAAGTTAGCGAAAGAAGGGAAGAGTCGTTTTGATTTTTCTAGAGATGAACTCTACACCCAAATCTGGGATTTTGTAGCTGAGAATAAAGGAATTTTTGAGAATCAAATCCGAGCCATGGGGGCTAGCTGTGATTGGGATAATTACACCTTTACGCTTGACCAAAAAATAGTTGATCGAGCCTATAAAACCTTTAAGAATATGTGGGATGAGGGGTTAATTTACAGAGGTGAGAGGCTAGTTAATTTCTGCACCTACCATGAGACTGGATTTGCTGATATTGAGGTTGTTCACGAGGAAGTTAAAGGCCATTTATGGGAGATTGATTATCCGCTAACTGATGGCTCCGGCAAGATTACGGTAGCTACTACTAGGCCTGAAACTATGCTTGGAGATGTGGCCGTAGCTGTTCATCCTAAAGACAAGCGGTACAAAGAATTTGTTGGCAAAACCGTGAAATTACCTCTTACAGACCGTGAAATTCCGATTTTGTCCGATGAGTTTGTTGATAAAGACTTTGGCACGGGCGCGGTGAAGATTACTCCAGCCCATGACCCGAACGATTTCGAGGTAGGGCAGAGGCACGATTTACCAAAAATTTCCGTAATTGGACACAACGGCAAAATCACTAACGACGCTCCTAAAAAATACAGAGGGCTAACTGTAGAAGAAGCCCGAAAAGCAGTAGTGGAAGATCTTGATAGTGGTGGATTTTTAGCCAATGTTAAAGACCACGTTCATAACGTTGGCCACTGTTATAAATGTAAAACTGTGATAGAGCCACTACTGAAAGAACAGTGGTTTATTGACATGCAGCCTCTGGCTAAAAAAGCTATCAAATCACTAAAAAATAATGAGATTACTTTCTACCCTGAGTCCAAGAAAGATCAGTTGGTGAAATACCTTGAGGGGCTGCGGGACTGGAACATTAGCCGGCAAATTGCCTGGGGAATTCCTATCCCAGCTTTTGTTAATGTAAATGATCCTGAAGATTGGATATTTAACACCGAAGTTACCAAAGAAACTATAGAGGTAGAAGGGAAGACCTATAGGCGTGATCCAGACGTGTTTGATACGTGGTTTTCTAGCTCGAGCTGGCCTTATGCCACGCTGGAATATCCTGACAATAAAGAGCTGGCTGAATTCTATCCAAATGGCCTGATGGAAACAGGCGGAGAGATCTTGTACCCATGGGTTTCACGAATGGTTATGTTAGGGCTTTATGTGACTGGTAAAGTGCCATTTAAGGAGGTTTACATACACGGTTACGTCATGGCTGAAGACGGTTCAAAAATGAGCAAGTCCATCGGTAATGTGGTGGATCCGATGCCTGTGATAAAAGAATTTGGCTCTGATGCACTACGTATGGGCATTATTTCTGGACGCTCTGCCGCCGTTAATACCGGCTATGATAGCCGAAGGGTAGTTGAAGCCCGAAATTTCTGTAATAAGCTCTGGAATATTGCTCGATACATTGAAAGTTCCGGGGTTGTATTGGGTGAAAATCCCGAGCCAAAAACCCTAGCCGATCATTGGATTTTATCTCGCTTGAACTGGGCGAGCGCCAGACTGGGTGAGCTGCTTGAAAGCTATGAATTTAGTGAAGCTTACGAGCTGGTTTATCACCTTATTTGGGACGACGTGGCAGACTGGTATATAGAGGCCAGCAAGTCATCTTCAGATAAGGCAATGTTGGGGTATGTTCTGGAAACAATCTTGAAACTAGCACATCCTTTCGCACCATTTTTAACAGAGACAATCTGGCAAACAATCACGCCTGAGGATGACAGTTTAATAATCACTAGTTCGTGGCCAAAAACGGTAAAAATTGATGAAGAAAAAGCTGAAGGGTTCCAGGAAATTAAAGCAGTTGTTAGTGAGCTAAGACAGATTAAAACAGCTCTTTTATATGACAAAGGGAGTCTATTATTTACTGATGGCAAGCTTGATGCAGACAGCCAAGACTTGATTAAACGATTAGCCAAACTGGAAGAGCTCAAAAGTGCTGAAGGCGGGCAGGGTCTGCAGCTTAATCAGGCAGGGGGCAAATACTGGCTAGATGTGGATCGGCACACTGCTAAAAAATTTATTGATAGCCTGAAGAATAGGGAAGTGCAGCTATCTAAAGTCATCGATAACCTAAACACTCGCTTGCGTAACCCCAGCTACACAGAGAAAGCGCCAGAAAAACTAGTTAATGAGTCTAGGGCCCAGCTGGCAGACGCCAAGCAAGAACTAGGAAATATAATTGACCAGATAAAAAAGTATGGCGGTTAGTATTCTAGGGCGCTCTTGATGCGCTTGATGGATTCTTTTGGCCTGTAGTCATCAAACCAAAGTACGTGCCACCCAAACTCGCTGGCAGCCATAAGGTTTGTCCGCGAATCATCAATAAGTAGGACTGCCTCAGGGGCGACACCCGATCTTTCAGTAGCGATTTTATATATGGCTGGTTCCGGCTTGATCGATCCAACAACCGATGAATCGATAATTTGATCATACTCCAGATTTGGCAGCATCTTATTCTGCAGCATCTTCTCTATGAGGCCTGGCATGATGTTACTTAACAGGCCAACTTTGTAATGCTCGGTTGCCCAGGATAGAAGTTCGGCAGTCTCTTTGATGGGATCAACCGCCTCCAAATAATATGGCGTCCAGTCAAAAGATTTTACGTGAAACTTACTGGCAAGAAGCTTGTTAAACTCGTCCATAGACAACTCCCCACGACAAACCGAGTCGTTATAATGCCAAAAAGCGGTTTCTACTATATCTGAAGAAACACCGGTATCTTTAGCGACAGACGCAAAGGCTCTGTGAAAGAACCGGACCAAACAACCATTGATATCAAAATAAACAAACTCTACGCCGCTTTTAGAGCGCTTTTTAGCCGCTTTTTGGGGCGTTTGGCTGTCGTTGCCGACAAGAGCGTCAAGAGACGTTTCTAGGGCCTGAGCGATCTGCTGAATCGTGAAAATTGATGGCGATTTGATTGCTCCGCGCTCGATTTTGGCCAAAGTGGAATAACTTAGCCCTGATTTTTGGCATAGCTGCTGCTGAGTGAGCCCTGCGCCCCTCCTTGCATCGCCAACCTTTAACCCAAGCCCTCTTTCGTCCATTGTTTCCATTCAAACAAATTTACTGGCCTTATAGTACCAGTTTTGAGTGAATTTTAGCAAGAAAATAGCCAGTTACTGCTACCTTGAACCTAAAGACCGTCCTCTAGGTAGTTTCCTACGATGCTCAAGATAGTGAGAGTCACAATAAACGTCATGACTCCGACTACAGCTGTAATCTTTATGGACGTATCTGTGTTGTTGCCAGTCCTCTCTTGAGACTTGTTATACACCCAGGCAGAAAGTCCAGCTGCCATAAAGAACGAGATAACAAATGACGACATGATGAAGTAATTATACAAGGGTTTTCAGGTACAATGGAAGCGATGGATCTTAAAAAGTTTTTTAGATGGTTCGGCCTGACAGTAGTTGGTTATGCCTTAATAATGGCCTTGTTTTTGCTGGCTAATGCCAGTGTTTTTAGCTTAGTCACATCAAATCCTGACAAGATGAAGACAATAATAGCTGGCAGTGGAGCTTATGATAATTTACCCGAAGCTATTTTCAGTAGTGCCGAGGAAGCAGCAACCCAAAAAGGGCAGGTGGACCAAGTGAAAAATGAGATTTCACCCAATGACCCAGATGTAAAAAAGGCAATTTTGGAATCTTTTTCTCCAGCTTTTTTACAGAAAAGCTTTGAAAGTGGAATTGATGGTACATATAGCTGGCTAAATGGGGAGTCTGCACAGCCTACTTTCGTAATTGACTTATCCCAACCCAAAGAGCAGCTGGTCAACAAAATGGTCGACTACCGCCTAAAAACCGTGGAGACGCTCCCGCCCTGTAATATTAAACAGCTCAATGCAGATACCGACGTATTTGACCTGAACTGCAAACCACCCTACACAATAGACGCCGCTAAAATTAAACAGCAAATCAAAGATGAAATGGCAAAAAATTTTCTAAAAACATTCAAAATTCACCCTACACAGAAAAATATTCGTTTTGTAATCTCCACCTATGAAAAAGGAATAAAGAATGCCAAATAGTGGCAAAAGACGTGGCCCAGCCGCTTGTTAGTGAATTTAATTCAGCAACTGCCTACATCTATTACTGGGTAGGGGCTGTCTCTATAATCTTAGGAATCATTGGACTGCTGGCATATAGCGATAAGATAAAATTACCGCAGAGGTTGAAGAAATGAAACTGAGTTTATCGTCACCACAGTCGGATATAAAAAGCATGGTAGTAATCGAGCCTGAAGCTATTAAGCTACTGCCAGATTATTCCCGGGGCCATACAAAGTTAATCGTCGTAGCCGATAAAAATGCTTATTCGCATCTTCATGACTATCTGGACCAATACGTGGCAGCTGGAAAAGACCTAATTGAGCTAGAGATTAGCGAAAAAGCAAAAGATCTAAAGACCGTAGAAGCTGTACTAAGAGAGCTAAAAGCTAGAGGCTGCGACCGAAAAAGCCTTGTCGTAGCAATCGGCGGCGGGGTACTTTGTGACGCTGTGGGCTACGCCGCAAGTTCATACATGCGGGGAATTCAGTGGATAGCCATACCGACGACTTTGATAGCCCAGGCAGACGCTGCTATTGGCGGTAAAACAGGCGTGAACCTGGAAGAATACAAAAACCTTATAGGTGCATTTTGGCAGCCTAAGGCCGTTTTGGTCGACCCAAACATGTTAAAGACTCTGCCAGAACGCCATATTAAAGCTGGACTAGCTGAAATCGTGAAAATGGGGTTCATAGACAATAAACAGATCGTCGAGCTCTTTAATTCATCAGAAACTAATGATGTTTTGACCCAACTTATAGAGCTATCGGCGGAAGGTAAGGTGAGCATTGTAAACGATGATCCCATGGAGTCAGGCGAGAGGAAATTGCTTAATTTTGGGCATACTCTAGGGCATGCTTTCGAGTCCTTGTCTCTTGCGACCTCCGAGCCTTTGTTGCACGGTGAAGCAATATCGATTGGCATGGTAGCGGAAACTAAATTAGCCGAGCTAGAAGGAGTCTGCGCGCCTGAATTAACAAAAACCATACAGGAGATTTTGACAAAGATTGGTCTACCTACCTCTTCCTCTAGCCAAGATCGTGATGAAATTTTGAAAAGGGTTGTCTTGGATAAAAAAAATGAAGGCGGTAAGACACTATGGACGCTACCGAAAGAAGTTGGTAGGGGGATATATAACCACCAGGCAAGAGAAGAAAACATCATTTCGGCAATTGATTTTGTAACAAAATGAATCTAAAAGTTGTCTGCTTAAACATTTGGAATGGGGAGCTACTGGAAGCAGCTGTAGAGTTTCTATTAAAGGAAATGGCTGACATTGTACTGGCTCAAGAAGTTTTCGGCTCAGAAGACAAAGGCCTAGAGGCACGGTACAGAAGCCACCAAATTATCGAATCTAAACTTGGTTTTTACTCTCATTTTGCCCCTACTTACCGAGATTTTGACCACACAAACGGCAAGGCTTTAAGGGGAAATTCAGTCTTTTCACGTTTTCCAATTATCGACAGCCAGGTAACCCATTTATCCATCCCCTATAACGAGACTTACCGCGACGTCCCAGGTAATTTTCATAAATGTCCACGAAATCTACAGCACGTGAAAATTGAAGCTTTCTCGAAGGAAATTAATGTTTTTAATGTTCATGGCCCGTGGGATCTTGATGGCGATAATTTTAATGACCAACGGCGAGAGATGGCAGATGTTATCATGCGCGAGATAAAAGATAAGCCAAATATAATTTTAGGTGGTGATACTAACGCTACACCTGGTAATCAAGCAATAAAAATCATCGAAGGTAAGCTTAAAAATGTGTTCGATGGTGAGTTAAAATCAACCTTCAACATGCGTCACAAAACTGCTCCTGGCTACGCTACCGCTGTGGTTGACTTCATTTTTATCAGTAAAGACGTGAAAATCATAGATAAAAGCTGCCCGGATGTGGATGTCTCAGACCATCTACCACTAATAGCATCTTTACAGATCAGCTAATTACGTATTTCTACTTGGACAAACGACGAAAGCCAAGCAGCACCAAAACGCCCATTGTTATGGCTGCTATAAATGAGGCTATTGCTCCATACTTTAGCAGAGACGCTAAAGTACCGAATGCATATGCGTTAAGTAGCAGCCCCCTTAAAGTTTCACCCATAAATAATGACTGTTTTTGTGCCTGAAGCGCTGTGTTTTCTTTCTCCTGAAGAGCTGCTGTGCTGACTTCAGCGTAAGTCTTACCCCCAGCGACTTCCTCCAGGTGTCGATTAATATAGCCATTGGCATATGCTCTGGCTTTTTCGCCAGTATCGACAGTTTGGCCCGCGTATTGCTGTAAGTCAGGATATTTATCTGGGGTTAAAGCTGGGCTACCAGCAGGAGGGAACTTGATTTTCTGTGATTTAAGCTCAGTGGTGACTTGGTCGTTAACAAAGTTTGAACCCCACCACATAATACCGCCGGCCACTAGCAGTGCCAGGGCGGTGACTGATCCTAGAAATATTAAAATTGTGTCAATTGTTTTTCTGTGCGCCTTGGCCATAATGCTTATCCTTATTAATTCTTAAGGAATTTTACAGATTAAACAGATACGTGTCTAGAAGAAGGGCTAAAACTAATTTGTTAGCGAGTTTATTAGATCTATTTTTTTCATGTTATGTGGCGGAGAGGGAGGGATTCGAACCCTCGAGACCCTTTCGGGCCTGCATGTTTTCAAGACATGTTCCTTAAACCACTCGGACACCTCTCCAATAGAGATAAATATTACCAGGTTAATAGTTATCCGCCTAGGATAAGGCTGGTTTGATAACTCTTTCTAGTAGCATGCTTTCATTCGGTGTTATTGATCTTCTTCCTGGCAAGCATTCTAGAATAAGATACTCTCTCCCTGTTGGCTCTAAAATGTATAGCCAGTCGTAGGAATTCTCTTTAGATTTTTTAACCACATAACCTCGAGAGTTGGAGTGGATTAATCGAAGATCAACTTCTTTTGTGCCACAGTACTTAACCTGGACTCTAACTAGCTTATCTTTGAAATCGACGACCATGTCATAGTGTGCCGACTCAGTTATCGGAAGGCTAATGTCATAGCCTAGCTTAGTAAACGTCGCTACTGCCTGAGTAAGGGCAATGTCGCCTTTTCTTTGTGTAGTTCTCACGAAATAAATAATAACGGTATGTAATCCCGTAGTAAAGTGTGTGTTAAAGTTTTTTGATAGTGGAGGAGTGGCTGAGCTGGTTGAAGGCGCACGACTCGAAATCGTGTATGCGGAGCAATCCGTATCCAGGGTTCGAATCCCTGCTCCTCCGCCAATTAATAATTTATGAAGGATTTTTTGTAACGTTGGTGCTGGACTCTGTGGTTAACAATGAACAGAGCAGAGATGATTACAGTTATAGCGCCACCTATAATTGCGCTGAGCGTTAGGATTAATGCATACGGAGGATCTTTTATATCCTCTCCGTTCTTTATGGCTTGTTCTGCTTCGTGGCTATAGGCGCCAACCAGCCGATGTGCAGGGAAGGCCTTGTTTGTGAGCCTATATTCTTCAAGGGCTTTTGTATATCTCTTTTCACTTGCTAGATCTAGGCCTTTAAGCCAGTGCTCCTGGGAGGCGCTTTTTGTATTCAGCTCTATTTTCTTGTCGTTTAGCAATTCTTTTATGCCATCTATATCGCGTATATAGCTTTTTGGTGCGTTCGCTTCATTGCTGTCCTTGAACCTATAAGTTACTACCCCGAAGGCCTCGCCAGACTGGTTTACAGCTGGGCCTCCGCTGTTGCCCTCAGATGCATCAGCATCTGTCTGGAATAACCTTGACGCAAGTCCATTTGAGGTTCTGATTGAACTAATGTTGCCATTGGTAATGCTCGGGGTGATATTATCGTTAACCGTAAGCTGATTATCGGCGTCAGCAGGGAAGCCAATCAGGCTAATATCATCGTTCTGTTTCATTTTCGAGCTTTCTGCCAATGGAATAAACGGCGCATTTACTACATCCACCTTTATCAATGCGTCATCACGAGCCGAGAAGCCTTTGTCTTGTTCTACCTGCAAAATATCTTTAGGAGAATAATTTGCAGCTATTAACTCGGCTTTTTTAATGTAGTCCGACTCAGGATAATTAAGCACTTTGTCAGGACTTTCATCATTAATCACCATCGGCCTATCGCCCAGAGACACATATATAGCTTCTCTCTTGTTTTCAAGGCTTAGTTTTTCGGGCGGTAAATCATAAAGATCGGATAAAAGAGTGTCGGATGAGCCTATCGCTACAGAAGATTGCACATCTACGCCCATGCTAGCTATGAATTGTCTGAGGGCCATTGGGTTACGCTTTAACTCACTAACCATGATGTCTGCAGGCTCTAGAACAACTACGTGGCCACTAGTGGCAATGTAGCCATCGCTTGATACTAAAAAGCCTGTTCCCACACCGCCGTCGCAAGTTTCTTCACCGTAAGTTTGACCGTTATACTTTAAGGTTCCGCAAACAAAATGATAAATTTTGACCGATGCAGGAGAGACTGTATTTATATCAAACTTCTTTTGCTCAATATAACCACCCTTGTACGTGCCAGCAAAACCGATCATCAAGCCTAAGAAAAATATCGCGAAATGCTTAAACCTATAGGGCTTATGGTGTTTTTTTGGGTGAGGTGGCAGTTGCTGTTTTGATTTTCGTTTTTTTGTTAGCTTCATTTTGTATTTTTATAGCTTTAGACTAACTATAACAGATTATCTGGACTTTGGCGGAAGAGGGAACAGACTGGATGTTCTTTTTTTGTAGGCCTGATATTTTGGGTTGTCTTTGTAACGTTTTTCGAGTGGTGGTATGCCGGATATTTTTAATATTAGAAAACTAATAACGACTGGGCCAATTAACCCCCAATGGCTTCCAAGAGAAACAGCCGCAAGACCTGCGCCAACCCAAACCGTTATTTCGCCAAAGTAGTTTGGGTGCCGGCTATATCGCCAAAGACCAGATTGCATAATCTCGCCGACCTTCTTTTTTTTGAGAAAACTTCTAAGCTGCCAGTCAGAAATTGACTCAAACGCTATGCCAAAGGTCCAGATTAAAAATCCTAGGTATGTAGTTTTTGACGCCGGCTCATCAGAGGCTATAACACCTACGCTGGCCGTGCTGATAGCTAAAATCAAAGCCCCTTGTAAGAGAAAAATACGTACGTAGATGTTCGGCAAAAAACTATCTTTCCATTTATCACGAAATATTTGGTAACGTGCATCTTCTGATTTCTTAACATTTCTCGATCCGATATGAATAGCTAGTCTAAGCCCCCAGATACATGTAAGTGCTGTGGCCAAATTCTGGACAGTTCCGAAGTTTGAAGAAATAAATAAAGTTATCAGAGCAACATAGACGAACCCGAGCCCCCAAGCCACATCAA
>JACRNE010000005.1 GCA_016219345.1 Candidatus Saccharimonadota bacterium
TAGTTGGACAGGATGCGATTGGTGCGGTTGTGTTGCTAGACGATGTAACGGAATCCACTATGATGGAGCGTTCAAAAGACGAATTCTTCTCCATAGCCTCTCATGAACTAAGGACTCCACTTACTGCCATACGGGGCAATACCTCTATGATGCTTGAATACTATAAGGATGATATAAAAAATGAAGACTTGAAAGAAATGATCACCGATATCCATGGCTCTAGCCAGAGGCTCATAGAAATCGTAAATGACTTTTTAGATACATCGAGATTAGAGCAGGGCAGAATGGAGTTTAATTTACAAAAAGTGAGTTTAGCTGAGCTTATAGGGGCTGTCGTGAAAGATACTTCAACCGTTACCAAGGAGCGCTTAAACGAAGTAAGGATTGACGCAAGTATTAATAAACTACCTCAGGTGTATGCCGATCCGGATAAATTAAAACAAGTGCTCTACAATCTAATAGGAAACTCCATTAAATTTACAGAAAAGGGTAAAATCACAATATCTTCAGTTCTCGAAGGAGATAAAGTTCGGATTAGTATTATTGACCAGGGGCGTGGGATAGGTGCGGACAGCAGAAAGCTTCTTTTTAGAAAATTCCAGCAGGCGAGTAACAGTATTTTAACTAGGGATGCAACCAAAGGCACGGGTCTGGGGCTTTATATATCAAAAATGATTCTAGAGAATATGGGCGGCACAATCCGTCTTGATTCATCAGAGGTAGGCAAGGGTAGCGTATTTTCTTTTACCGTCCCAATTGCCCAAGCCAGCACAGATGATTCTAGATTTTTGAAAAAAAGTCTTCCAGAAGCAGAAAAGATTGGTGTATAATCTGGATCATAGTTATGGTTAAGATATTACTTACCGAAGACGATGCCCTAATGGCACGCATGTATCAGAAGATATTTACTTTTGAGGGTTTTGAGGTAGATGTGGCTTCAAATGGTCAGGAATGCTTAGACAAAGTCCGCACAAATGTTCCCACGATAATTCTGCTAGATGTGATGATGCCAGTGATGAACGGTCTCGATACACTTGAGAAGTTGAAGGCTGACCCAGCTACTAAGTCTATTCCTGTGATTATGTTAACAAATCTAGCTGGCCAACAAGACGCTGAGGCAGCTTTGGCTAAAGGCGCTGTTAAGTACATTATAAAAAGTGAACACGAACCAAAACAAATTGCTGACATGGTAAAAGAAATCGTTGCTGGATACACTCGCAACGAAGTTCCTGGCACTAAGTAATCTAAAAAACCGTTATATAGAACTAATTTGCCCCGGATACCTATTAATTATGCTGCCTAAGATCTAACTCGCAGAACTGAGTGGCTGATCGAGAATTTCTTGGACAAGGTCAATAGCCTTATCTGCAGCGGCATCCGCATTCACAAGGTAAGCGTCACGGTCATTGACGTCTAAGAATACTACACCGTCCACCGGTCTATCTAAGTTTAACTGGGCTTGAGCCCTCCAAGATCCGTCAGTTGTCTCTTCCAGATAAACATACTCATATGGATTTGGTGGAGAACTGGAGTAGTCTGGATCATCTAGTCGATTGATATATACATCCACGCCAAATGTTGTAGTAGGGTCTAGTTGGCTACCTTTTTTATGTAGGCCTACTGATATATGTCCAGAACTAAGGCCCTCTCCATCCTCACCGTTCTTTTGTGTTTCAATCTCGATAGACGTAGAACCATTCCCCCAACTCCCATCTTCCTTGATCACGACCTTGCTTGGGTTTTCTTGAGCTTGTTTTATAGCCCATTCTCCAATCTGAACGGCAGAAGGCCTAAGTGCTTGCTCGAGCTTCTCTTTGTCAGCGCGACTAGGCTCAGAAATCCTGCCCTCTAGTGCATGTCCACCTAGAGCACCAGCTAAAACAGCCGCTAAGGGCAGTATATACTTGGATTTCGAACGTTCGTACATCGACATATTTAAAGATATTACAATAAAAGTAGTATTTAGTCAATGTAGCGGGCCCAACTGATAAGACCGTTCTATGGTCTTATGTAGACACGAGGGAAGTGTCGTTTGCTGGGTCCGTAAAGTTCTAGCCGTAGCCAAACAAAAACTCCGCAAGCGCGGCGTACTTGTTTGGCGGGCCCGACCGGATTTGAACCGGCGATCTCCTCCGTGACAGGGAGGCGTGATAGGCCTCTTCACTACGAGCCCTTAAGCCAAAGACAGAACAAATCATAGCAGTTACAGAGGTAAAAATCAACAAAGTTGCTATAATTATTCGGTTAGCTAGTACGATGTGCCACCTTAGCTCAGTTGCGCAGCCTCGCTGCAAAATTAGTCAACCTGATCGCGATACCAACTGAGCAAGCTCGTTAACAATATTCATGCCACCTTAGCTCAGTTGGTAGAGCGACACATTCGTAACGTGTAGGTCAGCAGTTCGATCCTGCTAGGTGGCTCCACTGGGCGAGATTAGTATAATGGTAGTACATTTGCTTCCCAAGCAAGGGGCACGGGTTCGATTCCCGTATCTCGCACCAGTTTTCTTTGAACACCCATCAATAAAATCGTATAATAGCCTTCAGATGTCCAAAACAAAACCTTACTTTCATGATCGTTTAATTTTGCTGATTTTATCTATTAATACATTCCTAGCGGCTGCTCTTATTATTACAGCTCTATTACCTCTATCAGATCCAAATGCTGGATTCATAAGAGAGTACAGGTCTAACCTAGGATTAGATGGCTACAGGGCAGGTGATATAAAAGACGTAATAAGCTTTGCCGTATTCGCAATTGTTATTTATGTTTTCCAAATTTATTCAAGCATGAAGGTCTATCATATTCACAAGCGCCTATCCATGGTTATATTGCTGCTTACACTAATAACGCTTATTTTTGGTCTGCTTGCCTGTAATGCTCTTCTGAGCCTGAGATAATCTCTTGAAAAACTTAGAAATTCCTCTGCAGTCTGAGAAGACAAAGTCATACAGGTTTCTAGAGAGGCTACCAGCCATACTGAGTTATTCGTTGCTTGCGACCCCTCTTATATTGAGCCAAGTTAGCCCCCGTCTAACTGTAGTTTTTATCCTGGCCTACATACTCATGTGGCTAGTCAGGGCGGTGGGCTTAAATGTAAGAGTTCTACAGGGATGGCGTAACAGCCAAAAACATCAAAAATATAACTGGGAACAAATGCTCGAAGATCTCGAGAAAAGGGAAGTCACGGTCAAAAACCCAAAGTGGCACAAGTCCAACATAGAAAGACTGGATCAATATCCCGGAAAGATAAAACCCTCAGAGGCGCTTCATGTAATTATGATTGCCATTTACAACGAATCTAGAGAAATCGTGGAACCGACAGTCAAAGACGTCATAGACTCAAATTATGATATGAAAAAAGTCGCTCTGATCATAGCCTACGAAGAGCGTGGTCCGGAGGAAACTCGTAAATTAGCAGTAGATTTAGTTAAGCAGTACGGTGATAAATTTATGTATGCCCACGCTATAGAACATCCGGAAGATATCCCTCATGAAGTCATCGGAAAGGGCGGGAACATAACCTACGCCGCCAGAATCATAGAGAAGACCTGGCTAAAGAAGAACAAGATTGATCCAAATAGGGTTATTTTAACTACTCTGGATTCAGATAATCGACCGCACCCGAATTACTTGCCAGCGCTGACTTATACTTATTGCCTCTGTCCAGAACCCAAATACATCTCTTTCCAGCCTATCGCCATGTACACAAATAACATTTGGGACGCCCCGGCTCTCATGAGGGTGATAGCTACGGGTAACTCATTTTGGAACATTATTTTAACGATGCGTCAGCATTTGATCAGAAATTTCTCCTCACATGCTCAGAGCATGGCTGCTTTGATAGATACTGACTACTGGAGTGTTAGGACGATTGTTGAGGACGGTCATCAGTTCTGGAGGACCTATTTTCGATATGACGGAAAACATGAAGTCTACCCCATATATGTTCCAATATATCAGGATGCTGTACTAGCGGACGGGTACAGGAGAACTCTTAAAATGCAGTTCATTCAAGTTCGTCGTTGGGCTTATGGAGCCTCAGATATTTCTTATGTCATTACCAAAGGTTATTTGACCAAAAATAAGATTCCCAGATGGGATATGCTCACCAAAACATTTAGGATTGTCGAAGGGCATGTTAGTTGGGCCACTGCACCGTTAATCCTTACGTTTTCAGCCTTTGTGCCGATATTATTTAACCCGGAGGACATTGCTGCTAACCAACTGCCTAACATCGTCAGTAATTTACAGAGGATAGCTATGGTCGGGCTAGTCATAACGGTGTTCTTGAGCTTCAAGGCTTTGCCGCCCAAGCCAGAACGCTACAAGCGCCACAGGAATATATTTATGGTTCTTCAATGGGTTCTACTACCGGTTTCTACCATAATCTACAGTTCATCAGCTGCTCTCAACGCCCAAACCAGGCTTTTGCTTGGTAAATATCTTGATAAGTTCGACGTGACAGAAAAAGCCGTTAAAAAATAGGGTGACGGGCCTTATAGATTAAAGCTGTGGCTTTATCATAGCGTCGCAATACTCTGTAGGTCTCCTCAGCTAGAGTAGAAGCTTTTATCTTGTTGCCTTTGATCGGTAGTATCTTCTCCAGAACAGTATCTATGAGGCTTTTTGAGGCCTTCAGAGAATTTTCTTTATGAGATAGGCATTCGTAAACACTAATAAACAATTTATCTTCCGAAAAGGCCTTAAATTTGCCCGAACTCTCTATAACTTTAATTGCCACCGTTAAATCAGGCTTTTCCTTGGTGGTAAAGACGCCTTCACAGTTTAGGCATTCCCTCCGCCGCCAAGTAGAAGAGGAATTTATTTTTGAGCGGGAATTATTAACCTTAGTTTCGTGGCCACAGAAAATACAAATCATGTCTATATATTGACATTTAACTATTTAAAATTCCAGTGGAAAAGTCTAAAGTATCTGTTCAAAAGACATAAAAAACCATCCGTAACACCTAGCTGCAACGGAAACTGTAAAATAATTTCTAGATTAGTTATGTGCTCGGCGGATGCGACGCACTGGTTTTGAAGGAGTTAATTCTTCGTAAAAAAGCTTAAATCCGTCAAGAACCTTCTTGGATTTGGTACTCAAACACCTGTCCTCTTTAACTAAAATATACTAACAGAAAATCGAATAATAGTCAATACTTATGCTTATTATCACTAGTGTTTTATGGTGGGCGATATTAGGATATCGCAATCGTTTCACTCTTGCTCCTTCCTGCGGTGCTCGCAAAATATGAAAGCAAGCTTTCCTGCTTTGCTGTGCTCCTCGTCCGCCGAACCTACGGTTCTCATATCTTCTATCAATCAAGCAAAAAACCCTCAAAAAGAGGGTCCCTTGCTTGGTGGGCGATATAGGATTCGAACCTATCACCTCTACAACGTCAATGTAGCGCTCTAGCCAAATGAGCTAATCGCCCTGATGGGTATAAAGAATACTTTATGACAGATATAAAGTAAATGTCCGAACATATTATTTCGAGTATCCACAAGCAATAATGTAAATAAAACAATACGTTAGTACTAGCCTAATCATACTATTACTGCTATCTTAGTTACACGAGCAAGAATTCTAGCTCAAATGAGGGTGGGATTTTGGGAGTAGTTTTACTCACGAGAAGCCGGCGGTCGAACACAATTGCGAGAGTGTTCGACCGTTTTATTTTTATAGTCGTAAAATATGCATAAGCTTTAGGTCGATGGTCTTGATAGATGGTATGATGTATAAAATGCCGGAGGAAGCAAAAAAACAGATTGATGTGCAAGCGATGCGCCACAGTTTGGCGCATATTACTGCCGCAGCCGTGCAAAAACTATGGCCTAACGCTAAATTTGGAGTCGGTCCAGTGGTGGAGAATGGCTTCTACTACGATATTGATCTTGGAGACATCAAGATCTCAGAAGATGACTTTCCTAAGATAGAGGAAGAGATGAGCAAGATCATAGAGGCAAATCAGCCTTTCGAAGCCTCGGATCTAGCCATAGATGAAGCTATAGCTTGGGCAAAAGAAAATAAACAACCATATAAATAAGAACTCTTAAATGACTTAAAGCGTGCCGGGACTACGGTAGCAAAAGATCTAGATTCTTCTGAGCTCGGTCTTGAGGCTGATGGAGGCTCTAAGGTAAGTAAAGTTTCTTTCTATACCAACGGCGTATTCAGGGATCTGTGTCGAGGGCCTCATGTAAATTCAACAGGTGAAGTGGGTGCTTTCAAGCTCATGAAGATTGCGGGGGCTTACTGGAGGGGAAATGAGAAAAACCCACAAATGCAGCGACTCTATGGAGCGGCTTTTGCTACGAAGGAGGAACTCGACAAGCATCTGCTTATGCTTGAGGAGGCAGTAAAACGTGACCACAGAAGATTAGGTAAAGAGCTTGATCTATTTATAACATCTCCAATGGTCGGCGCTGGACTTCCCATATTTACACCCAGAGGGACTGTGCTCAGAGAAGAGTTAGTAAACTAC
Source organism: Candidatus Saccharimonadota bacterium (assembly GCA_016219345.1). Taxonomy (GTDB): domain Bacteria; phylum Patescibacteriota; class Saccharimonadia; order Saccharimonadales; family 2-12-FULL-41-12; genus JACRNE01. The sequence continues at coordinate 6,490 of JACRNE010000005.1, forward strand.
TCTAATTCTTTGCGTGAAAGCTATGGGTTCCAAAAAGTCTGGATTCCTCATCTAACGAAGAAAGAACTGTACGAAGCATCGGGACACTGGGAGAAATTTGGGGAAGAGCTATTTTTAGTGAAGAGTCAGGAGACTAGTGATGAGCTTGTATTAAAACCCATGAACTGCCCGCATCATACACGGATATATGCTGATCAGCCTAGGAGCTATAAAGATCTGCCACTTAGGTATCTAGAAACTACAACTGTCTACCGTGATGAAAAAACAGGGGAACTCGGCGGTCTTAGCCGGGTAAGATCCATCACCCAGGATGACAGTCATGTTTTCTGTCGAAGTGATCAGATTGAAACAGAGATTAACAACCTACTTCAGGCGGCCAGTGATCTGTATTTGACCGTTGATATGAAGCTGCGAGTCAGGCTTTCCTACAGGGATGACAGCGACGCCTATCTAGGATCTAAAGACTTGTGGGAGTCGGCTCAAAATCAGCTTAAAAATGCTGTGGTGTCCAACAGTTTAGAATTTTTTGAGGAAGAAGGCGAAGCGGCATTTTATGGTCCAAAGATAGACTTTATGGCAACGGACGCAATTGGTCGTGAACACCAAGTTGCTACTGTTCAGCTTGATTTCGTACAGCCAGAAAGATTTAATCTTGAGTACACGGATGAAACAGGGGGAGCACAACGTCCAGTCATGATACATTGTGCCTTGCTAGGCTCCGTAGAAAGATTCTTAAGTGTTTACATAGAGCATACGGCTGGCAAGTTTCCTATATGGCTTGCACCTGAGCAGATTAGAATAATAACAGTGAACCAGGAGCTACAGATAACTGACTATGCTGCGAAAATTCTTGATGAAGCCAAAGAGCTTGGGTTGAGGGCTTATGTTGATAATAGTAATGAAACCGTAGGTAAAAAGATTAGAAATGCCGAGCAGGCAAAAGTTCCCTATACATTAGTGATAGGAGAGAAAGAAGTAGGCGGGGATAGGGTCATACCTAGGGTCAGGAAAGATTTAGTTGTTATTGCTGCTCATCCAGAGCTATCGGTCAGTGATTTTCTAAAAACAGTCGTTAACGAAGTAAAAACACGAGTTAACAAAACATCTCTATAGGTATGAGTGCGGATTTTAAGGCAAGGGTTGAGGCTTTTGTCGCCCGCATACCAAAGGGACGGGTCATGACATATGGTCAGCTGGCTATTTTATGCGGTAACCCTAGGGCTGCTCGAATAGTTGGGGGGATTGCTCATTTTGGCGACCCCGAGCTGCCATGGCACAGAGTTGTAAGCAAATCAGGTAGTTTGGCATCTGGATATCCTGGGGGAAAACAATCGCACAAAAAAGTTCTAGAAGCCGAAGGGGTAGAAATTAACGAGCATTACCAGCTAGATATAGAGGAGTTGCTTTGGAGACCATAGATAAACCAACAATTTTTATTGTGGGCCAAACAGCAGCAGGCAAGACAGATATGTCTATAAAATTGGCAAAAAAATACGGTGGCGAAATAATATGCGCTGATTCCAGAACTGTCTATAAGAACATGGATATTGGTACTGCCAAGCCAACCTCGCGGGAGAGAAGTGCTGTTATACATTATGGTTTGGACCTGGTTGAACCAAATGAGACTTATTCAGCCGCTAAGTTTAAAGATTACGCTAGAGAAAAAATAGAACTAATAAAGAGCAAAGGTAAGATACCTTTTATCGTTGGCGGCACAGGACTATATATAGACGGTCTTTTGTATGATTTTTCATTTTCTTCTTTTGACGAGGCGCTTAGGAAGAGACTTGAAAAAACTGATATAGATGAACTCCAGAAATTGGCCAAGGAAGCCGGAATTAGCCCTAAAGATGTAAGTTTTAAGAATCCTAGACATTTAAGCGGTGCGATTGCTCGAGGTGGGGTTATCAATCAGCCAAAAATTAAAAAAACAACCCATCTAATACTAGGTCTAGATGTTAAAAAAGAGATTCTCGATAAGCGCATAGAAGACAGAGTGGAAAAAATGCTCTCAGGTGGGCTCATGGATGAAGCGCAGGAGCTTATTAGTAAATATGGTAGCGAGGCACCGGGTCTTAACGCACCAGCCTACAAGGCGTTTATAAAATATTTGCAGAATAAAATATCTTACTCAGACGCAAAGGAGGAGTTCATCAAGGCTGATAGGCAGCTGGCAAAACGTCAAAAAACTTGGTTCAAGCGTAATAAAGACATCATTTGGGTAAAAAGTTTTACAGAGGCCGATACAGAGGTAAAGAACTTTATCTCAAAATTTGATACAATGTCTAGGTGATTGAGCAATTGTTTGGGTCAAAGACGCGGGTTAAGTTATTGCAATTATTTTATGGCAATCCAAACCGATCTTTTTATGTTCGCGAAATCACTAGAAAAATCGACGAGCAGCTAAATTCTGTAAGGCGTGAACTTGCCAACTTGCAGAGCATAGGGATAATTTCATCCGAAAATACTAACAACAAGCTATATTATGAGGTCAATCAGGCCTATCCCCACTATAAGGCTCTTGCTTCAATATTCGGCGTAACTAAGATAACGATTGAGGATAAGGGTGAAGATGATCCACTTAAAGCAATTGGTAGGGTTGATTTGGCGATCTTAACGGGACAGTTTACCAGAGATGATAGAAGTGGAGTAGATTTTCTTGTGGTTGGTGACATAAATCAAACACAACTAGGAAAATACGTATCTGAACTGGAGAAAAAAGAGGGCAAAGAAATCCGCTACGCCATGATGCCCACAAGAGAATTTCTCTACAGAAGAGGCTTGAATGATCGTTTTCTAACCAATGTTATGGAGTCTAAAAAGCAAGTTTTAGTTGATAATACGAAAGCTTTAGAGCCTCAAGAAAAATCAAAGAAAAAAGAAACAGAGGAGTAAATTTGATGGAGATAAGATATTTTGGTGCTAACTGTGTGCGTGTTCAAACAAAAAAAGTTGGTGTTGTTATTGATGATAACCTTGATGAGATAGGTCAGAAAAGTATCACTAAGGATTCGGATATAGCACTGTACACCTCAAAAGGGGATACTTTATTTAAGAATAAAAAACCTGGGAATTTTCTAGCAGATAAGCCTGGAGAGTATGAAGTTTCTGATATTTCAATCAAGGGTATTGCGGCAAGATCTCACATGGATGAAGAGGGCACAAAAACCGCGATTGTCTACAGACTTATCATAGATGATATAAAAATTGGCGTGCTAGGTCACATACATCCAGACCTTAATGATGATCAGCTAGAAGCACTCGGAATGATAGATGTCCTAATTGTTCCAGTAGGGGGGAGCGGTTATACACTGGATTCTGTGGGCGCTCTAAAGCTCATAAAGAAAATAAGCCCACACATTGTTGTGCCAACGCATTATGACGATAAAAAACTCAAATATGACGTACCGCAAGCAGAACTAGAAGAAGTCAGAAAGACTCTATCAATGGAACCTGCTGATCAGCTAGATGAGCTAAAAATAAAAGGGCGCGAGTTTAGTGAAGGCACTAAACTAGTTATTCTCAGTAGAGAGTAAGCCTTTTTTCTTCAGGGTGCGGATGCCAGCGGCGCTTACCTTGATTTTTACTTTTTTACCATCAACAACAACAGTCTTAGTCTGAAGATTCGGCTTCCAGACCTTACTAGTTCTTCGAAGGGAAAAGCTAACATTGTTACCAAATTGCTTTCCTTTACCGGTAATTTCACATTTTTGCATGTTCTGGCCTCTTAAATTTATAAAAGATTAGAAAGACATTGTACCTCTATAATCTATTATAGTCAATCTACTAAGCTTGGTATAATACGTGGTAGATGATTGAAGGACTAGATAGTGCAGCAACTATCATTATTGTTTTTGTCTCGTTGGTTATCTCAATAACTATTCACGAGGCTATGCACGCGTTTACAGGCCATTGGCTAGGAGATGACACTGCGAAAATAGAAGGGAGAATATCGCTGAACCCCTTCAGGCATATTGATTTGTTTACGACAATTCTACTCCCCTTGATAACTTTAATAATATTCAAAGTTCCATTACTGGCTGCAAAACCAGTTCCTTTTAACCCAAACAAAGTAAAATTCGAAGAATTCGGTGCGGCGTTAGTAGGTATAGCGGGCCCCCTAACCAATCTGTTAATGGCGATCCTGACCTCGGTGATAGTAAATGTTTTCGGATCCAGTCTAGCCGTAGGGATCCAGCAAGCCTTATTGATCTATATGATCGTAAACGTGGGTCTTTTCGTCTTTAACATGATTCCTATTCCACCACTGGATGGCTCAAGACTGCTTTACTCAGTAGCTCCGGAATCAGTCAAAGCGTTTATGGGGAGTCTAGAGCAGCTTGGTATAGTCATAATTTTCGCAATTGTTTTGATGGTACCAGCATTTGGCGAACTCATAGTAGATTTAAACTTAAAAATAATTAACTTCTTATTATTTTAAAGCCGAGATATAATATATCTGGTCGAGTTTAGAACCAACATGATTATCTGAATATATCGTGATATGGGAAATCAAGATTTGTTCATAGCCGTGGCTAGAACGTGAGATTACCCACCTGGGTTTATTCCGGGTTTAATCACAAGGTTCGACCTCGACTTTTCTTTTTAGCCGGGGATTGGCGCAGCTGGTAGCGCGCACGGCTGGGGGTCGTGAGGTCGCTGGTTCGAATCCAGTATCCCCGACCACACCACCAAAGTAAGTAACTATGAATTATATGTGGCAAGAAGTAGATAACGAACTATACAAAAAATTTGAATTTGAGACCTTCGATGAAGCAGTTGCATTTATAAACAATGTGGCTACTCTAGCAAAGGCTGATAACCACCATCCCAAAATTATAAATAACTATAAAATAGTTGAAATATTTCTATCAACTCACTCCGCAGGAGGCAAGATAACGGATAAGGACAAGTCTTTATCCCTAAAAATAGATAACATTCTCTCTAAGAAGCAGGTGCCTGAGTTAAAATTAGCTAAATTATATACCGATGGTGGATCTAGAGGTAATCCAGGACCCTCCGCAACCGGTTATGTAGTGTTATCTCCAGACGATGAAATTATTGAAAAAGGAAGCAGGTATTTAGGTATTACCACAAATAATCAAGCAGAATATGCAGCGTTGGTTGATGGGCTTGAAAGATGCGCCCAGTTAGGGGTAGAGAACTTAGAAGTATATATGGACAGTCTGCTAATCGTTAATCAAGTAAATGGCCTCTTTAAAGTAAAAAATGCGGAGCTTATGCCGCTATACGAATCAGTCAGAAAGATTACAAATAGTTTTGATTCAATAAGTTTTAGCCATGTACGACGGGAATTAAATAGTATTGCTGATGGGCTGGTTAACGAATGCCTAGATTCCCAATAAGCCAGATTATCTGTAAGCCGGGTTCTGTTAAACACCCGAAGGTGCTTAGTCGATCATCTATCTAGTCCGCCAATTGCTCGACGGATCAAGCGGTTTTTATGATGCCTACGGCGGGAAACCTATTGCAGACACGCTTCCTTGCAGCAGACAGGGTTTACCTCTCTCTTCAGTCACCTGAAGAAACTGTGGGCTCTTACCCCACTCTTTTCACCTTAACTCGCCCTGAGGCGAGATGTATAGTTTCTGTGGCACTTTCCCTAGGATTGCTCCCGGTTGCCGTTAACAACTGTCTTTTCCCTTTGCTGCCCGGACTTTCCTCTCGCCAAAGCGAGCGATCGACCGATAATCTGGCTCTTTTATTATAGCAAAAGGCTATTTTTGGGCAGTTTTTACTATGTCTGTAAATACAGATGGCTCGTTGGTAGCCAATTCGCTAAGGACTTTTCTATCAAGATTGATATTCTTAGATTTAAGGGCAGCGATAAGTCTGCTGTAGGTAGTGCCGTTGTCTCTGGCGGCAGCATTTATCCTGGTATTCCATAATGATCGGAAAGTCCTCTTGCGGTTCTTCCTGTCTCTGGTAGCATTCACTAAAGCACGAGTTAACGCTTGCTTTCCTCTGCGGACGCTTGTCCTATTGGCACGCGACATTCCAACTGTAGCTTTGCGTATTTTTTTATGTCTTTTATGGGTGGTAACACCTCTTTTTACTCGCATTTATACTCCTAGTTTCTTCTTGATATTGTTACGACTTTTACCAACTACCTCTTCAAGTCCTGCGAACGTACGCTTTCGGGCAGCACTTTTCTTCTGTAGATTATGATTGCGCGCTGAATGGCGTCTAAGCAACTTACCAGTCTTAGTAATTCTGAAACGGTCTTTTGTACCGCTATGGGTTTTTAGTTTTGGCACTTGGATTACTCCTTACAACGAATGTTAATTGTTTACCTGATAGCTGGGGGTCTTGGTCAACCACAATTTTTTCACCAAGCATCTCGATTACTCGATTTGCTAACTGAAAGCCGATGTCCTTATGAGCTAGCTCTCTACCCCTATAGAATACAACCAATTTAACCTTATGACCATTCTCTAAGAAGTCAGTTATTTTATTAAGCTTAACTCCTAGGTCATGATCGCTTATTTTAAGGCCAAACCGCATCTGCTTCATTTCTAGAGTCTTTGCACTCTTTTTATTCTTCTGCAGCTGTTTGGTTCTCTGGTAGTTGAACTTTCCCCAATCTACTATCTTCGCAACAGGTGGATTAGCATCTGGCGATATTTCGACTAGGTCTAAATCCTGATCATAGGCCATCTGCAGCGCTTCGCTTTTTGATAGCACACCAATCTGATTACCTTCCTCGTCGATAACGCGCAAATTCTGAGCCCGTATCGCCTGGTTCAGGCGGGGTTTCTTACTAATTACTAATCCTCCTTAGCACAAGATCCTAATATCCTATCAGATAAGAGAACAGGGGTCAACACCCTTTATAGTTTTACTGGCATTTTTCTGTATTGAAGTGCTTCACTTATCTCAGCGACCCCAATCTTATCTTTGCTCGAAAGATCGGCTATAGTAGATGCTACTTTAATAGATCTAACATAACCTCTCGCCGAAAGTCCCAGTTTTTCTGCAGCTTGATTTAACATATTCTCAGCCTCTTTATCCAGCCTCGATAATTTCTTTATGTCTCTGTTGGTAAGTTCACTATTGAGCTTACCGTATTTGCTAATCTGTCTATCTCTGGCCTTACCAACTATGGATCTATAGTCGCTGCTCTTTTTTTGTGAATGATTAGTCTTGAGTAGCTTTTTATGGTCAATGTCTTCGACGTCGACGTACAGGTCAATTCTATCTATGACTGGTCCCGATATCTTCTTCTGATATCGAACTATGCTTGTCGGTAAACAGATACACTCTTTTTTACTATCATAATACCCGCAAGGGCAGGGATTTGCTGTAGCAACCAGTATGAAGTGAGCAGGGTAGTCAACACTATCTTTGGCCCTCGATACGCTTATCCGGTTGTCCTCGAGCGGTTGCCTAAGCGCCTCCAGGACAGACCTGTTAAACTCTGGTAGTTCATCAAAAAATAATATTCCATGATGACTTAGGCTTATTTCACCGGGTCTGGGCGACGAGCCTCCACCCACTATAGAAACTTGGCTAGAAGTGTGGTGAGGAGATCTTACGGGTCGATCGTGAATAATATTGTCGAAATTCTTATTGGCTAAGCTGTGAAGGTGGGTGACTTCGAGTTTCTCTTTTACGGACAGGGGAGGCATTATGCTCCTGAGTGCCTTGGCCAACATGCTCTTACCAGTTCCAGGAGGTCCGCTCATCAATATATTATGGTGGCCAGCTGCCGCTATGACTAAAGCTCTCTTAGCTCTTTCCTGACCAGAGATATCGTCAAAGAGAACAGAATCTTTAGTGTTTTCGTGATAATTTTTGAGTTTTTCCGAAGACGTCCTTTTAAATACAAGTTTGCCTGAATTCAAAAGATTGTACGTATCTTTTAGGTTTGATACGGCAATCACCTCTATATCTGGTATAAGACTGGCTTGTTCCAGGTTTCCAAAGGGTATTATAAAAGAGTTAATGCCAAGATCCTTGGCCGCCAAGATCTTACCTATTATTCCTCTCACTGGCCTGATTGAGCCATCTAATCCAAGTTCACCGATAACAATTGCTCCTTCTGAGCCGTTCTTTACTATGCCCGCGGTTTTCATTATTGATATTGCGATAGCCAGATCAAAGCTTGATCCTTCCTTAGGCACATCCGCAGGCGCTAAATTAATGGTAATTCTTTTTTTAGGTAGTTTAATTTCACTGGACGCCAAAGCGCCTCGTATTCGCTCTTTTGCTTCGTCTATAGACTTGGCGGCAAAACCTACTATTACGATATTTGGCAGAGAGTTAGATAAATGACATTCAACGTCAACAACCACACCCTTTGCCCCGATACTATTTCCGAGGATTGTTTTAACCGAATTTTTCATAGTACTTTAATGTGCCAATTATATATCAATTATTATTAAAAACCTTAATAAAAATCAGCCTCAGATTTTGTGACCTGAGGCTGATTTTGAGTTTGGGATTGGTGTTTGATTTTTATTGTTTTGGTTTGCTTTTCATGTAACAACGGCTTGCGAGAAGCCGTTGTTTACAGAGAAGTTTTTGTTTTTGAGCACTTTTTTTATTCAAGTGCTATGCATATCTTATATATAGTGGTTATGGCTTGTCAACAACTTTTTTATGTTTATTTTTACGTTTTTATAAAAAACATAAAAACTATTTAATTTTTTGGTGATTAAACTGCTAATTTTTTAACAAAAAATGACCCAAAATATTAAAATAAATTCTTGGAAATTTTGATAAGAAAAGTATCTTTATGGGTTCAGATTAAATCTTTCATGAGTTGTGTCTTTCTCATAAATTCTTTGTTAGCATGATCCGAATAATTCAAATTTATAAGCCACATAAAATTACTAGATAAGAGAGAGGCTCTTGGTGGGAGATTCTGTTCCAGCAAACCACTAAAACAGCATTACGCATGGATAAAGGGTGTCAATTCAAATCGCCAACTATTCCAACGATATTTAATTTTAGGTAGAATAATTTTTATAAAATTATTGCAAAAAAATCAAATAAAGTTAATAAATTTAAAAAACGGAAGGAATCAATGAATGATTGTAAAAAAACAAAGCAGGATTGAATAAATAGACTAAGTCGTGGTGTGGGGTAAAAAATAATGTGCGCAAAAATGCTAGCATAATTTTTACGTAAAAATCTATCAAAAAACAAATTATTTATGCAGCCTTTTTAGTACTTTTTAATCCACAAAAAAGGCTGCAAAGATGAGCCAATTCTCGGGCACAAATACAATAAAAACTTGTGTAATATTGTATAAAACACAATATAAATTTTACTACTTTATTCTATAAAAAATTCATTTTTAATCTGTCTATTGTATAAATGACTATAAAAAACATTGACTTTTTAAGCTCTCTGTTGTAGTATGTAACGGTACTGTTAAAAACAAAAACAATACAATATATCGCTCATTGTTTGCGAGAAAGCAGACTTGAGCGGTCAGTCAAAGTCGGTTGGATGGTAAGTGCTAAAAAGTCACACATTCGAGCAGTTTTATCGTCCGCGACTCGTTACATGAACCCTGTAGCTTTGCTGCAGGGTTTTTATTTAGTTTATAGTATTACCAATAATGAATAGTTTGAATCGAAAATATCTGTTAGTCATAGCTTTGTCGTCGTTTGCACTTATAACATTTATGGTTTTTACCAATCCTAATCAAGTTCCTCTGTACCTTCTGCTGGTGCCATTTATACTTATTTTTATAATATTTTTCGTGCTAATAAGACTTCTTTTAATATTTTTTGCGGGTGAAAAAAATGATCTAACCAAGTTTAATCTTCTATCTATCGTAATATCTATCGTGGCGGTAAACCTCATTCTTCTTAGATCTGTAGATCAGCTGACTATTCAGGACGCAGTATTATCAACTTCCGTAACCGTGATTCTGGCTGTCTACATAAACAAATTTCGTTTACTCAACTGACACTAATTAGCCGTTACTCTGATATAATTGACGAAGTAATATAGGGAAAAATAATGAGTTTAAGTGATCTGCCTAAAGTTGATCAAGCCGCATCTGACGGAGAGAACAGTTCTGACGTGCCCGATCAGATTAATAGTGGCTTGCCCTCGCCCTCTCAGTCAGCCTCGAACATTGCCGCTCCGGATGATGCTGCAGATGCGGACTTAATTGAAAAAGAATGGGTCGAAAGAGCAAAGCAAATAGTGGATCATACAAAAGATGATCCGCATGAGCAGCAGAAGGCACTAAGTAGAATGAAGGCTGACTATATGAAAAAACGCTATAACAAAGATATAAAAGTATCTAACGAGTGAAACAGGGGTAATATAAGTGGCCGTATTTTTTTCTATCCTGGCTTCTTTAATGTTTATAGGGCTCATTGCTGGTCCTATTATTTTCTTGCAATCTCGAAAAATACTTAGAGAGCAGAAGAATTTTGAGCGTGGATTAAAAATGGTAACGCTCAAGATCCACCTACCTCCTCCTAGCGATGATACAGACGTAGGCGTTAGAGATATAAGAGACGTAACAGATGAGAATATTTCAAAGGCGGAGATTCTTTATGGCATAGTAGCTAGCACTCTTGAAAAGGGGTTTAAAAGTAAATTCTACGGGCAAAGGCATCTTTCTTTTGAGATTATCGGTCACAAAGGATTCATAGAGTTTTATGTCGCAGTTCCCATAAGAATGGTTGATGTTGTCAAACAGGCTGTCGTTAGTGCCTATCCAAACGCTAATTTAGAGGAGGCTTCTGATCATAATATTTTTAGTAAGGTCGGTAAGATATCAAGTACTTTGGGTGGTGAGCTTACTCTTAAAGAGAACTTTGCCTATCCTATATCGACCTATCAGGATATTAAACGTGATCCGATACAGTCTCTATTAAATGCTTTATCGACATTGGATAAGGAAGACGGGGTAGGTATACAAATCCTGATTCGTCCAGCCCCAGAAGACTGGAGAAAGAAAGCCTCAGAGGTTGCTAAAAAGAAAAGAAAGGGTAAATCAAACGGCCCAATGGCTGATATGGGTCCTCTGTCTTGGTTCGGCGGCTTTTTGGCGGCTCTTTGGAAGCCCCCTGAAGGTAGTTCTGGGGGCGATGGGGGTGAGGCGCTATCAAGTCATGAGGAATCGCTCGTTGCTTCAATTGAAGACAAGACAAGAAAGCCAGGATTTGAAACTTCTATTCGAGTGATTACTTCCTCAAACATAGCTCAAAAGTCTCAATCAATCCTGAATAATGTGGTCGCGACCTTTGCTCTATTTGATTCGCCTGGCAAAAATGGGTTCAAATATACCCCAGCTCAGGATATAGATAGCTTTGTCACGTCCTATATACTTCGGTTTTTCCCGCCTTCTCATGATAAAAATGTTCTAAGTTCCACTGAGCTTGCAACTCTTTTCCATTTCCCTCAGCAGAACGATATACCTACCTCCCAGGTCACAAGACAGGAGTCAAAACAAGTTGATGGACCCCGCAACATGCCTGATAGCGGACTGTTGCTTGGATATAACATCTTTAGGGGGGCAAAAAAAGCAATTCGTCTCGCCGATAATGATAGGCAAAGACACATGTATGTTGTCGGTCAAACTGGCGTTGGTAAGTCTGTTTTTCTAGAAAATTTGGCCCTACAGGACATGATAAACGGTGATGGTTTTGCCTTCATAGATCCTCATGGAGATACCGCTGAAAGATTGCTAGCTATGGTACCTAAAGAGAGGGCTGAGGATGTAATCTACTTCTGTCCAGCAGACACCGACTACCCGATGGGATTGAATATATTCGAGGCTGATACAGATGATCAAAAAGACTTTGTTATCCAGGAAGTCATCAATGTTCTCTATAAACTATATGACCCTCAAAGACAGGGAATAATTGGTCCTAGGTACGAACACTTGTTCAGGAATGCAGCTCTAACAGTCATGGCTGGCCCGGATGGAGGTAGCTTCATAGACATACCGAAACTCTTTCGCGATAAGGAATATGTGGCTCAGAAATTAAAATACGTAACAGATCAAAACGTATTGGAGTTTTGGCAGAAAGAAATGCCACAATCCCAGCGTTCTAACGAGTTCGGAGAAGTCGTTAGTTGGTTTGTTAGTAAATTTGGTGCCTTCCTAAGCAACTCAATGATGAGGAACATAATTGGGCAAATAGATAGTTCATTTGACCTTAGGGATGTTATGGACAATAAAAAAATATTGCTAGTAAACCTTAGCAAGGGTCGAACTGGAGAGCTAAACTCTCGGTTACTTGGGATGATGTTTGTTATGAAGTTCCAGGCTGCCGCCATGAGTAGGGCAAATATACCAGAGAGCCAACGAGTGGACTTTTGTCTATATGTGGACGAGTTCCAAAACTTCTCAACCGACTCCTTTGCCACCATCATGTCCGAAGCTCGAAAATACCATCTTAACTTAGTCGTAGCTAACCAATTTACCACACAGCTAACTGAGGAAATCCGGGACGCAGTGTTCGGAAATATGGGTACGATTGTTTCGTTCAGAATAGGCCAGAACGATGTAGAGTCCTTATCAAGATATTTCCAGCCACTGTTTGATGGTGATGATCTTCTGAGGGTGCCCAACTACAACACCATAGTTCGTACGCTGGTAGGAGGGGTACCGACTCAGCCCTTCAGCATGGCTACCTTGCCGCCGTTAGGAGAACCTCACTCAGAGCTTGGGCAGGCATTAAAGCAGCTCTCTGCTGCTAAGTATGGTAGACCTAGGCAAATAGTAGAGAAGGAAATATTCGCCCGTCTTAAAACTAAAGAAGCTCCAGCAGACCAGGGCGGTTTTGGTAAAAATCCTCAAGCCCCTCAAGCAGCCGCTCCTAAGGCTAATGCATCATTTCTAGACCAATGGCTTGAAAAACGTAAAAAGATGCCTCAGACGCCCCCTAAAGGGCTCTCAGCTACACCAAAAAATGCTAATGTTAATCCATCAGTGTCAAAAACTCCTACGCCACCGGATCAACCTGTAAAGTCTGAGCCGAACAATTCCTCTCATGGAGAATTAAAAATAAAACGAGAAGCTCCGTCTCTAGATGCATCAAACCCATCTGAAGATAAAGTAGATAACAGTAACGATAAAAACACTATATACATAGACAGAGATGGAAATTTCCATTCTCCTAAGAATGACTAATTCATAAATTCAGGCACGTTTGAAAATTCGGATCACACCTTCAAATATAATTCCGATCAAAAATCCTGCGCCTAGACTAACCAAGCCAATCAAATAATTATATTCGTATCCGAAATATCTACAGATTGTCAGAACCCCGATGCTAGCTACAAGGGAGAAAGTCCCAGCAGCTAATAGTCCACTTGGTCTAGCTACCGTGGCACCAGTAGCTTCGCTGATTTTGTCGACCTTGGAATTATGAATAAATTTACTGAATACCCTCTGATGTTTAGGAAGTTCTTTCTGTATCCTCGCAACACTTTGCTTTAAGCCCTGTTTCCTTAGCTGTCCACCAATGTGCATTTTTTTATACTCGTCTTCTCGTTTCGTATCTTCTTGGTGGGTTGGTAGCTCGTTAGAGTTTTTAGCGGACTTTTCAATTTTAGATATAATCTCATCAATTTTATCCTTATGCTCATGCCTGACAGGACGATTTTCACCACTTGCTTTTGCTATATGTTCAGAGCGTTTTTCAGCCCCCAAATCTTTATGTGAATCATGAGACTCATTCGAAATATCTATGTGTATTTTTTCACTCATTGCGCTGACCTCGAATAACTTCTTCTTAAAATTCCTAACTCTTTTGTGAGCAGTTTATTTCTGGCCAGGAAGTACCCAGCAAAAGTAGTCAGCGTGAAGCTAACCCCTATGGCTTCACCTGGACCGGTGTTAGGTAGGGTTTCCACGGTCTTAAGTACAGGGCATTCGACTTGTAGTGATATCTCGTCACCATATTTATTACTGATCTTACAGTCGAAAGTAGTGCTAGCCTGGGTTGGTGAATTAGTGCCAGGGATTGGATTTTTGAGGGTTACTCGAAACTTTTTCTCTAGTTGTCCATTAGCTGGCAGGGTTTGCTTGGACCAAATAACTTGATTTGTTGTCTCATTGAAAGAACCGCCTTGAGAAGCTAAGAAGCTTTTATCAAGATCTGCATACTCAAGAACATCGCCAACATAATCAACTACATCGTAATTAGTTTTTTCCGTTGCATTACTGTTAGCGGTAATTAGCTTGTATTCAATTACATCTCCAGCTTGGACTTTGCTCTCTATAGCTGCTTTTCCTTCTAAGTTCTGGGTTATGTTCTTAACATCTTTTGTCGAGCCTGGTGGAACTTCTGGCTGAGGTGGCAAAGGCGTTGGTGTAGCTTGAGGAGCCTGCGGGGTCACTACTGTAACGCATATCTTTGGAGTCACAACTGTCGGGGCATTGCTTGCAACAAGCTTTGCTAAGTTACATATGTTTGTACCGGCTGCTATATTTGGTTTTACCCTTACGGTTACGTCAAATATTCGGCTGTTATCCGTGCTACCCATGTTGCCAATATTCTTAACCATTACTCCGCTGGCACTCATTGGGTAATTTGTTGGGGCAAGCCTGTCAACATATCCCGAATCCAAATCGTCTCTAAGGGATACTCCTTCAGCCAATGAATCATCTCGACTATTACGGTATTCAACTCTATAGGTAAATGTTTCTCCCGGTATAGCGGTTGTTTTACCGCCAATGACACTTTTTCTAATCTCTAGATTTGGCTTGGCCGGCGTTTCTTTACCAAGCTGTGTGAAGTTGCCACAGTTAGCGATAATCCAAAATTGCTTGCCGGTGGACTTAACATGACCTTTGAAGGCTCTATAGCTAGATACTCCCCAGGCATTCAAGTCTCTCATATAGAAGGTGCTGCCTCCCGCCCGTAATCTTACTTCGCTATCTTTGTAACCTTCGCTTATGCCGCTATAGCCTGATAGTGAATTGCGACCAATGCTCCAGAAATCATGCTGGTTTGAAGTTATGGTCACATTGGGCCTGGATGGAAGAGCAGCTATATCTGCTCTTGTGACACCAAACTTTCCATAGATAGCGGGTATGTCACTTCCTGCTCGATCCCAGGCTTTTAATATGTCGCTACGGGTTGAAACTCCGTTGATTATATTGTTACTGGATGATTGAGTAAAAGGATAGTTCTTCAACCAGGCTTGGGTTAAAAGGGATGTTAGAAAGTAATCTATTAATCATTTTTTGTTCATTTTTAGCTTATGCTTAGACGTAATTAAACCATAAAAACTGTTGTTCAAACAACCCTGAGTAGCATTTAAGCTTATCTGATAATTTCAATGCCAAATAGATTGATCTGCAAATGAATATTTTGTATAATGAGTTGAAGTAATGTTTCCAACTTTAGGTGCTTTTGAGGGTATCTACTTCCAGGAGGGGTAATAACTGTTTATGGCAAAACAAAAAGATTATGATTCAGGTTCCATCCAGGTTTTGGAAGGCCTCGAACCAGTACGTAAACGACCAGGTATGTATATCGGTGGAACTGGCGCCGATGGTCTCCACCATTTATTAAAAGAAATTGCTGATAACTGTATCGATGAAGCTATCGCGGGACATGCTACTTTTGTTGATGTAAAACTTCTTGCCGATGGCGGTGTAACGGTCACTGATGATGGGCGTGGTATCCCAGTTGATACGCACCCAAAAACGGGCAAAAGTACGCTTGAAACTGTTTTGACTGTTCTTCATGCTGGCGGTAAGTTCGGTGGCGGAGGGTACAAGGTTTCTAGCGGTTTGCACGGCGTTGGATCAAGCGTAGTCAATGCTCTTTCGACTAGATTTATTGCTGAAGTCGTAAAAGCTGGACAGTTGTATAGGATTGAATTCGAAAAAGGTGTTCCAACTGGCGAACTTAAAAAAATTGGCAAAACAGATCGCCCTCAAGGTACGAGTATCACTTTTTATCCTGACCCTACAATTTTTAAAGAATCTGTAGATATCGAGTATGAATGGGTACTAGATTATCTAAGGCATCAAGCTTACCTTACCAAAGGCATTAAAGCGTCTGTGGCAGATGAGAGAACGGGTGAAGAATACGCTTTTTATTTTGAAGGAGGTATTAGATCTTACGTAAAGCATCTTAACCTTGGCAAAGAAGTTATCGATGAGGATGTTTTCTACGTAGACAAGCCTGTTGAGGACAGTCAAGTAGAGATTGCCATGCAGTATGTTGATTCATTTACAGAATCCGTCAAGGCTTTCGCGAATAATGTATTCAACCCTGATGGCGGAACGCATCTTACTGGCTTCAGGTCTGCATTAACCCGAGTGATAAATGACTATGCTAGGAAGAATGGCTTGATAAAGGACAAAGAGGAGAATCTATCAGGCGAAGATACCAGAGAAGGTCTAACTGCTGTAATTTTAGTTAAAATGCCCGATCCTCAGTTTGAAGGTCAGACAAAGAACAAGCTAGGCAACCCTGAGATTAGGGGATATGTTGAGCAAGTTTTGTCTGAGCATCTTGCTTACTACCTAGAAGAACATCCTGCGGTTGCCAGGAAAATTGTGGGCAAGGCTTTATTGGCTGCTAGAGCCAGAAAGGCCGCTAGAGCAGCAAGAGAAAATATTATTAGAAAAGGTGTTTTAGAGGGATCTGGCCTCCCTGGGAAGTTGGCTGACTGTTCTTCTCGCACTCCAAGTGATTCAGAACTTTACATTGTAGAGGGAGATTCAGCTGGTGGATCAGCTAAAGGTGGCCGTGACAGCAGAACTCAAGCCATACTACCTCTAAGAGGTAAGGTGCTAAATGTTGAAAGGGCGCGCCTAGATAGAATGCTGGGTAATAATGAGATAGTTACACTTATCAAGGCCCTAGGAGTCGGCATAGAAGAACAATTTAGCATGGACGGCCTGCGTTATCACCGTATCATCATCATGACAGATGCCGATGTAGACGGATCACACATAAGCACCCTGCTGCTAACATTTTTCTTCCGGTTCATGAAACCGATTATTGATGGAGGGTACCTATATCTTGCCAAACCACCACTGTTTGAATTAGTTAAATCTGGTAAGCAGGCAAACACATTTATTTACGACGAAGCAGAGTTAGAGAAAGTACTTGATGAAAAGATCGCAGAGCGAAAAGCAGAAGGAAATAAGATTAATCCTAAGGATGAACGCTACAAACAAGCTGGTTTTACAGAGCAAAAGCGATACAAGGGTCTTGGTGAAATGGACGCTGAGCAGCTATTTGAAACGACTATGAACCCCGCCCAAAGAGTTTTAGTGCAGGTGCGGGTGAATGATGCAGAAAAAGCTGATGCAATCTTTAATAAATTAATGGGTACAGAGGTAGAGTTGCGTAAAAACTTTATTCAAACTCACGCAAAGTTTGTAAAGGATTTGGATGTCTAATATGGATAAAGAAATGAACGAAGAACCAGCACTAGAGGGTGAGATTGTAGAAACTCAACTTGAGAATCAACCTTTTGACGATGATGACCTCTCAAATCTTGATCACTCCCGTGTCGTAGAGCGCAGGAAAGTAGAAGATGTCATGGAAGACAGCTATCTGCGTTATTCCATGAGCGTTATTGTGGCACGTGCTCTACCGGACGTTAGGGATGGTCTTAAGCCAGTACACCGACGAATTCTGTATGTTATGAATCGAATGGGCATTACCCCAGGCAGCAAGACTGTTAAGAGCGCGCAAATTGTTGGTGAAGTAATGGGTAAATATCACCCTCACGGTGACAGTGCTATTTACGACTCCATGGTGCGTATGGCTCAGCCCTGGGCAATGCGCTACATGCTTGTTAACGGGCAGGGTAACTTCGGATCAATGGACGGCGACCCACCAGCCGCTATGCGTTATACAGAGGCAAAAATGACAAATAATGCCGATGCTATGCTGGCTGACATAGAAAAGGACACTGTACCTTTTCGTGATAACTATGACGGAACCCGTCAGGAGCCAGAGGTTCTGCCGGCTAAATTACCAAACTTACTTTTAAATGGTCAGATCGGTATTGCCGTAGGTATGGCAACAAATATACCTCCGCACAACTTAAATGAAATAGTAGATGCTGTCGTAACACTTATAGATAACCCTGACGCTACGTTAGACGATCTCTTAGAACATGTTAAGGGTCCTGATTTCCCTACAGGAGGCATTGTCTATGGTCGTGATTCTATTCACACAGCCTTTGCAACGGGACGTGGTGGAGTGGTGGTTCGCGGTGTAGCGGATATTGAGGAGAATAACAAGGGTAAGCATCAGATTATCATCAGCGAGATCCCTTATGCGCTAAACAAAGAAAGCCTAATCCTAAAAATTGCAGATCTTGTAAAGGACAAGAAAATGACTGGTATTAGCGATATAAGAGACGAGACTGCCAGGGGAAGTGTGAGAATTGTTATTGACCTTAAAAAAGACGCCTACCCTAAGAAAATTCTAAACCAGCTTTATAAACTAACACCCCTGCAAACAAGTTTTCATTACAATATGCTAGCTCTAGTAGACGGCATACAACCCAGAGTACTTGGACTGCAGGATATTCTTCAGGAATATATCAAACACCGACAAGTTGTTGTCAGGAGACGTACAGAGTACGAGCTACGCAAGGCCAAAGATCGTGCACACATTTTAGAGGGTCTTAAGATCGCACTCGATCATATTGAAGAAATTATTAAAACCATCAGGGCCAGTAAGAGTTCTGATGAGGCTCAAGTTAGCCTGATATCTAAATTTAAGCTATCTGAGATTCAAGCAAAAGCTATCTTGGCTATGCAGCTACGTACATTGACAGGTCTAGAGCGCCAGAAGATAGAAGACGAACTAGCTGAACTACTCAAGATTATTGCAGAGCTAGAAAAAGTACTGGCCGATGAAAAAGAAATCCTAAAGATTATCAAGAAAGAAATCCTAGAAGTTAAAAAACAGTATGGTGATGAGCGACGCACCAAAGTTATACCAGGCGAGTTAGGAAAAATGAGTGATGAAGATCTAATTCCTGATGAGCAAGTTGTTGTAACTCTTACGTCAGCAAACTACATTAAGAGAAGTCCAATTGCTGATTATAAGCGCCAGAATCGTGGTGGCAAGGGAAGGCGGGGAATGGCTACTCGCGAAGAAGATGTGATTGAACACGTGGTTAATGCATCTACCCATGACTTCCTACTGTTCTTTACGAACAAAGGTAGGGTTTTCCGGCTCAAGACTTATGAAGTTCCAGCTGTTAATCTTAACGCCAAAGGTGTTGCTCTAGTTAACCTATTGCAGCTTCAGCCAGAGGAGACAGTCAGTGCGGTAATTAACATATCCAAACAGACAGATGCCAATAACCTCATAATGTGTACGGTTAGAGGCGTGGTCAAGAAAACTCCTTTTGACCAGTATAAAAATGTTAGGAACTCTGGATTGATAGCTATTAATTTGGACGACGGCGACGAGCTTAAGTGGATCAGAATGACATCTGGCGAAGACGAAGTTGTTATCTCAACTTCCCAAGGGCAGGCAATTCGATTCCATGAAAGTGGCGCAAGACCAATGGGCAGGGTAGCTAGAGGTGTTAGGGGTATAAGACTGCGTGCTGGCGACCAGGTTATCGGCATGGATATTGTAGAAGAAGGTTCTAGTATTTTTGTGATTAGCGAATACGGCTATGGTAAGAGGACTAAGATTGCTCAATTTACTGCACATGCACGTGGTGGTGTAGGTATAAGATCAGCTGTGGTAAACGAGAAAACAGGTAAATTAATAGGCGTTAAGACCCTTTCAGGAGACGACAAACAGGAAGTAATTTTAATATCAGCTGCCGGACAGACTATTCGCCTAGGCTTAACAGACATCTCTGAGCTTGGCAGAGCTACACAGGGCGTTCGTATCATGAGATTGAATGAAAATGACAAAGTTGTATCACTAGCGCTTGTAGACAAGATAGAGAAAGAGCCTGAAGAAGATACCTCAGCTCCAAAATCAAAAGCCAAAACCAAGTAGAGCGATGGCTTCCAACAATTTACTACGGCAGGCCAGGCCACACCTAATTGCTCATCGAGGTGGTAATCTGGCTGGAGAAAACTCGAAAAAGGCTTTTAGAGGTGCAGTTAGCCTGGGATTTAGCTTCCTAGAAACTGACGTCATATTAACTAAAGATGGCCGCTTAATCTCTTATCACGGATCCAAAAATTCATATATGAGAAAAAAAAGCGGCCTAGAGAAGAGAGGCTTGCTCCAGAAACTGAGTTTGGCTGAAATAAATGATTTACTTTTTAAAAACCAGGGTGAAGTCCCGCTAATGGAGGATGTTTTAAACACTTTTCCTGAATGTTTCTTTAGTATTGATGCTAAGACATCAGAGGTCGTTGAGCCTTTGGCAGAGTTAATAAATAGAACTAATTCGTCTCATAGAGTTAGCCTGGGATCATTTAGTCTGCGAAGATCAGTCAAGTTGGCAAAATTAATCAAATCAAAAGATGAGAAGGCTACAGGGCTTTGCCTATATAGAGTACAGGCCTATCCTGCCATGGTTTTTGCTCCGATTGTATTTAGCTTTTTAAGAAAAAAGGGTATTAGGGTAGTGCATATTCCCTATAAATGCGTAAATAAGAGAATCTTAAAAATTGCGCATAGTCAAAAAATTCTAATCTACGCCTGGTCGGTCAATGAAGAAGACGAAATTAAGAGATTAATATCTATCGGAACTGATGGAATTATTTCTGACGACATTAAGCTTTTAAAGAAGCTAACTTCTTAGGCAAAATTAAGTTTCCTATATCTGTTGACAGGGGACACTGTATTCGTGTAAGATACTTGGAGCTTTTCAGGAGTTGTCTATTAGTTTCTCTCTAAGAAACAATTGATAGCTGTGAGAGCGGACATTAAAAACTTAGATAGTGCAAATCAACGTCAGTTCATTTGACTGAGATGTTTTTAAACAGTAACGGACAAATTCTTAATGGAGAGTTTGATCCTGGCTCAGGATGAACGCTGGCGGCGTGCCTAATACATGCAAGTCGAGCGGCAGCGGGCTCACAATTTGCTTCTTTCTTTTCGATACACGAAGCGGAAATTTTCTTCTAGAGAATTTGCAGCTTAAAAAAACGAAAGGGTTAGCATCTAGCTAAAAGCTAGATAATAGGAGCAAAATGTGAGCGCCGGCGAGCGGCGGACGGCTGAGTAACGCGTAGGAATGTACCCCAAACTGAGGGATAAGCACCAGAAATGGTGTCTAATACCGCATGTGATCTTCGGATTAAAGCTTCGGCGGTTTGGGAACGGCCTGCGTATGATTAGCTTGTTGGTGAGGTAAAAGCTCACCAAGGCGACGATCATTAGCTGGTCTGAGAGGATGATCAGCCAGACTGGGACTGAGACACGGTCCAGACTCCTACGGGAGGCAGCAGTAGGGAATCTTCCACAATGGGCGAAAGCCTGATGGAGCAACGCCGCGTGCAGGATGAAGGCCTTCGGGTTGTAAACTGCTTTTATATGTGAAGATTTTGACGGTAACATATGAATAAGGATCGGCTAACTCCGTGCCAGCAGCCGCGGTCATACGGAGGATCCAAGCGTTATCCGGAATTACTGGGCGTAAAGAGTTGCGTAGGTGGCATAGTAAGCAGGTAGTAAAATCGTGTGGCTCAACCATACTTATATTATCTGAACTGCTAAGCTAGAGTATATGAGAGGTAGCTGGAATTCCTAGTGTAGGAGTGAAATCCGTAGATATTAGGAGGAACACCAGTGGCGAAGGCGGCTATCTGGGCCGAAACTGACATTGAGATGCGAAAGCGTGGGTAGTAAACAGGATTAGATACCC